>NZ_JBWKKH010000010.1:28576-55863 GCF_056431645.1 Saccharopolyspora sp. NPDC045839
TGTGGCGCTCGATCTTCACTCCTTCCTTCTGCGTCTCTACACCCCTGGCCTTTTTTTTTTTTTTTTTTTTTTTTTCTCCCCTCCCCCCCCCCCCCCCCCCGCCCCTCCCCGCGAGGGCGAGAGCCGGCCCTCAGGCACTGACGCCGACCTTGAGCTGCTCGCGGACCCAGCCCGAGACGTCGGGGGCGTTGGGCGTGCGAGTCAGGGACTGGGTGATCACCGGGAGCTCGCCGCGCATCCGGTGCGCGTCCGAGACCATGACCTCCATGTCGGCGCCGACCAGCTCGGCCAGGTCGATCTTGTTGATCACCAGCAGGTCCGCGGTGGTGACGCCGGGGCCGCCCTTGCGCGGCACCTTGTCGCCGCCGGCGACGTCCACCACGAAGATCTGCCGGTCCGCCAGCCCGCGGCTGAACACCGCGGTCAGGTTGTCGCCGCCGCTTTCCACGATGACCAGCTCCAGCCCGGGGTGCCGCTCGGCGAGCCGGTCCACCGCGTCCAGGTTGGCGGTGATGTCGTCGCGGATGGCGGTGTGCGGGCAGGCGCCGGTCTGCACGGCCTCGATCCGGTCGGTGTCCAGCACCCCGGCCCTGCGCAGGAAGTCCGCGTCCTCGGTGGTGTAGATGTCGTTGGTCACGACCGCGAGGTTGACCTCCTGGCCCAGCGCGCGGCAGAGCGCCGCGGTCAGCGCGGTCTTGCCGCTGCCGACCGGCCCGCCGATGCCGAGCCGGAACGGGCGCCCGTTCTGCGGTTCGGCCGAGAACGGGTCCGGTTCGGTCGCGGTCGGGTCGAAGTTGACCGGATGCGTGTGACCGTGCCCGTGGCCGTGTCCGTGTTCAGGAAGCAAAGAGACGCACCTCTTCCCGGTGATGGCGATCGTGCGCTTCGGCGAGCAGGTCCAGCGCCGGGGCCCCGGGGGCGGGCAGCTCGGCCGGGTCGAGCCCGGCCACCGCGGCCGCCTCGGCGGCGATCCGGTCGAGGTCGTCGGCCAGTTCGGTGACCACGGCGTTGGCCGCGAACGGGTCCAGCCCGAGCAGCCGGACGCCGGCGGAGGACGGTCCGCTGACCGCCAGGTAACCGGCGGCCAGCGCGGCCTCCAGGGGCCCGGCCCCGGCGATGGCCGCCAGCGCGCCGAGCACGATCGGATGGTGTGGCCGCGGGATCGCGGCCACCAGTTCGGTCAGCACCGGCGACGGCCAGGCGGCCTTGCCGGCGCGGATCATGCCCCGCCCCTGCGCGCGCGAGGCCTCCCGCTGCGCCGGGGACGGGGTGCGGGCGTCGAGTTCGACGTCCAGCTCCCGCCAGTGTCCACTTAGGACACCGCGGGACGCGGCGTGCGCCGCGGCGGCGGCGAACACCGCTTGCAGGGCGCCCGCGCCGTGCAAGCGCCCGTACAAGAATTCGCGCAGGTCGCCGATTCCCTTGATCAGCCCCCGCGCGGCGGCCTCCTCGACGCCGCCGGAGTGCACGTGCCCCCCGCCGGGGAACCGGGAGTCCGCGAGCGCCAGCACCGCAAGACCGGCTCGCACCGCTCTCCCTCCAAACCGGACGAGACGAACCTCATCCGTTCCAGTGACAGGGGTCCGCAATTTCAATGGAAATCGAAGCTCCGATTTCCATTGAAATTGCGTTCCCGCTCGATACTCGGCTGCTTTCGGCCTGTCAGAACAGGAAATAGCGCTGTGCCATCGGCACCTCGGCGACCGGGGCCGGCTCGACGCGCTCGCCGTCGATGTCCACCGCGAAGGTGTCCGGGTCGACCTGGATGTCCGGGGTGGCGTCGTTGTGCAGCATGTCCGCTTTGCCCGCGGACCGCGTGCTCTCGACGGCGACCAACCGCGAGCCCAGCTGCAGCTGCTCCGGCAGCTGCGCGTCCAGCGCCACCGGCGCCACGAAGAACACGCTGCTCGCCGCCGCCGCGCGCGGCTGCGCCCCGAAGCTCGGCCGCGTGATGTAGGGCTGCGGCGTGGGGATCGACGCGTTCGCGTCGCCCATCGCCGCCCACGCGGCGAACCCGCCCTTGAGCACGATGTGCGGGCGGACGCCGAAGAACTTCGGTTCCCACAGCACCAGGTCGGCCATCTTGCCGACCTCCACGGAGCCGACGTGCTTGGCGATGCCGTGCGCGATGGCCGGGTTGATCGTGTACTTCGCGACGTAGCGCTGCGCGCGGTTGTTGTCCGCGCGGCCGTCGCCGGGCAGCGCGCCGCGGCGGCGCTTCATCACGTGCGCGGTCTGCCAGGTGCGCATGATGACCTCGCCGATGCGACCCATGGCCTGCGCGTCCGAGCTCATCATCGAGATCGCGCCGAGGTCGTGCAGGACGTCCTCGGCCGCGATGGTGGACGGCCGGATGCGGCTCTCCGCGAAGGCCAGGTCCTCGGGCACCGACGGGTTCAGGTGGTGGCAGACCATCACCATGTCGAGGTGCTCGTCGATGGTGTTGATGGTGTGCGGCCGCGTCGGGTTGGTCGACGAGGGCAGCACGTTGGGCTGCGAGGCGAGCCGGATGATGTCCGGCGCGTGCCCGCCGCCGGCGCCTTCGACGTGGAACGCGCTGATCGAACGGCCGTTGATGGCTTCCAGGGTCGACTCGTAGAACCCGGCCTCGTTGAGCGTGTCGGCGTGCAACGCGACCTGGACGCCGGACTCCTCGGCCACCCGCAGCGCGCTGTCCAGCACCGCGGGCGTGGCGCCCCAGTCCTCGTGGATCTTGAAGCCGCCCGCGCCGGCGCGCAGCTGTTCCCACAGCGCCTCGCCGCGCATCGTGCTGCCCTTGCCCAGCAGCAGCACGTTGACCGGCATGTAATCGAGGGCCTGCATGATCCGGCCGAGGTTCCAGGCGCCGGGCGTGACCGTGGTGGCCTTGCTGCCCTCGCCGGGGCCGGTGCCGCCGCCGATCAGGGTGGTGAGGCCGGAGGCCAGCGCGGTGTCGATCTCCTGCGGGCAGATGAAGTGCACGTGGGAGTCGATGCCGCCGGCGGTGAGGATCTTGCCGTTGCCGGCGATGATCTCCGTGGACGGCCCGATGACCAGCGAGTTGTCCACGTCGTTGTTGGCGCTGGGGTTGCCGGCCTTGCCGATGCCCACGATGCGGCCGTCGCGGATGCCCACGTCGGCCTTGATCACGCCCCAGTGGTCGAGGATGACGGCCCCGGTGATCACCACGTCCGGCGTGCCCTCGGCGCGGATCGCGGCGGACTGCCCCATCGACTCGCGGATGACCTTGCCGCCGCCGAACACCACTTCGTCGCCGGAGCCGGTGGGCCCCTGGCTGCGGTCCTCGGTGACCTCGATCAGCAGATCGGTGTCGGCCAACCGGATCCGGTCGCCGGTCGTCGGGCCGAACAGCTCGACGTACTGGGACCGGTCAATGGACGATGTGCTCACCGTGGTGTCCCTCGCCTTTCTCGCCGTAGGTGAACGGGGTGGGTTCGTGGTCGCGGGCGTCGAGCTCGCCGACGTACTCCAGCCGGAGACCGCGCACCAGCCGGCTGCCGCCGACGGGCACCAGGTCGACCTCGCGGTCCTTGTTCGGCTCGAAGCGCACGGCGGTGCCCGACGGCACGTCCAGGCGGTAGCCCCAGGCCTTGGCCCGGTCGAACTCCAGGCCCGGGTTGACCGCGGCGAAGTGGTAGTGGGAGCCGACCTGCACCGCGCGGTCGGCCCGGTTGACGACGGTGATCCGGATGCGTTCCCGGCCCGGATTCAGCGGAATCGGGCCGTCGCCGGTGATGATCTCCCCGGGACGCATGAGCACTCCTCGAGATGTCGATACGGGATTGGGGGCTGGCCGGTTCGCCGCGTCAGGTGATCGGGTCGTGCACCGTGACCAGCTTCGTCCCGTCCGGGAAGGTGGCCTCCACCTGCACGTCGTGGATCATCTCCGGCACTCCGTCGAGCACCTGGTCGGCGCGCAGCACCTGGCGGCCGCTCTGCATCAGCTCGGCGACGGTCCGGCCGTCCCGAGCACCCTCCGCGACGTGGTCGGTGATCAGCGCCACCGCTTCGGGGTAGTTCAGCTTCAGTCCGCGGTCCAGCCGCTCGCGCGCAAGGCGGGCCGCAACGTAGACGAGCAACTTGTCGCGCTCATGAGGAGCAAGGTGCATGAAAGCTATTTAACATACGAGGCCCGACGTGGGCCGCCGTGTCCTGCGGGTTTACTCCAGACAATTGACCCATTACAACCTTTTTTCCAACCTTTTGCCCCGCTAACTAAAATTTTTACACCGCCGACATCGCCATGTGATCTAGCTCATTTCAGAGATTTCCCCCACCGATTCCGATTGCTTCCGCCATGTGGACGGGTGCACTGTGTTCCCGACGCCCCGCCACGTCCCCGGCCCGCGCACGCGCGCGGTCCCGACCACCGAGGAGACGAGGCAGCCATGAGCAAGGCGGACCAGACCGAATTCCGCCCGGGCCTGGAGGGCGTGGTCGCCTTCCAGACCGAGATCGCCGAACCCGACCGCGACGGCGGCGCGCTGCGCTACCGCGGCGTGGACATCGAAGACCTGGTGGGCACGGTCTCCTTCGACGACGTGTGGGCCCTGCTGGTCGACGGCCGGTTCGGTGACGGCCTGCCGCCCGCGGACGACACACCGCTGCCGATCCGCACCGGCGATGTGCGGGCGGACGTGCAGGCGGCGCTGGCGATGACCTCGCCGGCCGCCGGTTTCGCGCCACTGCTGGACATCGACGACGCGCAGGCCCGAGCGCAGCTGGCGCTCTCCTCCGCGCTCGGGCTGTCCTTCGTGGCGCAGTCCGCGCGCGGAGATCAGCCGCCGGTTCCGCACGCCCGGATCGCGGAAGCGGCCACCGCCACCGAGCAGTTCCTGACCAGGTGGCGCGGCGAACCGGACCCGAAGCACGTGCAGGCGCTCGACGCGTACTGGGTATCGGCGGCCGAGCACGGGCTGAACGCCTCGACGTTCACCGCCCGCGTGATCGCCTCCACGGGCGCCGACGTCGGCGCCTGCCTGTCCGGCGCGGTGGGCGCGATGTCCGGGCCGCTGCACGGCGGCGCCCCGGCCCGCGTGCTGCCGATGATCGAAGAGGCCGAGCGCACCGGCGACGCGCGCCGGGTGGTGACGTCGATCCTGGATCGCGGCGACCGCCTGATGGGCTTCGGCCACCGCGTCTACCGCGCCGAGGACCCGCGCGCCCGGGTGCTCCGCAACGCCTGCGACCAGCTGCGCGCGCCGCGCTTCGAGGTGGCCCGCGAGCTGGAGCAGGCTGCCCTGGCGGTGCTGCGGGAGCGTCGGCCGGACCGGCCGATCGAGACCAACGTGGAGTTCTGGGCCGCGGTGGTGCTCGACTTCGCGCAGGTCCCGACGGCGATGATGCCGGCGATGTTCACCTGCGCCCGGCTCGCGGGCTGGTCGGCGCACGTCCTGGAGCAGAAGCGCACCGGCCGCCTGGTGCGCCCGTCGGCGCAGTACACCGGCCCGGCCCCGCGCTCCCCGCAGGACGTCGCGGGCTGGGGCTCGATCGACCAGCTGATCGCCTCGGTGTGACCGGTAACCGCCCGTGAGTGTTTTGTGTCGCTATGACGACACAAAACACTCACGGCACCCGAGCGGCGAACAGCGGTAGCGTGGAGTGGTGACGGTCACATCCGGCGAGGCGCAACGGCGGCTGCACGTCGAGTACGCCGAAGCGCTGGAGGCCGACGCGGAGACCAGCGGCGAGCAGTGCAACGACCTCGTCGAGGCGGCGGACTACTGGCACTTCGCGGGCGAGCACGAGCGCGAGGAGCGGGCCCTGCGCGTCGCGGCCGAGGTCGACGACGACACCAACGTGCTCCACGGCCCGGCCGCCTATGCGAAGTTCCTGCTGACGCACGGGCGGCGTGCGGAGGCAGAGGAGCGCTTCGCGCGGCTGCTCCGGGAGGGCTCGAACTGCGAGTGGGCCTACGTGACCGCGTCGATGGCGTACCAGCTCGTCGACGAACCGCAGGAAGCGTTGCGCTGGCTCAACATCGGCGTCAACCGGTTCGTCCCGAGCCTGGACGCCGAGATCGAAATGGGCGACGCCGGCTCCGAACTGCTGCGGCAACGCAGCCTCCTGCGCCGCGAGCTTGGCCTGCCGTCCGATGGCCTCGACGAGCTCCACGACCGGCTGACCGAGCACGGCCGCCAGATCGGAGCACAGATCGAGAACCTCCGGCGGCACGACGAGGCGCCGGCGATCCTCTTCTGGCCGGCGGCGGATTTCGCCGAGATCCAACGAGAACGGCCGGGCTGGTACCCGGGCACCGAGCACCTGGAGCACCGCCGGGAGGCCGAGCGGGCTCTGCAGCAGCGCCCGGAGGCGGCGGTGGTCATCGGCTCGTTCGAGTCGCTGGTGGGCTTCGCGGCGTCGCGCGGCATCGCCCTGGACGAGCAGTCCACCCGCGCGGAGTTCGCCGCGGAAGCCGCCCGCCGCGGCCTGGCCATCGCCTGGCCGCCGGGCCGCAACGACGCCTGCTGGTGCGGCTCCGCGCGCAAGTACAAGAAGTGCTGCGGCGCCCCGGGCTTCGCCTGACCAAGATCCGGATGCTGTTGGCCAACGGCCGACGTCCGCAGTAAGTTGCCTTGCGGCTGTTGGCAGCACCGGGGTCACGACCCCGAAACCCTGCTGCAACACTTGAGCCGAGCCGGCAAAGGCGCCGGTCATCAGGCCACTGGCGCGCGGGAGGCACTGCCCCGCCACCTGCACAGTCACCACAACAACGCCCGGAGGCGCCGGCATGACGCAGGCCGAAATCGACCCGACGACCCTGAAGCTGCCCGAGGAACTCAAGCCCGCCGACGGCCGGTTCGGCTGCGGCCCGTCCAAGGTGCGCGACGAGCAGCTCGCGAACCTGGCCGGCACGGGCGCCGCGGTGATGGGCACCTCGCACCGGCAGAAGCCGGTGAAGTCCCTGGTCGGACGCATCCGGGAGGGACTACACGAGCTGTTCTCCCTGCCGGAGGGCTACGAGGTCGTGCTCGGCGTCGGCGGCACCACCGCGTTCTGGGACGCCGCGACGTTCGGCCTGGTCCGCGAGCGGTCGCTGCACCTCACCTACGGCGAGTTCTCCTCGAAGTTCGCCAAGGCCGCCAAGACGGCGCCGTTCCTGGGCGACCCGGTGGTGGTCTCCGCCGAGCCGGGCGACGCGCCGGAGCCGGTGTCGGACCCGTCCGTCGACCTGATCGGCTGGGCGCACAACGAGACCTCCACCGGCGTGATGCTCGCGCCGAGCCGCCCGGAGGGTTCGGAGAACGCGCTGATCGCGATCGACGCCACCTCGGGCGCGGGCGGGCTGCCGTTCGACGCCGCCGACGTCGACGTCTACTACTTCGCGCCGCAGAAGTGCTTCGCCGCCGACGGCGGGCTGTGGCTGGCCGCGATGAGCCCGGCGGCGATCGAGCGGATCGGCGAGATCGGCGCGTCCGACCGATGGGTGCCGGAGTTCCTGTCGCTGCCCACCGCGCTGGACAACTCCCGCAAGGACCAGACGTACAACACCCCCGCGGTCGCCACCTTGTTCCTGCTCGCCGACCAGATCGAGTGGATGAACGGCCAGGGCGGGCTGGACTGGTGCTCGCAGCGCACCCGCGAGTCGTCGCAGCGGCTGTACTCCTGGGCCGAGGCGTCGGAGTACGCCACGCCGTTCGTGGCCGACCCGGCGAAGCGCTCCCAGGTGGTCGGCACGGTCGACTTCGCCGACTCGATCGACGCCGCCGCGGTGGCGAAGGCGCTGCGCGCCAACGGGATCGTGGACACCGAGCCGTACCGGAAGCTGGGCCGCAACCAGCTGCGGGTCGGCATGTTCCCGGCGATCGACCCGGACGACGTCACCGCTCTGACGAAGTCGATCGATTGGGTGGTTTCGCAGCTTTCCTGACACGCTGAGCCGCCGGGATCCGCCAAGATCCCGGCGGCTTTTTGCCCAGAATGACACCACCAAGTGAACTTTTGGGCACTAGCGGTGATCTTCAACGAAAATGAGTGGTTTTACCCGTTCGCCCGGGCGCCACCTTTCCGGCAAGATCGAAGGCGGAGAGAGCGACCAACAACGAGACGACGTGCCCGGCGTGCCTCCCGCGTCAAGGCGGCGCGCCGGGTTACTGTCACAGCTTGGTGACATGTAGGTCGGCGGGAGGCTGGCGTATGCGAGCGCTGCGAGTGGTCGGGCTCGACGAGGACGGTGAATCCGTCATCTGCGAGGACCCGGAGAACGGCGAGCGCTTCACCGTGCCCGCCGACGAACGACTGCGTGCCGCAGCCCGCGGTGACCTCACCAGGCTCGGCCAGGTCCAGATCGAGATGGAAGCCCAGATGCGGCCCCGGGAGATCCAGGCCCGCATCCGCTCCGGCGCGTCCGTCGCACAGATCTCGGAGGCCTCCGGCATCCCCGAGCACCGGGTCGAGCGCTACGCCTACCCCGTGCTGCTCGAACGCGCCCAGATCGCCGAGATGGCCCAGCGCGCGCACCCGGTCCGCGAGGACGGCCCGGACGTCCAGACGCTCGGCGAGGTCGTCGCGCACACCTTCGGCATGCGCGGCCACGACTACGCCGAGGCCAACTGGGGCTCGTGGCGCGGCGAGGACGGCAAGTGGGTCGTCCAGCTGACCTGGCAGGCCGGGCGCTCGGAGAACCGCGCGCACTGGGTCTTCCACCCCGGCGCGCACGGCGGCACCGTCGCGGCGCTCGACGACCACGCGGCCGACCTGCTCGACCCGTCCCCGAACCGCCCGCTGCGGACGGTCCGGCCGGTCACCGAGCTGGCCCGCGAAGCGCTGCAGCTCGACCAGCAGGCGCAGCCGGTCCCGGAGCGGGTGGAGGAGCCGGTGGTCGCGCAGCGACCGGAGGCGCCGACCCTCGACATGGACACCGGCCCGCCGCCGGCGGAGCCGGTGGCAGAGCCGACGGCGGAGGAGAGCGCCGAAGGCGCGTCCGCCGAGGCGGCGGAGGACGACGCGCAGCGCAAGGCGGAGCCGCGGCGCGGGCGCAAGAGTCATCCGATCGTGCCGTCGTGGGAGGACGTCCTGCTCGGCGTCCGCTCCCACCGCTGACGACCGAACAACCCAACGGGGCCGGGCGAGCTTCTAGCTCACCCGGCCCCGTTGCCATGTCCACCTCAGTTTCAATTGAAACTGGGGATCACCGGCGTGTCGCACCACGACATGCCGACGCCTGTGGAGAACTCCCGCAATTTCAATGGAAATCAGAGGTTCGATTTCCATTGAAATTGCGGGTTGAACAGGGGTGGCGCTCAGCCGAGGAGGCTGAGGAGGAGGGCGATCCAGGCCGCGATGATGCCCACCGCCGTTCCGTACGCCGCCCAGCGCCAGACCGGGACGTTGCGGCCCAGCCAGATCGACGGCGCGAACCCCGCGGCCACCGCGATGTTGACCACCGCCGCGAGGATTCCGCTCACGTCCGCCAGGCCGAGCGTCACCACCACCAGGGTCACCGTCACGATCGCGCCGATGACCGCGCTGATCACCAGGCCCGGGCCCCACGGCGTGGGCTGCACCGGGGCGATCGTTCCGCCGCGCCACCCGCGCATCGCGTGCGCCGAGCGCGGTCGGCCGATGTGGTCGAGTTCGCCGCTGAGCGGGTCGACGTAGCCGATCTGGCCGCCGGTCTCCGCCGCCAGGCGCATCGCCAGCTGGCGACCGCGCCGCGAGACGAGCTCCGCCGTGGTGTCCGCGGCTTCCTCGGTCTGCAGCGCTTCCACCACGTGCGCCCACTCGTGCAGCGCCGCGACCAGCGAGCCGGGCAGCCGCAGCCGGGCCGGGTCGACCTCCCGGCCGATGCCGCGCACCAGCACCGCGCGACCGGATCGCGCGTGCAGCTCCCAGCCGGTTTCCCGGGCGTCCATCACGTTCCGCTCATCGCGTGGAAGGCGATCGCACCGGCCGTGGCGACGTTGAGCGAATCCACCCCGCTCGCCATCGGGATGCGGACCGCGAGGTCTGCGGCCGCGATGGCCTCGTCGGTGAGCCCGGGGCCTTCGGAGCCGAGCAGCACCGCCACCGGGCCGCTGTCCAGGGCCGCTTCGCGAAGGGATTTCGCATCCGCCCTGGGGGTCAGCGCCGCAACGCGGAAGCCGTTGTCGCGCAGCAACTTCAGGTCTTCCGGCCAGGAGTCGAGGTGGGCGAACGGTACGCGGAGCACGTGCCCCATCGACACCCGCACGCTGCGCCGGTACAGCGGGTCCGAGCAGCCCACGCCGAGCAGCACGCCGTCGACGCTGAGCGCGGCGGCGTTGCGGAACAGCGCGCCGAGGTTCTCGTGGTCACCGATGCCTTCCAGCACCACCAGGCGGCGGGAGCGGGCGATGAGCTCGGCGGGCTCGACGACCGGCGCGCGATCGGCGACCGCCAGCACGCCGCGGTTCAGGTGGAAACCCACGACGCGCGCCATCACGTCGGCGTCGGTGACGTAGGCGGGCACGTCCAGGGCCGCGGTGGCCTCGGTCAGCTCCTCGATGCGGCGGCGCACGCCGAGCAGCGCCCGCACCGGGTACGGCGAGGCGAGCAGCCGCTCGACCACCACGACGCCTTCGGCGATCACCAGCCCCCGCCCGCCCGGCCGGTCTGGGCGGCGGTCCGCGCGGGACAGATCGCGGAAGTCGTCGACCCGCGGGTCGTCGACGTCGTCGACCTCGACAATGTGCACCACGCCCGCATTCTCGCACCCCCCGCCAATCGAGTCGGCCCGGCCGATCTCGCGCCGTCGCGCGCGACTCGTGGGGCCGGAGGTGCCGGCATGATCTCCCGGGAATTCCGGCAAACCACACGAAGACCGACTATCGAGGCTGTTTTGAATTGCCCACCCTGTCGGGGTTCTCCCGGCTAGGACAGCCCCGACGTGGTGAATTGGCAGTCATGATGTCGGGCATCCCACAGCGAGAAGGCGAACTCCCGCAGGGGGCCGCCCGCACCGCCACGCGGAGCAAGTTCGGAAACGGTCTCTATCGGCTCCGGGGGCGGGAGGGAGTAGGTTCCGCAACATGACTCGACTCGGCGACACTGAACTCGACGTCTTCCCCATCTGCCTCGGTGGCAACGTGTTCGGCTGGACGGCGGATCGCGACGCCACCTTCACCGTTCTGGACCAGTACGCCGCCGCGGGCGGCAACTTCATCGACTCCGCCGACAGCTATTCCGCTTGGGTGGAGGGCAATTCCGGCGGCGAATCCGAGACCTTGATCGGCGAATGGCTGCGCGCCCGCGGCAACCGCGACGACATCGTGGTCGCCACCAAGGTCGGCAGGCTGCCGGGCCGCCGCGGCCTGTCGGCGGCGAACATCAAGGCCGCGGCGGAAGATTCGCTGCGCCGCCTGGGTGTCGACCACATCGACCTCTACTACGCCCATGGGGATGACGACCCGTCCATCCCGCTGGCCGAAACCCTGGCCGCCTTCGACGAGCTGGTGCGGGCGGGCAAGGTCCGCTACATCGCGGCGTCGAACTACACCGCGCCCCGGCTCGCCGAGGCGCTGGAGGTCTCCCGCCGCGAGGGACTGGCCGCCTTCTCCGCGCTGCAGCCGCACTACAACCTCGTGGAACGCGGCGAGTTCGAAGGCCCGCTCGCCGACCTGTGCGCTCGGGAGAAGGTGAGCGTGCTGCCCTACTACGCGCTGGCGCACGGGTTCCTGACCGGGAAGTACCGCCCGGGCGGGGACAGTTCGGACAGCCCACGCGCCGAGAGCGCCCGTGCCTACCTGGACGAGCGCGGTGTGAAGGTGCTCACGGCGCTGGACGAGATCGCAACGCTGCGTGACGTGCCGGCGTCCTCGGTCGCGCTTGCCTGGCTGCTCGGGCAACCGACCGTGACCGCCCCGATCGCCAGCGCCCGCAACACCGAGCAGCTCGCCGACCTGCTCCCGGCCGCCGGGTTGGAACTGACCGAAGCCGAGCTGGAACGGCTCACCGACGCCTCCGATTGATCACTCTTCGCGCCGTGCGTGACACCGTTTTGGCCGCTGGTCCCCCGGGTACCGATGTGTCACGGTGGTTTCCCCAGCGCTGCGCGCTGACGTGCTGCCGATCAAGCGGGGAGACGGCATGGGACGGCACGTGGACGATCAAGCGTTCAAGCCAGTGGACCGGCAACGGTATCGGAACAAGATGCAGCGCGGCCTGGACGCCCTGGCCCGGATGCTCGCCGAGGGCAATTTCTCCTTCCCCCACCAGCAGATGGGGCTGGAGATGGAGCTGTGCCTGGTGGACGAGCAGATGGAGCCGTCCATGTCCAACGCCGTGGTGCTGGAGAAGATCAGCGAGCCGGTGTTCACCACCGAGCTCGGCCAGCAGAACATCGAGCTCAACGTGGAGCCGCAGGTGCTCGCGGGCGACAGCGCCCTGGAGCTGGAGTCCCGTCTGCGCGCAGCGCTGCTGCGCGCAGACGGCGGGGCGCACGACGCGGGCGCGAAGATCGTCATGATCGGCACGCTGCCGACGTTGCGCAGCGCGCACTTCGACCCGAACTGGCTGTCGCGCAACCCGCGGTACTCGCTGCTCAACGAGCAGATCTTCCTGGCGCGCGGCGAAGAAATGCTGCTCGACATGGAGGGCGTACCGCTGGACGACGCGCAGCCCGAGAAGCTGCGGTCCTACGCCGATTCGATCCTGCCGGAGTCGGCGTGCACGTCGGTCCAGCTGCACCTGCAGGTGTCGCCGGAGGATTTCGCGGCGCATTGGAACGCCGCGCAGTGCCTGGCCGGGGTGCAGGTGGCCATCGGCGCGAATTCCCCGTTCCTGCTGGGCAAAGCTCTGTGGCACGAGACGCGGATTCCGCTGTTCCTGCAGGCCACCGACACGCGTCCGGTGGAGCTGAAGAACCAGGGCGTGCGGCCGCGGGTGTGGTTCGGCGAGCGGTGGATCACCTCGATCTTCGACCTGTTCGAGGAGAACGTCCGCTACTTCCCGGCGCTGCTGCCGGAACCGGAGGAAGAGGATCCGCTGGCGGCGCTGGACTCCGGCCGGGCTCCGACGCTGGCGGAACTGCGGCTGCACAACGGCACCATCTGGCGCTGGAACCGGCCGGTCTACGACCTGGTGGACGGGGTTCCGCACTTGCGGATCGAGAACCGGGTGCTGCCGGCGGGGCCATCGGTGGTGGACATCGTCGCCAACGCCGCGTTCTTCTACGGCGTCCAGCGGGCGCTCACCGAGCAGGACCGGCCACTGTGGACTCAAATGTCGTTCGCGGCGGCGGAGGAGAACTTCTACGCCGGCGCCCGGCACGGGTTCGACGCGCACCTGTACTGGCCGAGCGTCGGCTGGGTGTCGCCGGACGAGCTGGTGATGCGCCGTCTGCTGCCGATGGCGCACGACGGCCTGCAGGCGTGCGGCGTGTCGGACGCGGCCCGCGAACGCTACCTGGGCGTGATCGAGAAGCGGTGCCTGGCGAAGCGCAACGGCGCGACGTGGCAGCGGGAAACGGTTGCGCTGCTGGAAGATCGCGGCGCGGACCGGCGCGGAGCGCTGGCGGGGATGCTGCGCCGCTACATCGACCTGGCGGACAACGGAGACCCGGTCCACACCTGGCCGGTGGGCTGAGGTTCCCGATTTTGCCTAAAATCGCGATCCGCCCGCGCTAATCGGGTTCCTGATTTTGCCTAAAATTGGGAACTCCTCCGAACGCGACCCGACCAGCTGGGGTGGCACGCTCCTCTCCAGCCGGTACCGGCGCCGTTCCTGGTGGCGGTCACGCTGCACGTCAGAGGGCTCCGTCGACGTCGAGGGTGGGGCGGCCGTTGTGGTGGGCCAGGCGGGCCCGGATGCCGAAGACCCTCGCGAGCAGGTTCTCGTCCAGGACTTCGGTCGGGGTTCCCGCTCTGGTGACCTCGCCCTCGTGGAGGACCGCGATGCGGTCGCAGAACTCCGCCGCATGGCGTAGGTCGTGCAGCGTCATCAGGACCGTCAGGCCGTCGCTCGCCAAGTCGCGGAGGAGGCGGAGGATGCTGTACTGATGCCGCAGGTCCAGGTGGTTCGTCGGCTCGTCGAGCACGAGGACCCGCGGCTGCTGCGCCAGCGCACGCGCGATCGCCGCTCGCTGCCGCTCGCCGCCGGACAACGTGCGCACATCTCGTTCCGCCGCGTCCAGAAGTCCGGTGGCGCGCAGGGATTCGTCGACGATGCGCTGGTCCGCCGCCCGCATCCGCTCCAGCAGCCCCAGGTGCGGCAACCGGCCCTGCGTCACCACTTCGCGCACGGTCAACGCCGCGCGGTTCTCGGTTTCCTGCACCGTCGCGGCGAGGATCCTGGCCAGCTCGCGTCGCCCGGCCTTCGTCCGCCCCGCCACCTCGATGGTTCCGGCCGTCGGCTCGATCGCCCGGTACAGCGCGCGCAGCAACGTCGTCTTGCCGCTGCCGTTCGGGCCCACCAGCCCGAACACCTCGCCCTCCCGCACCTCGACGTCCACATCGGACAGCACCGCCCGGCCGCCCAGCTCCACGCGCGCTCCGCGCACCCGCACGCTCATGCGATCCTCCGCTGCCGCCGGAGCATGATCAGGAACAGCGGCCCGCCCACCATCGCGGTGAGCACCCCGACCGGCAGTTCGGACGGCGCGATGACCAGCCGCGCCACCAGGTCCGCCAGCACCAGGAACACCGCGCCCAGCAGGGCCGACACCGGCAGCATCCGCCGCGCCTCGGCTCCGACCAGGAAGGTCGCCGCGTGCGGCACCAGCAGGCCGACGAACACGATGCCGCCCGCCACGGCTACCGCGGTCCCGGCCAGCAGCGAAATCCCGACCAGGCAGGCCACCCGGAAGGCCCGGGCGTTGAGCCCGAGCGCGGCGGCCGCATCGTCGCCGCCGTGCAGCACGTTCATCCAGCGGCCCGCCGCCACCGCCGCGATCAGCCCGATCACCAGCACCGCCGCGGGTACCGGCAGCGACTCCCAGCGCGCGGCCCCGAGCCCGCCGGTGATCCAGAACAGCACCTGCTTGGCCTGGTCCCCGGTCGCGAAGACGTGCAGCACCAACGAGGTCGCCGCGTAGGACACCTGGCCGACCGCGAGCCCGCCGAGCACCAGCGTCGTCACCGATCCGGAGCGCCCGGCCACGGCCAGCACCACGACCAGCGCCAGCAGCCCGCCGAGGAACGCGGCCACCGGCAGTCCCAGCGCCCCGGCGCCGACGCCCAGCACCATCACCACCGATGCCGCGAAGCCGGCGCCTTCGGACACCCCGAGCAGGTAGGGGTCGGCCATCGGGTTCGCGGTGACCAGCTGCGCGATCGCGCCGGAGAGCGCGAGCGCCGCGCCGACGACGATGCCGGTCACCACCCGCGGCATCCGCGAGTCCCACACGATCGCGGCCCGCACCCGCGTCCAGTCCGCGTCGATCCAGGGCACCACCGGCTCCAGCACGATCCGCCAGACCTGGTCCAGCGGCAACCGGACCGAGCCCAGCGACACGGCCAGCGCGCCGATCACCACCAGCGCGATCAGCAGCACGGCGTGCACCAGCACCAACCGCGCCCTCATGCGCCGTGCAGGTCCCGGGCCAGCCGCTCGACTGCGTCGGGGAACCGGATGCCCTCGGTCAGCTCGACGAGCGGGATCGTGCTGAACCGCTGCTCGCGGACCGCGGGCGTGCCCGAGGCGAGCGGATGCCCGGTCAGGTACGCCTGCTTGTTCTGCACCGGAGCGGCCAGGTAGTCGACGAGCACGATCGCCCGCGGGGCCCGCGCCGCCACCTGCTCCCAGCTGACGTCGGCGAAAACCTCCGGCACGTCGCCGAAGACGTTGCGACCACCGGCCCGGCGCAGCGCATCGTGCCCGACGCCGTTGCCGCCGAGCGTGAAGGCGGCCTGCTCGCCGGAGTCGTAGACGAAGACGTCGACCGGCTCCGCGCCGGCCAAGCGCTCCTCGACCGCGCGCACCCGCTGCTCGATCCCGGCCGCGACCTGCCGCGCGTTCTCCTGCAGGCCCAGCACCTCACCGAACATCGCGATGTCCGACAGCAGCGTGTCCATCCCGGCCGGGCTCGCGGCGCAGGACTCGGAGAGCAGCAGCGTGCGGATGCCGTTGTCCTCGAACGTCTTCCTGCTCCGGCCCTCCGTGTCGTCGAAGGCGCTGCCGTAGCCGCCGACGACCAGGTCGGGCTCGGTTTCGAGGATGCGCTCGTAGGACGGGTACTGGTCGGCGAGCAGCGGCACCCCGGCGTACGCGGCGGCCACCGACGCCGGCGGCGCGAGATCGTCCGGGTAGGCCGTGCCGACCAGCCGATCGCCCAGGCCGAGCGCCAGCAGGATCTCGGTGGCGTGCTGGTTGAGGCTCACCACGCGCTTCGGCGGTTCGGGGAACACCTCGGTGCTGCCGCAGTTCTCGACGCGCAACCCGTCGGCCTGCGACTCGGCATTGGCGCAGCCCGCGAGGGACAACGCGACTAGGACCAGGACGAATAAGCGGCGCATCTTGCCTTCCAGGGCGAGCGAGCCTGCGCCGAAGCCGGGGCCGCGCGGGCGGCCGCGAGTCCCTGACCCCGACCGCAGACCACGGCGGTCGTTGGAGCCATCCCTCGCGAACAGGTGATCGGGCTCGCCGCGCATCGCGCGGCCTACCGTTGCGGGTCAGCGCCGGACTTCGACCGGCTTCCCCCGCTCGCAGGGCCTGCCGAGGATGCTGCCCCACGCGCCGAACCGGGTCAACCGGGCAATTTCCCCCGACGCCGCAACGTCTTCGCTGCTCATCGCGGTCGCAGCGGGGACTCGCCCGACAGATGAGATCAACGCCTCCATCCGGCTTAGTTGCCATAGGGTGGCAGTAGCTAGAGTCTGTCGATAGCGAAGGGAGACGCTCAATGGCGCAGCAGTACGTGTTGCCGGAGTTGGATTACGACTACGCGGCGTTGGAGCCGGCGATCGCCGGTGAGATCAACGAGTTGCACCACAGCAAGCACCACGCGGCGTACGTCAAGGGCGCCAACGACACGGTGGACAAGATCGCCGAGGCGCGGGAGAAGGGTGACTTCTCCTCCATCGTGGGGCTGGAGACCACGCTGGCGTTCAACCTGGCGGGGCACTCGCTGCACCTGGTGTGGTGGAAGATCCTCTCCCCCAACGGCGGGGACAAGCCCACCGGCGAGCTGGCGGCTGCCATCGACGAGGACTTCGGCTCGTTCGACAAGTTCCGCGCCCAGCTGGAGGCGGTGTCGACGACGATCCAGGGCAACGGCTGGGGCGTGCTGGCCTGGGATCCGGTCGGTCAGCGGCTGATCACCCAGCAGCTGCGCGATCACCACTCGAACCTGTCGATCGCGACGACGCCGCTGCTGGTGTTCGACATCTGGGAGCACGCGTACTACCTGCAGTACCGCAACGTGAAGGCGGACTACGTCAAGCACCTGTGGAACGTCGTCAACTGGGACGAGGTCTCCAAGCGCTTCGCCGACGCCCGCGCCGGCTACAACGGCCTCCGCCTTCC
Organism: Saccharopolyspora sp. NPDC045839; assembly: GCF_056431645.1. Lineage (NCBI taxonomy): Bacteria > Bacillati > Actinomycetota > Actinomycetes > Pseudonocardiales > Pseudonocardiaceae > Saccharopolyspora > Saccharopolyspora sp. NPDC045839. Next base: position 45,995 of record NZ_JBWKKH010000010.1, read on the forward strand.
CACCGCCTGACAGGCAGAACCACCGCGCCTTCGGTTCTCGCTGGTCAGAAGCCGTGAGTGTTTTGTGTCGCCATAGCAGCACAAAACACTCACGGCCCCACCACTCGGCGGTGAGTGCTCCGACAAGCCCACTGCCGAAACTTCGGGGCCTTCCTCCGGGAGGGCCCCGAAGTCCTTTTCCGGGCCTGGATACGACCGGGCCCCGGCCTCCCGCAGGAGACCGGGGCCCGATCTGTTCCCGAACTGACTACCGCTCCCACCACGAAGCGGACGTGTTTTAGGTTAGCCTAACCTTTCGACTTGGGCAACCCCGTTCGCCGCCGCCAGGCCAGCACCGCGACGCCGCCGAGCGCGGCGGCCAGCGACGCCAGCCCGCCCAGCAGGATCGGCCAGCGCGGCCCGAGCACCTCGGCGAGCCATCCCGAAGCCAGCCCGCCCAGCGGCTTTCCGCCCAGGAACAGCAGCATGTAGAGGCCCATGACCCGGCCGCGCATGGTCGGCTCCACGGCCAGCTGGACGGTCGCGTTCGCGCTCGTGGTGAACGTCATCACAGCGATCCCGACCGGCACCAGCGACGCCGCGAACAGCTCGTAGGTCGGCATCAGCGCCGCCACGGCCTCCAGCACGCCGAAAACGCCGGCGCCCAGCAGCATCAGCCGCAGCCTCGGCACCCCGCGGCCGCTGCGCCGGGCCGCCAGCGACGCCCCGGTCAGCGTGCCGACCGCGAGCATGGTGATCAGCAGGCCGTAGCCGTCGGCTTCGCGCCCGAAGACGTTGCGCGCGATCACGGCGAAGGAGCTCTCGAAGTTCATCCCGAACGTGCCGACGAAGAACACCAGCACCATCACCACGAGCAGGTCCGGCCGCCCGCGCACGTAGCGCAGCCCGGCGCGCAGCTGGCCGCGTTCCTTCGGTGGCGGCTTGGCCCGGTGCAGCGCCGTCGCGTCCATCAGCGCCAGCCCGGCGACCACGGCGACCGAGCTCAACCCGTTGAGCAGGAACACCCAGCCGGTGCCGATCGCGGTGATCAGCACCCCGGCGATGGCCGGGCCGACGATGCGCGCCAGGTTGAACGTCATCGAGTTCAGCGCGACGGCGTTGGTGAGCTGCCGGGGCCCGACCATCTCGACGACGAAGGACTGCCGCACCGGCGCGTCGACAGCGGCGAAGCAGCCGAGCACGAAGCACAGCAGGTAGACGTGCCAGAGCAGCACGACACCGGTGACGTCGAGCAGCCCCAGCACGAGGCCGCAGACGCCGAGCGCGCTCTGGGTGGCGACGAGCATTCGCCGCTTGTCGAAGCGGTCGGCGATGACGCCCGCCCACAGCGTCAGCAGCAGGGTCGGGGCGAACTGCAGGGCGACCGCCACGCCCAGCGCGGCCGGGCTGCCGCCGGAGAGTTCCAGCACCAGCCAGTCCTGCGCGGCGCGCTGCATCCACGTGCCGGTCAGGGAAACGACCTGGCCGGAGGCGTAGTAGCGGTAGTTGCGCTCCCGCAGCGAGCGGAACATGCCGCCGGAGCGGTCCGATGTGGACGGTGGTTCGCGGTTGGCCGGATCTCCGCTCGGGTCGGTTCCCGTGCGTGCCGCAGATCGGTCAACCACGCTCGTGCGTACCGCCTCTCACCGGACTCCGGTCATCGGCCGGCCAACCGGTCGATGATCTCCGCCGCCTGGAACAGCACGCGGCGGTCTTCCTCGGTCAGGTCCGCGAGCTGCTGGTCCAGCCAGCGCTCCCGGATCGAGACCTCTTCCTCTATGCGGGCCTGGCCCGCCTCGGTCAGCTCCACGATGGCCTGCCGGCCGTCGGTGGGGTGCGGCCGACGTGCGACCAGCCCGGCGTCTTCCAGGGCGGAGATCACCCTGGTCATCGACGGCGGCTGGACGCCTTCCCGGGCCGCCAGCTCGCCGGGCGTCAACGCGCCGGCCTTGTGCAGACAGGACAGCGCCGACAGCTGGGACAGCGTGATCTTCGAGTCGGTGCTCTGCGCGCGCAGCCGCCGGTTCAGGCGGACGACGGCGAGCCGCAGCCGACTCGCCAGGGTGCGCTCGCGCTCCGCGATATCGGACACGTCGTTAGTCTACCAAACTATCTCGGGGAATCGGACAAACTGATCAGGCCTGATCAGTGGCCGTCCACCATAGCCAGCAGGCGACCCCGCACCCGGAATCGCAACCCAATCGACGCACTGCTCCGAACGGCCCAAAGCCCCGTCACGCCCGGCGAGGCCCGTGTGCACTTTGTGCTGTTATGGCTGCTATGGCGACACAAAGCGCACACGGCCGATCACCTGCGCAAACGCCGAGGCGGATCAGATGCCGAAGAGCACGTGCAGCGGGCCGGAGCAGAAGTAGAGCACGAACGCCGCCGACACGACCCACATCAGCGGGTGCACGGTGCGGATGCGGCCGGTGAAGACCCTCAGCAGCACGTAGCTGATGAAGCCCGCGCCGATGCCGTTGGCGATCGAGTACGTGAACGGCATGACCACGATCGTCAGGAACGCGGGCAGCGCGATGCTGAAGTCGGACAGGTCGATCTGCCGGATCTGGGTGAGCATCATCGCCCCGACCACCACCAGCGCCGGAGCCGCCGCCTCCACCGGGATGATCTGGTAGAGCGGGGTGAAGAACATCGCCGCCAGGAACAGCAGGCCGGTGATCACGTTCGCCAGACCGGTGCGCGCCCCCTCCGCGATACCGGACGCGGACTCCACGAACACGGTGTTGGAGCTCGCCGAACCCAGCCCGCCGGCGACCGCGCCGACGCCCTCGACGGCCAGCGCCTTGCCGATGCCCGGCAGGTTGCCGTCCTTGTCGGCGAGCCCGCCCTCCTTGCCGAGGCCGGTCATGGTGCCCATGGCGTCGAAGAAGTTCGCCAGCACCAGCGTGAACACCAGCATCGCCGCGGCCAGCGCCGGCAGCCGCGTCCACGCGCCGAAGGAGATGTCACCGACCAGCGACAGGTCCGGCAGGCCGATGACCTGCTCCGGCACCGCCGGGTAGCCGAGGTTCCAGCCGTAGGGGTTGACGCCCTTCGACGGGCCCGCGGAGAAGATCGACTCGATCACGATCGACAGCACCGTGGTGACGGCCACGCTGATCAGGATCGCGCCCCGCACCTTGCGCGCCACCAACACCGAGGTGAGCACCAGCCCGAACACGAACACCGCGGTCGGCCACGAGGCGATCGAGCCCTCGATGCCCAGCCCGACCGGCACGGTCGTGTTGGCGGCATCCGGCAGGCGCCGCACGAAACCGGCGTCGACCAGGCCGACGAAGGTGATGAACACGCCGACGCCGACCGCGATCGCGGCCTTGAGCTCGGGCGGCACCGCGTTGAACACCGCGGTCCGGAACCCGGTGGCGACCAGGATCAGGATGATGATGCCGTCCACCACCACCAGACCCATCGCCTCGGGCCAGGTGACCTGCGGCGCGATGGTCACGGCCAGCAGCGTGTTGATGCCGAGCCCGGCGGCGATCGCGAACGGGTAGTTGGCGATCAGTCCGAACAGGATCGTCATCACGCCCGCGACCAGCGCGGTGGTCGCCGCGACCTGCGAAACCGGCAGGATGTTGCCGAGCACGTCGCGCTTGGCACCGGCGTCGTCGGGAGAGGAACTGCCGAGGATCAGCGGGTTCAGCACGATGATGTAGGCGACCGTGACGAACGTGACCACGCCGCCGCGAACTTCCCGCCCGACGCTGGACCCGCGGTCGGTGATCTTGAAATACCGGTCCAGCAGCGACTTCTTGGAAACGTCTCGATCCACCATCAGTACTTCCCGATCACCGCGCCTGCGCGCGCGTTCATTACCGGGAGTAGCCTGCCTGACGTGGCACAGGACAGCGAATCCACCCCCTCGGCGCCGGGTCACCGGCCGGTTCCGCCGCTGCCGCGGCGGCTCGCGGACCCCACCCCGGTGGTGCTGTTCGGCACGGCCCTGTGGTTCGCCGGAGTGGTGCTTTTCGGCATCCGCGACTGGGCCGGCATCCAGTTCTGGACCTGCCTGGCCGGGGGCGTGCTCGGCATCATCGGCTACGGCGTGTTCCGCTGGCAGCGCTCGGCGGCGCGCCGCGGTTCCCGGGGCGCCTGGAAGGGCCTGTCCGGACTCGACGGCTGAGCCTGCCCAATTCTGCTCCGAACAGCCCCGCGACCAGTTAGTCTGCACAGTCGACATCAAGTTCCGATGCCCTAACGCGGGAGCGCAGCACCAGTGCCCAAGCTCGACGTCGACCGACTCGAATTCGCGATCCTGGCCGAACGCGCCGATCTCAGCCGGATCCCGATGATCGCGTCGTACAGCAACTACGGGACGACCGTGAAAGACATGCCTCGCGAGTTCGAGGCGGCGGAGCAGCGGGTCCGCGATCGCGGCCTGATCAGCCCGAGCGGCGTGAACGACCGGGTCATGGAGCTGCTCGGCATCTACGCGCACGTGACGGTCGAATACGACCTGCGGTTCTCCTCGCAGAAGGGCAGCGAACTGCGCGCCGCGGTGTCGAAGGCGAACAAGACGGCGGTGCGCACGGTCGTCGACGGCGACCGGATCATCCTGGAACCGGTGCACCCGAACGACCTGATCCCATCGCTGGTGTCGGTGCTCCCGGAACACCCGCCGGCCCGCATCCGCCCGGCGCTGAGCGTGGACCTGGCGGAGATGCGCGCGGCCATGGCCGACGTGCGCCGCCGCGGGGACGAAGACCCGCAGGCGATCGAGCAGAGCCTGCGAGCGCGCGGCGTGAACGTGGCGAGCTTCCGGAAGATGACGCAGCTACTCGAAGGCCCGCGACTGGGCCTCGGCGAAGCGGGCGTCACGATCTGGGACGACCGACGCCGCGAGCGCCGGGGAGACCAGACGCTGCGGATCATCGACCTGCAGCAGGGCCGCACGGCGGTCTACAACAGCGGCACCCAGCGGATGTTCGCGGGGGCGGACATGAGCACGTTCACCCGGGTGCTCGGCGAGCTGACGACGAAGACCCAGCGCGAAGCGGCCTGGTAACGACCAACGTCACTCCGCCAAAAGGACCAATCCGACAACGAGTTGGGAACCGATCCGCGCGAAGCAGCGTCACACCTGTGCACGAACGGGCAGAGACCTGGCAAGCTAAGCGCGACGTGTACCTGATTCAGGGGACAAAGGGGGTAGTGAGAGGTGTCATTCTTCGACGGGATCGGCAACGCTGTCGTCACGGCGGGGCAGAAGGCCGCGCGGTCTGCGACGATCCACACCGCGATCAACTCGGGCGGCACCGCATCGGCGGCGGCGTTCCAGGTCGACATCGAGCAGATTCCAGCCCTGCTCACGGCATACAAGGACGCGCAGGACAAGCTCGACCAGATCCTGTTCAAGGCGCAGCAGCTGCAGAAAATCGCGCCTCCTGGTGACGACGAGGTGAGCGACCGACTCTCCTCCGCGCTGGGCGACATGGCAGGGCACAACGAAGGTTGCCTCTCGTGGGCCGTCGACGACGCCAAGAAGCGCCTGCAGGTGCAGATCGAGCAGCTCGAAGCCGCATCGCGCGACTACCAGAACATCGACGAAGACTCCCGTATTCGCCAGGTTTAAGGACGATCTCACGTGCAACGCCGCGCAGCATTGACCGCCTTGTCACTTCTCGCCGTTCTGGGGGTATCGGCGTGTTCCCCCGGAGGGTCGGGTAGTGAGCAGACATCGGCCGCACCCGAGCCGACAACGGCCCCTACGTCGGCGGTGCCGAAGGTCGAGAACCCGAAGAACCTCAAGTCCACCACGGATGCTTGCCAGTTGATCACTAAGGACCAGCTGTCGCAGCTGGGCGCCGAGGGCGAGGGCAAGACGGAGCAGAGCACATCCGAGTACGGAGAGACTCAATGCTTCATCCGCAATGATGCCTTCGCGATCAACATCGCGATCAACACCAAGGTCGGCGGCCTGGCGAAGATCATGGAAGGCGCCGATTCGAGCGACAACTTCAAACCGACGCAGGTTGATGGCTACCAAGGCGCGCGCGTCGATGAGCAGAGCACTCTGTGCCGCGTCGAGCTGGCTGTCGCCGACGACCAGTCGATTGAAGTCAATTTCAGCCTCCGCGGCGGCGACTCGCCCGAGATGAAAGACCCGTGCGGCTACGCCGAGAAGGTCTCCAGCGAAGTCCTGAAGAACATTCCGAACGCTTGATCGCGTTCGTGCATACCACGACCATTACTTACAAGGGGGTGTGATCATGGTTTTACCGATCCTCGTCGGCGGTTACCTGCTCACGCGTGATTCGGACCGTGGTAACACGGACGAGATCATGCAGAAGGTGGGCTTCAACCACCCGGAGAAGTACCAGCAGATCCAGGGCGGCAAAGGCACCAACGATCTGGCCGAGTCCGTCCGCGGCTGGAAGGGCGAGATCGCCGACCTGTTTGACCGGGTTGCCAGTGACCTCGACACGGCCAACACCAAGGCGGGCCTTGCCTGGACCGGCCAAGCAGCCGAAGAACATGGCAACAAGCTCAGCCCGATGACTGACTACATCCGCGACGCCAAGGACGTTTCGACGTCGGTCGGTGACGCTGCTGAGCAGCAGGTCCAGAACTTCGGCAAGGTCAAGCACAGCATGCCTGAGCCGGTGAAGGTCGACGCGACCGACAACATGCTCGAGAAGGGCGGCGCTTGGCTGGTCGGTGGCGAGACCGACCTGCAGAAGCAGGAGCGCGAGGCCACCGAGAAGGCTCAGGAAGCCAAGCAGCACTACGACAACTACAGCAACAGCACCACGAACGTCTCGCAGAACCTGGCCTTCTACCCGAAGGCTCCGGAGATGGCGTACGACCAGGGCTCCGGTAGCACCGGGACGAACCCGACCGTTGGCAGCATTCCCAACGGTTCTGGGATTCCCGGCGGCGGTCCTGGTGGTGGCGGCGGTGGCGGCAGCTGGGGTGGCAGCCTCGGCGGCGGCAGCGGTAGCGGCGGCACCGGTGGCACTGGTGGCCCCGGCGACGGTTACACGACCCCGTCGCAGAACACGTCGCAGTGGTCCTCGCCGCCCGTCACCAACGGTCCCGGCCTGCCCGCCAACCCCGGTCCCAACGTCGGCACGGGCCCGAACATGGGCGGTGGCGGCATCGGCATGATGCCGCCCGGCGGCGGTGCCGGTGGTGCGGGTGCCGGTGGTGGTCGTGGGCTCGGCGCCGGTGGCGCCGGCGGCCGCGGCGCGGGCCTGGGTGCCGGTGGGCGCGCCGGACTCGGCGGTCTCGGCGGCGGTTCCGGTGCTGGTGCCGGTGGCGCTGCTGGTGCGGCCGGTCGTGGTGGCGCCGGCGGCATGGGCGCTGGTGGTGCTGGTCGTGGCCAGGGCAAGCAGGGCGAGGAAGACCTGGAGCACGAGGACAAGTACTGGGTCGACACGGACGAGGCCTGGGACGACCTGGGCCTGCCCAAGGTCGCCCCACCGGTCTTCGGCGAGTGATCACCACCCGCTGAGGTCGACCGAAAGCGAACTGGCCGCGCACCGATTCCGGTGCGCGGCCAGCGCTTTTAGGTGCTACCGCACGCCGAAGATCTGCGTTGCAGTCGTCCCAGGGCCCATGTAGATGCCGTAAACCGTGCCCTCGTCCCAGTGCAGGTTGTAATTGTCGATCAATGTGCCCAGATCCGGGAACAGGCCGCTGATCGGTTTGGGACTCCCTCCGTTGAGCGGGATCTCGAACACCTGCGACGGATTCTCGTGCGTGTGCTGATTGATCACGAGCACGCTGTTGCCCGTAACCGCGAACGGCATGCCAGTGATCTTCGGCCCGAGCTCTGCAGCCCAACGTTGCTCGCCGGTCTTCAGATCGACTGCCACAATCTTGTTGGTTTCGCGGTATGCGTTGACGGCCGTGCTAACCGTCGACGCGATGAGCATCCCGTCGGCGATGAAGGCGCGGTACATCTTGCGCGATTGGCTGTCGACGTGGCTGTTGATCGACGCGATGTTCAGCCGCCCTGCGGGAACCTCTTCCGGAATGGTGGTCACCTGACGCCCCGCCTCGTCGAAGACCAGCAGCGTTCGCGGGGCCTGGAAGTCGTCGCTCGTCGCGATCTCGATGACGGGCGGGTCGGCGGAGACCACCCCGACCGGGCTCTGCGATTCGTACGTCGCCCGCCCGCGCTCCGCGCCGGTGGCCGGGTCCAGCAGGAGGAGCTCCTGGGCGGGGCCGTCGGTGGTGCAGTCGAGCGGGACCGCCACGGTGCGTTCGCTGATGGCCGGGCCCAGCACCCGGCAGCCCCGGTGCACTTCCCTGTCGTGCCGCCAGATCTCGTTACCGCTGGTCAAGCTCATCCCGAACACGGTGTCGTGCAGCGCGAAGACCACCACATCGCCGACGATCTCCGGATCGGTGAAGTTCGTGGTGCTCCTGTTCTCGACGATCGGCATGTCGAACTGCCGCTTGACAGCGCCGGTCTTGACGTCGATGACGGCGATCGTCGAGCAGCCGGTGCCGCCGTACCAATCCTTCTTGTACGGGCCGTAGGCGACCACGCCGAGGCCGTTCTTGACCTCGTGGCTCATGCCGCAGAACCGGCTCAGCTTGGCATCGTCCCCGGCCCGCAACGGCGGTTCCATGCCCCAGGCGTCTTCGCCGGAGTCGGCGTGGAACGCGTCGAGCCAGTCTTCGTGCATCACCGCGACGATGCCGTCGGAAGCCCAGCTGTTGAACGGCTTCTCGTCCATCGTCGGGCTCTCTTTCCAGAGCAGCGTCGCCGCCTGCCGCTGGTCCGCATCCCTCGGGCCGTACCTGGCGCGCAGTGCGAGCCATCCGGCCACACCGCCGCCGACCAGGACGACGACGAGCCCGATGATCAGGAACGGCACCCACGTCCGGCGCTTTTTGGGCGGCATCGCCGGGTACTGCGGCGGGTACGGCTGCTGTGGATAGGGCTGCGGGCCTTGGTTTCCCGGCCAGCCTCGATGAGTCACTTCGACATGCTCCCCTCGGCATGAACGCGCTCACGCAGAACTCGGAGCGCTCCCCCAAAACGGCCTGCCATCAGGCCAGACGGCATTATGCCCGACCGCGATGCCGGAAATGCGACCTTCGACCGAACGTCACGGCCGCACGTCTATTCGTCCACTTCGGACTCCGATTGCGCAGACGGAGCAGGTCGGACGGCCGTCTCGGGTGGTGACGTCTTCGGGAGCTGTCATCACGCCGCAGAGCGCGATCAGGTCTCGGCCTTCGCGGCGTGGGTCTTCGACCGGGATCACGTGGTTCTGGTAGCCGAAGGCGGCCCAGTATCCGACTCGCCCTTCGGGGCCGTTCTCGGCCGATCGCGTCATCGCGTTCTCCTTGAGCCGCAGGGTTTGGCCGGTGACCGGGCGCGTGGGTTCGGGGGCATCGCGCCCGGTCACCGGGGTGGGCCGGTGCGGGTGGGGGTTGGGGGAGGTCTCCGCACCGGCCCTGCTCGGGTCTCGTGAGTGGTTTGGACTGCATAGCGGCCCAAACCACTCACGAGCGTTCTAGGTGCGCAGGTGGTGCCGCCCGGTGGGTTCGTCGGGGTCGGTGGTGGGGAATTCCGGTGGTATGCGTGGATGTTCGTGTTCCGGCCCGCGCTCGTCTGCTGCTTCGCGGGTTTCGGCTTCGATGTCGGCGATGAGATGCCACACCGTGTAAGCGCCTTCGCCGCCTCCCGCGTGCTGCCCCGTTGTCGCGAAGGCGATCGCCCGTGCGGGGATCTGAGTGGTGAGCATCGCGAGGATCAACAAGTTGAACAGAATGAATGTGCTGAGCTGAATCCAGAACATGAGATCGGTTCCTTTCCTGGCTTGGGAGGTGGGGGGGGGTGGGGGGGGGGGGGGAGGGAGGACGTGGGTTGTCAGTGGACGTCGCGGGCACAATAATCACCACACCCA
>NZ_JBWKKH010000010.1:55871-109682 GCF_056431645.1 Saccharopolyspora sp. NPDC045839
AACCGGCGTTTCGCGTGCGTGGCGGCGCCGGTTTCGCGCGAAAACGCCACCTCCACCCGGACGTGTCAGGGGCGGGCGGCGAGGATGCGCCAGCAGTGCATGCAGGTGTTTTCGCGGATCCAGTCCACTTCGGAGCGATCGTGCAGCTCTGCTGCGTCCGCTTCTGCTCCGCAGAACGCCGCCACCGGTACATCTGCAGGGGTTTTCGTTGCTGTGATGGGGAAAGCGTGGCGGCCTCCCGTGACCGGGCGCCAGACGTAGGTCAAGTAGTCGGACATGGGATTTCCTTCCGGGTGCCTGGTGTCAATGAGACCGTCCCAAAAGAACCCAAGCAATCTTGTTCACCGAATTGTGTAATAGCCCAGTCTCAAGGTTTGCAATAGCGTGGGCATATGACAACTGCACGTTCTCGCGGACTCGGCGCCGAAGTACGGAACCTTCGCAAGAATGCTGGCCTGCGCCTTGAAGAATTGGCCGACCTCTGCGGCTGGTCGCGCGCAACGTTCGGGCGGATCGAATCGGGAGACAAGGTTCCAACCGACACTGAGATAGCTATCATCCTGGGAACCCTTGGCATCAAAGGCGATGAACGAAAGCGCTTGCTGGAACTCGCACATGATGCCCACCAGCCGAACTGGTGGGAGATCGGCTACAGCGGGCTGCCGTCTCAGCTGGCTTCGCTACTCGAATTCGAGCGCTCCGCCGTCAAGATCACGGATGTTTCGCTGGGGTTCGTCCCTGGGCTGCTGCAAACGGCCGACTACGCGCGAGCGGTCATCCGCAACGGCGGACTGTCCGAAAGCGAAGTGGAGTCACGTGTTTCGCTGCGGCTTGGCCGACAGAGTATCTTGTCGCGGTCAAAGCCAGTCGCGCTGCACGCTCTCATCGATGAGTCGATACTTCATCGCCCAGTGGGCGGAAGCCCCGTGATGGCAGAACAGCTCCGCCAGGTAGTGCGCATGAGCGAACGGCCACACATCACCGTCCAGGTCGTCCCCTTCGCCGCAGGTGAGCACCACGGGATGAACGGCAGCAATCTGATCCTGGAGTTCCAACGGCAGCGACCGATAGTTCATCTGGAGCATCGCCGCTCCGGAGTCTTCATCGACGACCCCGCGGACACCTTCCTCTACCTCGAAGCCGCATCTACTGTTGAGAAAGCAGCTTTGAGCCCCGCAGACTCTGCAGACCTCGTCTTGGCATGCGCGAACGCGTTGGAAGGGCACGATGGAGATGATCTTTGAGTGGCGAAAGTCCAGCTACAGCGGAGTAGAGAGCAACTGCGTTGAGGTCGGCGCAGGTCCTGATGTCGTCGGGGTTCGGGACACCAAGGATCGGGATGGTGGGACCTTGGCCCTTCGGCCGCAGGCTTGGGGTGTTTTCTTAGCCGCCGTCAAGGCTGAGCGCTTCGGGTGAAGCGTTCAGCGCAGGAGGGTTGCCGCTTCCGGGTCAGCCAGCAGGGCCGTTAGGGCGAACCTCTCGTGCCAGGACCCCGATGCCCAGGCCAGGGCTCGGGCCAGGCCGTCCGGGGTTCGCTCCGCGTGGACCTTCCCCGTCCTGTCGACCCACCAGTGCACCCGCTGCTCCCCCGCCGACGACCGGACTCGCAGCGTGTCGTGGAGCCTGACCTCGCCGGTCGGCACCGTGATGCCCAGCAGCTCGCACGCCGCCGGGACGCGCGCCACCTCCGGCCAGCTCTGGGCGCGGCCCTCGTCCGCCACCTGCATCGTGTTCTCTTCCGATGCCAGCGGCAGATCCAGGAGTTCCGCCAGGGATTCCGCGTCGAACTGGTCCGGGCTGCCGCCCGCGATCACCAGCGGCGCTTCCAGCACGCCCAGCATCCACGGCTCGTCGAGGACCACCGCTCGCCCGGTGCTGACGACCGCGCCCGACACCGAGCGCACCATCTCCGGGAGGTCGATCTCGGCCGGGTCCACGACACCCGACGCGACCGCGTCCGCCAGCGCTTGGTGCGCGCGCAGCGCAGTTCCGGCGCGCACGGGGCGATCCGGGTCGCCGAGGCGTTCCAGCAGGTCCGCAGCGTCGTCGGAATCGTCGATGACGAGCTCGCTGCGCACGCCCGTGATCCTCAGCTGCTCGTCGTCGAGGCCGACGTCGGGCACCGCGTCGAAGAGGCCCGCCAGCTCCGCAGCGCCCGTGAGGCGCCAGTGCCGTGGCGGCTGACCTCCCAGCAGTGCGTAGCGCGCGATCCACCAGGCCGAGTAGCTGTTGGGTTCGCGCAGGGCGCGCAGGGTTTCCGGGTTCCGCACCAGCAGGCGGATCGCCGCCGGCCAGGCGTCGTCCGCAACCAGGTCCAGGTCCCGGATTCCCGCGAACCTGGCCGGCGGCCAGTTCTCGGGCTGCGCGGATTCCTGCTCCGCCCACCAGTGGCGCGAGTCCGGGAAGTCGTCGTCCGCTTCGACCGGGTCTTCCTCGACGTGCACCGCGAAGTCGTCCAGCACGCCGATCGCCCGCAGCAGATTCGCGGGCCGGTCGGCGGCGAATGCCTCGTCCAGCACCGCGAGCGGCCCGTCCGCACCGATGTACTCGGCGTCGATGACCTCCAGCAGCGCCGCATCGGGCAGCAGGAGTTCGTCCGCGCGGCGGAAGTCGCCGTTCGCGTCCGGCAGCGCCAGCGCGCCCAGCCAGTCGCGCGGCTGCGCGCTCGCGACCAGCCGCAACACCGCCTCCGCCAACGGCCGCACGTCCGCTCCGGCTCGCGCGTCGGAGACGCTGCTGCGCACCGCCTCCTCCAGCGACGGAGCGTCGAGCAACTCCGCCGGGCCGGCCGGGTGCGCGCCGAGCTTCTCCAGCAGCGGATGCGTCGCTTCGGGGTGCGCGATGCGCAGGCCCGAGATGTCCAGAGTGGACAGCAGAGCCGCCGGGTCCGGGTCCGCGTCCCGGTGGCTGAGCAGGACATCCCGCACACCCGTCACCGTGCGGCCGTCCGCCAGCGGCACCGGCAGCGCGGAGAACTCCTCGCGCGCCACGGGATCGGCGCTCTCGATCGGGACCAGCGCGTCGTAGAAGCTGTACCACCACTGCGGCGGGCGCTGCAGGCCGGTGACCGCGTCGACGATCTCCGCCGCGGCGAGCCGCCGGACCTCCAGCACGTGCAGCGACCTGCGGTGCCGGGCATCCGCCAGCTCCGCCGTGAGCAGGCCCGGGATCACGTCCTTGAGCAGCTCGGCGAGCTCCGGCGAGATGTATTCGAGGACCCGGGATTCCAGCGGCGCCACCAGGTTCCCGTTCGCCGCGGGCAGCCACGCCGCGACCCGCAGCCGGTCGTTCACGCCCTGCCGCAGCTTGTCGTCCACATCGGACAGCGGGAAGCCCGGCAGCGGCACCAGCGCCGTCCGGTGATCCACGGCGATCTTGCCGACCAGCCCGGGATAGCACTCGGCGGCGAACGTCAGCACCGCGTCCGTGGCGGCCGACGCCGCCGCCCGCCGCCGGTCCGGCTCCACCGGCACGCTCGCCAGCAACCGGGCAGGCAGCGACAGCCGCTCCTCGGTCGGTGTCGGCGCGTGCAGCACGTCTTCGGCCAGCGGGATCGGCGTGCCGTCCTCGTCCAGCGGCACCGCCCAGGTCACGCGCCACTCCGTGGCGTGCCGGGCTTCGACGCCCAGGCCGGCCAGCGCCGTCTCGCTCAACGTGCCCGTCGCGCGGTGCACGAGCCACCGGTCGCTGCGGGTCGGGCCGTGCACGACCAGCCGGTCGGCGCCTTCGTCCACGCGCCGCCAAGTCTTCTCGCCGATCCGGATCTCGGTCAGCGCGGGCAGGGCGATCAGCAGATCAGCAGCCTGGTCGGTGAACGCCGCCATCAGCGCGTCCGTGACCACGTCGGGGCGCAGCGGAAGCCGCACCTCGGTGTCGAAGCCCGCGGGCGGCTCGTCGGCGACCGCCCACGGCAGCCGCAGCACCGGCACCGCGCCTTCCCGCGCCGCCAGCTCCTCCGCCGGGCCCGGCAGCTCCGCCGCCGCTTCCCTGGTCCGCTCGGCGGAGAACGCAACGCCGCCGGACGTCGACAGGATCTGCGGCTCGTCGGACACCGCCAGCACCGCGGCGAACCCGACGCCGAACCGGCCGACCGAGGCGCCCTCGCGCTTGGCCGACGCGCGCAGCGAAGCCAGGCCCGCCACGCCGGTCGCGGTCAGCGGCGACCCGGTGTTCGCGACCCGCAGCTCACGGCCGACGAGCTCAACGCGCAGCACGCCGTCGGCGCCCGCCGCGTCCGCGGCGTTCTGCGCCAGCTCGACCAGCAGCCGGTCGCGGTAGCCGCCGAGCCTGAGGTCTTCCTCGGCGTTGGCGTCCTCGCGGAACCGGGTCGGCGAAGACTCCCAGGACTGCAGCACGGCCCGCCGAAGCTCGGCCGTACCGAACGGGTCCGTTCCGCTCACCCGCGCGGCTCGAAGTCCAGGGTGGCGTCGTCGTAGACGACCTCGGCCACCGGCACCGTCGACGAGGTGTCCACCTCGACCTCCGAATGCGCGCCGCAACCGAACTCGACGCTGACCACGCGACCGTCGGCGGGCGCGAGCTCGTTGGCGCAGACGCCGAACGCGCCGCCCATCGAACCCGCCAGCTTCAGGAAGAAACCGCAGGTGCCGCAGGCCCCCGGGGCCAGCTTGGCGATGTCGGCGCGCGGCCCGAACTCGCCGTTGTGCCAGCGGTCGGCGGCCTCCAGCCGGCCCTCCAGGCTGAGCACCCGCTTGCGGCCCAGGCCGACCTCGTGGGCGACCTCCTCGACCGCGGGGTCGTCGCTGGTCAGGTAGCCGGGCGCCAGCCGCGGGTCGTCCGCGGTGGTCGGCAGCAGGTCACCCGCGCCGAGATCGCCGGGGCGCACCCGCTGGTTCCACGGCACCCATTCCGGCGCGGTCAACGCGCTCGGACCGGGCAGCAGCACGACCTCGCTGACCGTCACCGGCTCGCCCGGGCCGACGCTGGCGACCGTGACCGCCCAGCGCCACCCGACGTAACCCGGGTAGTTCGACTCGAAGTAGTGCGTGACCGCGTGCGGGCCCTCGGCTTCGATCCCGACGTGCGCCCCCACCGAGGCACCGGCCTCGGTGTCCAGGGTCAGCACCGGCGAGCCGATCGGGTCGTCCCCGGGCCGCGCCTCGTCCTCCGCCGCAGCTCGCGCGACGTCCTCGGCGGCGGCGAGCTCCGGGTTCGGCGGCACGGGCGCGAGCTGCCCCACGTCCTCGAACGGGGCATCCGCGCCTGGGCTGGTCATCGGAGCAGGCATAGGCGTCACATGCTCGATTGTGCCGTACGTGGTCGTCGCTGCCGCCGCCCGTGTCAAGCTTTCGGGGTGCGACTCCTCCCGACTCGACGTGTGTTGTGCGGCTGGGTGCTCGCCATCGGGCTGGGGTTGGTGGCGTGCACGCCGCAGGTACCAGCGCAACACGACGGCCAGGACGACCGCGAGCAAACCGATCAGGGCGTTGGGCACGCGGGAAGCCTGCCACACCTCCGAGCGGAGGTGATCTCCGTGCTCCCGCACGACCGCTCCTCATTCACTCAGGGCCTCGAACTCGCCGCCGGCACCCTCTACGAAGGCACCGGCATGCGCGGTTCGTCGCTGCTCCGCGCCACCGATCTCGCCACCGGCGAGGTGCGCCGCGAAGCCCGGCTCCCGGCCGAGCTCTTCGGTGAGGGCATCACCGTCACGGGTGACCGTATCTGGCAGCTCACCTGGCAGGAAGGGGTTGCGCTGGAGCGAGACCGGGAGACGCTGGACGAGCTGCGCCGTGTGGAGTACTCGGGCGAAGGATGGGGCCTGTGCTTCGACGGGGTGCGGCTGATCATGAGCGACGGCAGCGACCGGCTGACCTTCCGGGATCCGGCGACGTTCGCGCCGATCGGCGGCGTCGACGTGCGGCGCGGCGGATCCGCGGCGGAGGAGCTCAACGAGCTGGAGTGCGTCGGCGACCAGGTCTGGGCCAACGTCTGGGGCAGCGACGAGATCCTGCGCATCGACCCGGCGACCGGGCAGGTGACCGCGGTGGTGGACGCGTCCGGGCTGCTGAGCTCCTGGGAGCGGGCGGGCACCGACGTGCTCAACGGCATCGCCGCGATCCCGGGCACCGACGAGTTCCTGCTCACCGGCAAGTACTGGCCGACGATTTTCCGAGTTCGCTTCGTCCCGGCGTGATCGTTAGTACGGTCGCCGCATGGATGATCAAGATGACCTGGTGGAGCCGCTGCACGTGCTCTGCGTGCTCGGTACCGGCATGGATTTCGACGTGGTCGAGGCGGCCGTCCGCGCGTTCGGCGGGCCGTTCTTCTCGCTGGACCGGGAGTCGTCGGAGCACGAGCACGACCCGCGGATGCCCGACGCGTTCGAGGCCTGCCTCGCGCAGTTGACCTTCACCGACGAGGACTGGGCCGCGATCGACGAGCACGATTCGGTCGCGTACGTGCTCGCGAAGGGCGGGCAGGAGCACGCCTCCTTCATCTCCGAGCGGATGCTGGCGGTGGCGGCGGAGCTGTTCGAGCGCTGCGGCGCCACCGCGATCAAGAGCGAGAGCAGCGGCCTCGCCCACGGCAGGGAGACGTGGCTGGCGCTGGCGGAAGACGCCGCCGAGCCCGATGTCCTCCGCCAGGCCTGGGTGAAGCGGCCGATCTACAGCGGCGAGGTGCTCCACACCTGCGGCATGCACCTGCTCGGGGTGCCCGACGTGGAACTGGAGGCCGAGGGGCTGCTGGACGAGAACCGGCTCGGCGAGTGGGTGGAGCTGATCGACGGCCTGGCGGGCTACCTGCTGACCGAGCCGCGGGCGGCGGAGATCCGCGACGGCGAGGGCTTCCGGCTCACCGAGGACTCGCCGCGCTGGCTGCTGCGGCAGCAGTCGTGCGACCGCTACGACGACGAGGACATCTTCTTCAACCCCTACGGCTACTGGCGCCTCACGCCCGCCTGAGCAGGCGTCGTGCTGGGCCGCTGCAGCGGCTTGTTCGGGATGTGGTTGCGCGGGGTTGTGGTGGGGCTCCGCTCTGCGGAGCGGCTAAGCCGCCTGTCCACGCCTAGCTATCGAGGTGAACGGCCAGTTCACCTCGCCTATCGGCGCGAACGGTCCGTTCACATCGAACCGGCAACACCTGCCGGTGTTGGGTGGAGCGAACGGCCTGTTCACCTCGCCTATCGGCGCGAACGGTCCGTTCGCTTCACAGGCGAGACCCGCCACCCGGCCGGGTGGTTTTGGGCCGTCAATGTCGCTCGATCGTGTCTGGGTGTATCTGGCGGGCCCGTTCCGTCCTCTTTATCCGTGAGGCCGCCGAAATCCGGCGGACGCCCGAACGGCCGGAGGCGGGTGAGGCAGGATGAACGGTATGGGTTTGCGACGCCACGACCAGCGGTCGGACGCCTCGCGCGGCCGATCGGGCTGGGGCGCCGGGCAGCGCGGCAAGCGCGGTTGGTACGCCGAAGGCGGCCGGGAGACACCGCCCGAGCAGGGCTCGGAGCAGCGCGACGAGCCGCAGCGCGCCGAGCACCGGTTCGAGGCGTCGAGTAGGGGCGACCGGCGGTATCCGTGGGAGGACGATCCGGACTACGCCCCGCCGCGCAGCCACGGCCGGCGGTTGCCGCCGCTGCCCGAAGACCACCCCGGCCGGGCAGATGAGGCGCCCGGACCCGAGCAGCCCCGGGGCACGGCACCGCCCCGGAAGCTGACGGTCACCCGGGTCGCCGCGTGGCGCAGCCGGGACCTGACGCAACGCGCGATGCGGATGTTCTTCTCGCTCGCGCACGCCGACGGCGCCGACCGGTCCGGGCTCGCGAAGTTCACCTACGCCGTGATGGGCAACTACGCGGTGGACGCCGCGATGGCGGTCGCGCTGGCCAACACCCTGTTCTTCTCCGCCGCCACCGGCGAGAGCAAGGACAAGGTCGCGCTCTACCTGCTGATCACGGTCGCGCCGTTCGCGGTGATCGCCCCGGTGATCGGCCCGGCGCTGGACCGGCTGCAGCAGGGCCGCCGCTTCGCGCTCGCCGCGTCGTTCGCGATCCGCGTGCTGCTCGCGGCCGTGATGGCGCTGAACTTCAACAGCTGGCTGCTCTACCCCGCGGCGCTGGGCTGCATGGTGCTGTCGAAGTCCTTCGGCGTGCTCAAGGCGGCGATGACGCCGCGGGTGCTGCCGACGCAGATCACGCTGACCAAGGCCAACTCCCGGTTGACCGCGTTCGGCATGGCCGCGGGCGGGATCTTCGGCGCGATCGCGTCCGGCTTCGCCTGGCTGCTGGGTTCCGAGGGCGCGCTGTGGTTCATGGCCGCGATGGCGGCCGGCGGCGTGTGGCTGTGCCTGCGGATCCCGGGCTGGGTGGAGAGCACCGAGGGCGAGGTGCCGACGTCGATCGGCTCGAACCCGGCGCAGACCAAGAAGGTTCCGCTGAGCGGGCACGTCGTGGTGGCGCTGTGGGGCAACGGCGGCATCCGGCTGCTGACCGGCTTCCTGACGCTGTTCGCGGCGTTCGTGATCAAGCAGAGCACCCAGCACGAGCCGTTCATGCAGCTGGTGCTGCTCGGCCTGGTCGGCGGCGCGGCCGGGGTCGGCAGCTTCCTCGGCAACGGGCTGGGTTCGAAGATGCACTTCGGCAAGCCGGACCGGGTGATCATCGCCTGCCTGGGCAGCGCGCTGGCGGTCGCGGTCTGCGCGGCGGTGCTGGCCGGGTTCCCGCTCGCGGTGGTGGTCGGCCTGGTCGGCGCGACGGCCAGCGCGCTGGCCAAGGTCTGCCTGGACGCGGTGATCCAGCACGACATGCCCGAGCAGTCGCGGGCCTCGGCGTTCGGCCGGTCCGAGACGATCTTGCAGCTCAGCTGGGTCTTCGGCGGCGCGCTGGGCGTCCTGCTGCCACCGGTCTACTGGATCGGGTTCGCGGTGGTCTCCGTCGCGCTGGCGCTGATGCTGGCGCAGACGATCGTGGCCGGCCGCGGAGGCACGCTGCTGCCGCGCCTCCGGCGCCGGTCCGCACCGGCCACCGCGCGATTACGGACCAAGTCGTAGGCTCGAACCGTGCATCGTGGACTGAAGCCGCTGCTGGCGGTGGCGGGCATCGCGCTCGCCGCCGGTTGTGCCGCCCCCAGCGAACCGCAGGTCACCTTCTACTCCCACGGGAACTCGGTGACCGTCAACCCCGCCCAGTACTGCGACGCGACGGGGCAGAACTGCGTGACGCCGCCGGAGAACCCGGTCGGCGACCTGCGGGTGCCCGACCGCAGCCCGCTGCAGATCTCGGTCCCCGGCGAGGTCGCGGCGGCGCCGTGGCAGGTGGTGTTCATCTACCGCGGGCTCAACGGCGAGCAGCTCGACGGCCGCAGCCAGGTCTTCCCGCCCGACTCGCGCCACGCCTACACACTGCAGCTGCCGCCGGACGGCGGCCGGCTGGAGCACGTGGAGGTCCAGAAGTTCTCGGCGGTGCTGACGCCCGGCGCTGACGGCGGCGTCGACTTCGGCATCGGCGGCAGCTGGATCCTGAACGTCCAGCAGTGACATCCGGCGGGTCCCACCTGTCGCGCCGCCTCAGTCGTCGACCAGCCCGGCCTCGTACGCGGTGATCGCGGCCTGGACGCGGTTGTTCGCGGACAGGCGCTGCAGGATCGTGCTTACGTGCGCCTTGACGGTGCCTTCGGCCAGGAACAGCCGCCGCGCGATGTCCTGATTGGACAGTCCCGCGCCGACCAGCGCCAGCACCTCGCGTTCCCGCGGGGTCAGGGTCGCCGCCCGGTCGCGGGCGGCGGTTCGCCGGGCGGCCTGGCCGCCGCGCATCCCGGCGATCACCCGTTGCGCGATCCGGGGCGACAGGTACGCCGCGCCGTCGGCCACGGCGCGAACGCCGATGAGGAGTTCGCGCGGATCGGCGGCCTTGAGCAGGAATCCGCGGGCGCCGTCGCCGAGCGCCCGCGCCACGAACTCGTCCTCGTCGAAGGTCGTGAGCACGACGACCTTGACCTCCGGCTGCGCGCGGGCCAGTTCCGCGGTGGCGGCGAGCCCGTCGAGCCGGGGCATCCGGATGTCCAGCAGGACGACGTCCGGTCGGTGCTCGGCGGCCAGATCGATGGCCTGCCGCCCGTCCCCGGCCTCGGCGACCACGGCGATCTCCGGGTCGGTCGCCAGGATCGACCGGACCCCGGCGCGGATCATGGCCTCGTCGTCGGCCAACAGCACGCGGATCATTCGTCTTCCTTCGTCGCGGGCACAACCGGGCAGGGCAGCCGAGCGGTCACGGTGAAGCCGTCGCCGGGCTCGGCCCGGAAGGTGCCGCCGAGCAACCGGACCCGCTCTGCCAGCGCCAACAGCCCGCTGCCGTTTCCGCCGTCGAGCACCGGCGGCGCGTCGACGGCCGAGTTTCGCACGATGACGTTGAGCCCGTTGGGAATTCGCCCGACCCGCACGGTCACCTCCGCCCCAGGCGCGTAGCGGGCGGCGTTGGTGAGCGCCTCCTGCACCACCCGGTGCGCAGCGCGGTCCACCTCCGGCGGCACCGCGAGCGGCTCGCCGCTGCGCAGCAGCGACACCGCCATCCCGGCGCTGCGCGCGCGGTCCACTAGCGCCTCCACCGACTCGTCCGGCGGCTCGACGCTGGAGCCGCCGTTCTCCCGCAGCATCCCGATCGTCTGCCGGAGCCGGTCGGTGGCGGCGACCGCCGTGGCGCGCAGCCCGGCGGCGGCTTGCTGGTTGGCCTCGGTCATTTCCGGGGCCAGTTCGAGGGATCCGGCGCGCAGCGCGATCAGCGCCAGGTCGTGGCCGAGCGAGTCGTGCATGTCCGCGGCAATCCGGGCGCGTTCCCGCAGCCTCGCGCGCTCGGCGACGAACTCCTGCTCCCGCTCCATCTGCTCGACCCGTTGCCGACCGGCGACGATCAACTCGGCCTGCTGCCGCCGGAACTGACCGGCCAGCCACGGCAAGGCCACGAAAACCGTCAGGCACAGCAGGGAGCTGAAGCCGGCCCAGAAGTCCACGACCGCGCCGACGACCCCGCCCAGCGCGGCGACCGAAAGCCAGGCCCAGCCACGGCGAACCGGCAGGTGCCGGCCGTGGAAGTAACCCACCACGGCCAGCGCCACGAGCAGCAGCAGCCGCCACACCTCGGCGTCGAGCCCGTAACCGGCGAGCGCGCACACCCCGGCGATGACCAGCAGAGCCGCGCCATTCCTCACCCGGACGACCTTACGGCGCGCAGCCTCAGCAGCCGGAACACTGCGGTGCTGAGCCCGGCGAACGCCGCGACCAGGAGCACGACCGTCAAGGGCAGCGGGAAGTACGTCATCTGCGCCCACGTGATCGTGCGGCCGTTGCTGATGAACGAAATCAGGCTCGGGTAGGCCAGAAACACCGCGACCGGGATCAGCACCGGCACCAGCCGCAACGCGATCCGCCGAACCGGCCGCCCGGCGCGCTTGGCCGCCCAGCGACGAGAACGCACCGCGCCGAGCACGCCCAGCCCCACGGCCGCCAGCCCGATCAGGCCAAGCACCAGCTCGAACTGCTGCCGCGCGCCGCCGGGAGCGTCGGGCGTCTTCCCCTCGCTCAGGGCCACCAGCCCGGTGAGGATGTCGTAGTAGTCGCCGTTGAGGGAAGCGTTGTTGGTCATGACGGCGAAGCCGTAACCGGTCTCCGGGATGACCATCTCCGTCGCGGCGTAGGTGAACAGGTTCCCGTCGTGCACCAGCCTTTCCGGGCCGTCGGCGGGCTTGTCGACACCCCAGCCCATGCCGTATTCGTGCACGTCGGAAGGGCTGTGCATGGCGCGCAGGCTCTCCGGTGCGACGAGCTGGCGCCCGCGGCCGCCCTGCGTGATCAGCCACTTCCCCATGTCGGCGGCGGTGGTGATGACGCCGCCGCCACCGCTGCCGTCGAGGAATCCGGGCAGCTCCGGGCGGGAGAACCACGCACCGAACAGCGAGTTGTAGCCGTCGGCGGGCCGGACGACCTCATCGCGAAGCGCGCTGCGGCTCATCCCGAGAGGGCCGAACACGTGCTGCCGCATGTAGTCGTCGAAGGTCTGGCCGCCGGCGACCTCGACGAGACGGGCCGCCAGGTCGTAGTTGACGTTGCAGTACTCCCAGTGCGTGCCCGGTTCGGCGGCCAGCGAGCCGGTGCTCAGCCGCGAGGTGTACTCGGCGAGCGAGCCCGCTTCCTCCAGCGAGTTGATGTCGATGGTGCGGTCGGAGAAACCGGAAGTCTGGTTCAGCAGGTGCCGGACGGTGACCGCGCGGAAGCGCGGATCGGCCATGGCGAACCCGGGCAGCTGCTCGACGACCGGCCGGTCCAGCGCGATCTTGCCCGCATCGGCCAGCGTCATGACCGCCATGGCCGTGAACGACTTGCTGACCGAAGCGACCCGCATCGGGGTGTAGGCCGTGACCGGCCGCCCGTCGGAATCGTGGCCGTAGCCGGCGGCGTGCACGATCCTGTCGTCCTTGGTGACCACCACCGAGAACCCGGGCATGCCGGTGGATTCCAGCGCGCGGGTCAGGTAGTCGTCGATGGCCGGTGCGGTCGGTTCGGGCGCGGCCTGCGCGGTGGCGGGGCCGATCGCGACCCCGAGGGTCACCGCGAGCGCGATGATCTTGGCTTTCATGCAGGTGAACCTATGGATCAGGACACCCCGGCCGGATCTGCCGACCGACCACCACCACCCCTGACGAAAGACATAAAAGAGCCGGGCGCACCGCGATGCGCCCGGCCCTCTTGATGTTCGTCAGTTGCCCGGGTCGAGTTCCCTGGCGACCGCGCGCACGACCTCGCCGATCCGCTTCGACGTCTTGCGGTCCGGGTAGCGGCCGCGGCGCAGGTCGGGCTGGATCTTCAGCTCCAGGAGCTTGATCATGTCCTCGACCATGCCGTGCAGCTCGTCGGCGGAACGCCGGTGCGCCTCCGCCACCGACGGCAGCGGGTCCAACAGCTTGACCTTGAGGGCCTGCGGACCGCGGCGCCCCTGCGCCATGTCGAAGTCGACGCGCTGGCCCGTCTTGAGCGCCTCCACACCCGATGGCAGCGCCGAGGACCGCACGTACACGTCCTCCCCGCCGTCCTGGGTCAGGAAGCCGAAGCCCTTCTCCGCGTCGAACCACTTGACCCTGCCGGTCGGCACTGTCCTCACCGTTCCCTGTCGAATGTGCTGGCCCGGTCTCCGGGTCCTCGTCGTCCCTCTGGCTGTCCGTCGAGCGGAACCCAATGGCCCCGGCACGACGAAAGCGCCCCGAAAACGCCACGCAATTGGGCGCGCCGGGACGCGTCACAGCAAGCGTACCGCGTACCCAGCCGATAACACCCGTCCTTATCGACCAAGGCCCGCTGCGGCACTCGGCGCAGTCGCTGAATACGCTGCTCAGCATGGCAGCTGCTACGCCCAGGTCCGCGATCCTCCCGGTGTCGATGATCCTGTTCGGGCTGGGACTGCTGGCGATCATCGCGATTTTCGCGCTGTTCGCCGCCGGCTACGAGAACATGCCGGTCTGGCTCAACCTCGCGACCCTGCTGTGCCCGGCCGGGCTGATCTTCGGCGTGATCGCCACGATCCTGCGCAGCCGCAAGCGCTGATTCAAAGCCGCGCGAGCCAGGCCGGGAACTCGGTGAGGTCGCGCAGCGCGACGTCGGCTCCGGCTGCCACCAGCTCGTCGACGCCGTAGGGCCCGGTGGCCACGCCGACCGCGACCGCACCTGCGGCCTTCGCGCCGACGACATCGCCGAGGTGGTCGCCCACGTAGATCGCCGCGCCCTCCTCGCGCAGCACTTCGCCCTTCGCCGCGGCGAAGACGTCGCCGGCGAGCCGGTCGACGTCCCAGCCGAACGCCTTCAGGTGCAGGGCCGCGTTCACCTCGTACTTCCCGGTGATCACCAGGGTCCGCCCGCCCGCTTCGCGGACCGCGTCCAGCGCCCGCTCGGCGCCCGGCATCGGCTCGGTCAGCCCGACGACCACGGACGGGTAGATCTTGCGGAAGTGGCCGACGAGCCGCTCGACCATCGGCTCGTCGAAGCCGTAGCCGCGCATCGTGTCGGCCAGCGGCGGCCCCAGGTGCGCCGCGAACGCCTCGCCGTCCAGCGACAACGCGAACTCCTCGTTCAGGGCTTCGATCGCG
Source organism: Saccharopolyspora sp. NPDC045839 (assembly GCF_056431645.1). Classification (NCBI taxonomy): domain Bacteria; kingdom Bacillati; phylum Actinomycetota; class Actinomycetes; order Pseudonocardiales; family Pseudonocardiaceae; genus Saccharopolyspora; species Saccharopolyspora sp. NPDC045839. The sequence continues at coordinate 69,956 of NZ_JBWKKH010000010.1, forward strand.
CGCACCATGCCCGGCCGCGGATCGATCAGGGTCATGTCCAGGTCGAAGCCGACCACCGGCGCGCTGCGCTGTTCTGCCACGCGCACACCCTACGTTCGGGGGACGCACGCCCCCTTGACTCGAAACTGCGCAGTATCGAAAATCACGGTCATAATGTTCCTCACAATTTGGCGAGCTGGAGTCGTTCAATGACGAGCACCACCGCGCACCCCGCCCACCGCGAAGGTTTCCACTCACTCAAGGCCAGCGGCCTGAACTGGGACTCGCTGCCGCTGCGGCTGTTCAACAAGGGCAACGCCAAGTTCTGGAACCCCGCCGACATCGACTTCAGCAAGGACGCCGAGGACTGGCAACGGCTCGACGAGGCCGAGCAGCGCAGCGTGGCGGGCCTGTGCGCGCAGTTCATCGCCGGCGAGGAAGCCGTGACGCAGGACCTCCAGCCGTTCGTGTCCGCGATGGCCGCCGAGGGCCGGTTCGGCGACGAGATGTACCTGACGCAGTTCGTGTTCGAGGAGGCCAAGCACACCCAGGTCTTCCGGCTGTGGCTGGACGCCGTCGGGCTCACCGACGACCTGCACGGGCTCGTCGAGGACAACCCCGGCTACCGCGAGATCTTCTACCGGGCGCTGCCCGAATCGCTGCACGCCCTGCACGCCGACCCGAGCCCGGAGAACCAGGTGCGCGCGTCGGTCACCTACAACCACGTCGTCGAAGGCACCCTGGCCCTGACCGGCTACTACGCCTGGCACAAGATCTGCGTCAGCCGCGGCATCCTGCCCGGCATGCAGCAGGTCATCCGGCGCATCGGCGACGACGAGCGCCGCCACATGGCATGGGGCACGTTCACCTGCCGCCGCCACGTGGCCGCCGACGAGCGCAACTGGGACGTGGTGCAGGACCAGATGGCCAAGCTGCTGCCGCACGCCATCGCCCAGGTCCAGTGGAAGCCGGAGGACGCACCCGAGGTGCTGCCCTTCGAGCTGGACAAGGACGAGCTCACGGCCTACGCCTCGGACCGCGCGACCCGCCGCCTTGGCGCGATCGCCAGCGCCCGCGGCGTGCCGCTGGCCCAGATCGACGTGGATGCCTCCCCCGAGCAGTTGGAGGACCAGTTCGGCGCCGAGGACGAGGCCGAGCTCGCCAAGCTCGACGCCAAGAACTGACCCCGGTGGTGGGCGCCTTCGGCCGAAGACGCCCACCGCCGCTGGATCATTCGAGGTCGAGGAGCTTCTTCGCGGTTTCGCGCATCTCGATCTTGCGGATCTTGCCGGTGACCGTCATCGGGAACTCGTCGACGACGTGGACGTAGCGCGGAATCTTGTAGTGCGCGAGCTTGCCGGCGCAGAACTCGCGCAGCGCCTCGGCGGTCAGCGGCGCGGCGCCCTCGCGCAGCCGAACCCACGCCATCAGCTCCTCGCCGTACTTCGCGTCCGGGACGCCGATGACCTGCGCATCGAGGATGTCCGGGTGCGTGTAGAGGAACTCCTCGATCTCGCGCGGGTAGACGTTCTCGCCGCCGCGGATGACCATGTCCTTGATCCGGCCGGTGATGCTCACGTAGCCGGCTTCGTCCATGACGGCGAGATCGCCGGTGTGCATCCAGCGCGCCGCGTCCACCACCTCGGCGGTCTTCTCCGGCTGCTCCCAGTAGCCGAGCATCACCGAGTAGCCGCGGGTGCACAGCTCGCCCGGCGTGCCCACCGGCACGGTCAGGCCGGTGGCCGGGTCGACGATCTTGATCTCCAGGTGCGGCCCGACCCGGCCCACCGTGGACACCCGCCGCTCCAGCGAGTCGTCGGCGCGGGTCTGCGTCGACACCGGCGAGGTCTCGGTCATGCCGTAGCAGATCGACACCTCGCCCATCCCCATCCGGCCGATGACCTGCTTCATCACCTCCACCGGGCAGGGCGAGCCGGCCATGATCCCGGTGCGCAGCGAGGACAAGTCGAAGGACTCGAAGTCCGGGTGGTCGAGCTCGGCGATGAACATCGTCGGCACCCCGTACAGCGAGGTGCAGCGCTCCGCGGCGACGGCCGACAGCGCCGCCGTCGGGTCGAAGCCCTCCGCCGGGATGACCATCGCCGCCCCGTGGCTGGTGCACGCCAGGTTGCCCATCACCATGCCGAAGCAGTGGTAGAACGGCGGCACGATCGCCACCCGGTCGGCCTCGGTGTAGCCGCACAGCTCGCCGACGAAGAACCCGTTGTTCAGGATGTTGTGGTGCGACAGCGTCGCGCCCTTCGGGAAACCGGTGGTGCCCGAGGTGTACTGGATGTTGATCGGGTCGTCGGCCGACAGCCGGATCGCCGCCAGCCGCTGCGGATCGCCGGAGCCGCCGGCCAGCTCCGCCCACTCCGGGGAATCCAGGAACACCACCTGCTCCAGGCCCGGGCACTTCACCCGCACCTGCTCCACCATCGCCACGTAGTCCGACGACTTGAACGACCGCGCCGACACCAGCAGCCGCACCCCGGCCTGGTTGAGCACGTACTCCAGCTCGTGCACCCGGTACGCCGGGTTGATGTTGACCAGGATCGCGCCGATCTTCGCCGTCGCGTACTGGGTCATGGTCCACTCGGCGCGGTTCGGCGCCCAGATCCCCACCCGGTCGCCCTTGCCGATCCCGGCGTCCAGCAGGCCCACCGCCAGCACGTCCACCTCGGCGACGAACTCCCGGTAGGACCAGCGGCGCCCGGTCGCGAACTCCACGAGCGCGTCGCGGTCGGGGAAGCGCGCCGCCGTCCGGTCGAGGTTCTCGCCGATGGTGTCGCCCAACAGCGGCACGTCCGAGATGCCCGAGGCGTAGCTGGGCTGAGCTGGTTCGACGGCATCCACGTCGACGACCTCCCGAAAACTCAGTGATGCAGGTCACCCATCTTGTCCTGGCCGGACGCCCGTCGGCCACCCCCGAATGCGGGTAGTGGCGGCCCGGGGTTGCGTACCGTTCAGGGATGCGTGCTTTCGTCGTGGATTCCTTCACCGACAGCGCCTTCGCCGGCAACCCCGCCGGCGTCGTGCTGCTGGACACCCCTGCCGAGGCAAAGTGGATGCAGTCGGTCGCGGCCGAGCTGCGGCACTCCGAGACGGCGTTCGTCGTGACCGGCGGCCCGGAAGACGAACCCAAGCCGCTGCGCTGGTTCACCCCCTCGACCGAGGTGCCGTTGTGCGGGCACGCCACCCTGGCGACGGCGCACGTGCTCGGCGGCGACCAGCGCTTCGACACCCGCAGTGGCGTCCTCACCTGCACCGCGCAGGGCGACGGCTGGATCGAGATGGACTTCCCGGTCGACCGCGCCGAGCCGGTGGAGCCGCCCGCGGCGCTGGCCGCCGGGCTGCCCGGCATCACCATCGAGGAGGCCGCGGAGGGCGAGACCAAGGTTCTGGCGCTCGCCGCATCCGCCGCGGAGGTCCGCGCGGTGCGACCGGACTTCGCGATGCTGGCGGACGTCCCATCGCGCGGGGTGATCGTCACGGCGCCGGGAGACCGGCCGGGCATCGACTTCGTCAGCCGGGTGTTCGCCCCGCAGGTCGGCATTCCGGAAGACCCGGTGACCGGCTCGGCCCACTGCACGCTGGCGAACTGGTGGGCGGCGAAGCTCGGGAAGGACGAGCACGACGCGACGTTCGTCGGAGAACAGGCGTCCCAGCGCGGCGGCATCGTCCAGATGGCCCTCCGCGGAAACCGCGTCGGCCTCCGCGGCCGCGCGGTCACCGTCCTCAGCGGCGACCTCCTCGTCTGACCCACCGCAGTTTCAATTGAAACTGCACCTCATCGGCGTGTCGCACCACGACACACCGGCACCTGTGGACAACTCCCGCAATTTCAATGGAAATCAGAGGTCCGATTTCCATTGAAATTGCGGGACCACCCACTCCGGAGCGCACCTGCGAGACGGTCCGGTGTGTGATCCACAACCTCGGCTCGGCGGCCGGGATGCGGGCCTGGCACCGTGGAGGCATGCGGTTGCTGCTGAACATCATCTGGCTGGTGCTCTGCGGGTTCTGGATGGCCTTCGGCTACGCGGTCGCCGGGGTCGTCCTGGCGATCACGATCATCGGCATCCCGTTCTCCATCGCGTCCTTCCGGATGGCCAACTTCGCGCTGTGGCCGTTCGGCAGGCGGCTGGTCGACGAGCCCACCTCGGGCGCGATGGCAGGCATCGGCAACATCCTCTGGCTGGTGCTGGCCGGCTGGTGGCTGGCGCTCGGGCACATCTTCACCGGCATCGCCCTGTGCGTCACGATCGTCGGCATCCCGCTGGGCATCGCGAACTTCAAGCTCGTCCCGGTCTCACTGCTGCCGCTGGGCAAGCGCATCGTGGACGCCGACGACGTGTACGCGTTCATGCGCCCTCGGTGACGTGCGACACATCGGCGTACGACCGATCGGCCCAATGCGGTCCCCACAGTCATAGGGAATCGGCGACTTGGGGATTCGGATGATCACGGAACTGGAGCTGGAGCGGGTCGCGGCGGCGATCGAGCGCGCCTTCCGCGGTCCGGCACGGCAGGACTGGGCGCACGTCGAACGGCTGCGGCTGCAGGCGGACCTGCTCGACCGCCTGGCGGCGGCGCAGCGCCACTGGTCGGGATCGCTGAGCCGCCGCGCCGAGCTCGTGCGCGATGCCGCTGAGCGCCTGGCCGACGAGCTCAACCAGGTCACCAGCGCCATCGCCGTGCCGAAACCCGCCCCACCTGCGACGCCGTCGTAGCTTTCAGGCCTTGAACGGATCCAGGACGTGGTCCGTGAGGTCGGCGATCGAGTTGATCACCTTCGTCGGCCGGTACGGGAACAGGTCCGCGGTGTGCTCGTCGGAGATCCCGGACAGCACCAGGATCGTCTGCATGCCCGATTCCAGGCCGGACCGCACGTCGGTGTCCATCCGGTCGCCGATCATCAGGGTGTTCTCCGAGTGCGCGCCCAGGTGGCGCAGCGCCGACCGCATCATCAGCGGGTTCGGCTTGCCCACGTAGTACGGCGCGCGGCCGGTCACCCGCTCGATCAGCGCGGCGACGGCACCGGTGGCGGGCAGCGTGCCCTCCCGGCTCGGCCCCTTCTCGTCGGGGTTGGTGGCGATGAACCGCGCGCCGCCCTCGACCAGCCGGATCGCCTTGGTTATCGCCTCGAAGCTGTAGGTGCGGGTCTCGCCGAGGATGACGTAGTCCGGATCGCGATCGGTCAGCACGTAGCCGATGTTGTGCAGCGCCGTGGTCAGCCCCGACTCGCCGACCACGTAGGCCGTGCCGCCGGGCCGCTGCTTCTCCAGGAACTGCGCGGTCGCCAGCGCGGAGGTCCAGATCGCGCCCTCCGGGACGTCCAGACCGGTGCGCGACAGCCTGGCGCGCAGGTCGCGCGGGGTGTAGATCGAGTTGTTGGTGAAGACCATGAACGGGATGCCGTTCTCGCGCAGCGCCGCCACGAAGGCGTCCGCGCCCGGCACCATGTGCTCCTCGTGCACGAGCACGCCGTCCATGTCCATCAGGTACGTCCAGGGGGATGGCTCAGTCACGCCCCAGATGATCCACCTGATGTGGGGTGAATTGCTACTTCGGCGGCCTTCACCACGAACCAGACCTCGTCGTCCGGGGTGAGCCGCAGGTCGGCAACGGCCGCCGGGGTCACGTCGGCGGCCAGCGAGCAGTCCCGCACCACGCCGCGCACCCGCACGACGTCGCCGCGCGGTTCGAGCGCCGCCAACCGCACCGGGATCGCGTTGCGCGGGCTGCCGTGCGGGCGCTCGCGGTGCACGGCGACGGCCGACGGCGCGAACACCGCAGCAGCGGCTTCGCCCTGCTCCAGCGCCTCGGCGATCCGGCCGCTGATCGTGCTGTCGCCGAAGGAAACGCCGTCCGCCGCTGCTACCCCGGGCACCAGGTTCAGCCCGGCCACCCGCGCCGTGAACGCCTCCTTCGGGCGGGCCAGCACCTCGCGGGTCAGGCCCTGCTCGACGACGCAGCCGTCGAGCATCACCAGGAGCCGGTCGGCGAGCACGACCGCGTCCAGCACGTCGTGGGTGACCAGCACGGTCGGTTTCTCCTGCCGCCGCAGCACCTGGTGCAGCAGCCCGCGCATGGCCGGAGCGGCGTCGACGTCGAGCGCGGCCAGCGGCTCGTCGAGCAGCAGCAACCGCGGATTCGCCGCCAGCGCCCGAGCCAGCGCGACGCGCTGCGCCTGACCGCCCGAGAGCTGCCCGGGCCTGCGCGCCGCCAGCTCGGCGACGTCCACCTCGGACAACCACCGCCCGGCGGCCTCCCGCGCGTCGGCCTTGCGGACACCGGCCGCGCGCGGTCCGAATGCGACGTTCTCCAGCGCGGTCAGGTTCGGGAACAGCAGGGCGTTCTGCGCGAGCAGCCCGACACCGCGACGGTGCGTCGGCACGTTGATCCCGCGCTCGGTGTCCAGCCACGCGGTGCCGTCCAGCTCGACGCGCCCGTGATGCGGGGCGAGCTGCCCGGCCAGCACCGACAGCAGCGTCGACTTGCCCGCCCCGTTCGGCCCGAGCACCGCCAGGACCTCGCCGGGCGCCACCTCGAACTCCGCGCGCAGCGTGAAGTCGGGGCGCCGGAACTCGATGTCGGCGCGCAATCCGCTCACAGCCGTCCCTCCACCGCCTTGGGCCGGGCCACCACGATCACCAGCAGCGCGACCACCACCAGCAGCAACGACATCGCGACCGCAGCGTCCACATCGGACTGCGCCGTGGTGTAGATGGCCAGCGGCAGGGTCCGGGTGGTGCCCTGCAAGCTACCGGCGAAGGTGATCGTCGCGCCGAACTCCCCCAGCGCCCGCGCGAAGGTCAGCACCAGGCTCGACCCGAGCGCGGGCAGCAGCAGCGGCACGGTGACGCGCCGGAACGTCAGCCAGGGCCCGGCGCCCAGCGTCGCGGCGACCTGCTCGTACCGCCCGCCGGCGGTCCGCAGCGCGCCTTCCAGGCCGACCACGAGGAACGGCATCGCGACGAACGTCTGCGCGAGCACCACGGCGGTTGTCGTGTAGGGCAAGCGAATTCCCACGACGTCCAGCAGCTGCCCGATCGGACCGGTGCGGCCCAGCAGGTACAGCAGGGCGAGGCCGCCGACGACCGGCGGCAGCACCAGCGGCAGCAGCACGAAGGCCCGCACCACGCGGAGCCCGCGCATCCGGGACCGCGCGAGCACCAGCGCCAGCGGGCCGCCCAGGAGCAGCGCGAGCGCGGTGGAGATCAGCCCGGTGATCACCGAGAGCCGCAGGGCGTCGAGCGCAGCGGGGCTGAGCAGCAGCTCCGGCAGGCGCGCGGGATCGACGCGCGTCAGCAGCCCCAGGACCGGCAGGACCACGAGCGCCAGCGCGAGCACCGCCGGCACCCACAGCACCACCGGCACCTGGGATGCCCGCAGTTTCAATTGAAACCTCACCTCACACCCGGGTCGTCGGCAGTTTCAATTGAAACTGCGGGTCATCGGCGTGTCGCACGCCGACACGCCCACGGCTGTGGACAACTCCCGCAATTTCAATGGAAATCGAAGGTCCGATTTCCATTGAAATTGCGGTGGACCACTGCTCACGGAGCGCCGAAGCCGTGCTTGCCGAGGACGTCGCGGCCGATCGGGCCGCGCGCGAACGCCATGAACTCCGCCGCCAGCTGCGCCTCCGGCGCGGCGGTGATCGTCGCGATCGGATAGGTGTTGATCGCCTGCTGCGACTCCGGGAAGTCCACCGCCTGCACCTTGTCCCCGGCCGCCTTCGCGTCGGTGACGTACACCAGCCCGGCATCCGCCTCACCGGCAACAACCTTCTGCAGCACCGACTTCACGTCGCTCTCCTCGCTGGCGGGCTTCAGCTGCACGCCGGAGGCCTGCGCCACCTTCTGCGTGGCCGATCCGCACGGCACCTGCGGCGCGCAGACCACGACCGTCCGGCCGGGCGCCGCGAGGTCGGCGAGCGAGGCGATCCCGGCCGGGTTGCCCGGCGGGACCACGATCGTCAGCTGGTTCGTCGCGAGGACCTCCGGCGTACCGACCAGATCCCGCACCTTGTCCATGTTCTTGGTGTCCGCCGAGGCGAACACGTCCGCGGCACGACCCTGCTTGATCTGCTCGGCGAGCGTCGACGAGCCCTGGTAGTCGAACTGCACCCGCACGCCGGGGTGCTGCTCGGTGAACCGGGTGCCGAGCTCGTCGAAGGACTCGGTGAGGGACGCGGCCGCGAGCACGGTCAGCGTGCGCTGCGGCTGGGCCTGCGGCCCGGCCTGACCGCACCCGGCCAGCACCACGAGCGCGACCAGCGCGCCGACGATCATCTTGAGCTTCGACATCATCCTTCTCCCGGTGTTTCCACCACGACGTTGGTCGACTTGACCACGGCGACCGCCAGCGCCCCGGGCACCAGCCCGAGTTCGCGCACCGCCTCCGTGCTCATCAGCGAGACGATCCGGTGCGGGCCGCACTGGATCTCCACCTGCGACATGACCCGGTCCGAGATCACCTCGGTGACCAGCCCCACGAACCGGTTGCGCGCCGACCGGCCGATGCCGGACGGGTCCGGCGTCGAGCGGGCCTGGGCGCGGGCGAACTCGGCGAGCGCGGCGCCGTCCACGGTCCGCCGGCCGGCGGCGTCCCGGTCCGACGACAGCTGCCCGCCATCGACCCACCGGCGCACCGTGTCGTCGCTGACGCCGAGCAGCCCGGCGGCCTCCGAAATCCGATAGTGCGGCACAGCCGCCAACATTACTTCCGCAGCTGCGTGCAAAACCAGCGAAATTGACCGCAAACACGGATCTTGCAACGACTTTGTGCCTTCCTCCGACCACTCCGGACGCCGCAGCGGATCACTCGGCGATTCCGCACAAATTGGGGCCGCGCGATCGAAATCCCCTCCCTCGAAGCGCTAGGGTCGTGGAGTGACCGCGGTGGACCTGGGAATCCCGCTCGTGCGCCGCACGGCCGACACGTCCGCACGCCCGGACACGACCCGGCTGGTGGACCGATTCGGCCGCATCGCGACCGACCTGCGCGTTTCCCTCATCGACAAGTGCAACCTGCGCTGCACCTACTGCATGCCCGCCGAGGGCCTGCCCTGGCTGAAGCGCGCCGAACTCCTCGACACCGAGGAGATGAACCGGCTGATCCGCATCGCCGTGGAGGAGCTGGGCGTCACCACGGTGCGCTTCACCGGCGGCGAGCCGCTGCTGCGGCAGGACCTGGTGGACATCATCGCGGCGACCGCGGCGCTGCCGAGTCGCCCGACGACTTCGTTGACCACCAACGGCATCAACCTCGGCGGCTTCGCCGAACCGCTGGTGCGGGCCGGGCTGAACCGGGTCAACGTCTCGCTCGACACCCTCGACCGCGACGTGTTCAAGCAGCTCACCCGCCGCGACCGGCTGGACGACGTGCTGGCCGGGCTCGCCGCGGCGAAGGAGATGCGGCTGGAGCCGGTCAAGGTCAACGCGGTGCTGATGCGCGGGATCAACGACCACGAGGCCGGCGACCTGCTGCGCTTCTGCATCGAGCGCGGCTACCAGCTGCGGTTCATCGAGCAGATGCCGCTGGACGCCCAGCACGAATGGGACCGCGGCCAGATGATCACAGCCGAGGAGATCCTGGAGCGCCTCGGCAGCGAGTTCGCCCTCACCCCGGACGTCGCCGAGCGCGGCTCCGCGCCCGCGGAGCGCTGGCTGGTCGACGGCGGGCCCGCGACGGTCGGCGTGATCGCCTCGGTGACCAGGCCGTTCTGCGCGGCCTGCGACCGGACCCGGCTCACCGCGGACGGCCAGCTGCGCTCGTGCCTGTTCTCGACGACCGAGACGGACCTGCGCGGGCCGGTGCGGGCCGGGGTCGAGGACGCCGAACTGATCCGGTTGTGGCAGGAGACGATGTGGGCGAAGGCGGCCGGGCACGGGATGGATTCGGGCGAGTTCGCCCAGCCATCGCGGCCGATGAGCGCAATCGGGGGTTGACCGGATGACGGCTCTGCCGGAGCAGATCGGGACCGTGGCGGTGCGGGTGCGCTACTTCGCGGGTGCCCGCGCGGCCGCCGGGGTCCCGGAGGAAACGGTGCACGTCACGCGCCCGGATGGCGCCGTCGTGACCGCTGCGGACGTCATCTCCGCCGCGCTCGGCCGGCACGACGAGAAGCTGGCGAGCGTGCTGCCCGCGTGCAGCTTCCTGCTCGACGGAGTCGCCGTCCGGGACCGCGGCATCGCGGTTCCCGACGACGCCACCCTCGACGTCCTCCCGCCGTTCGCGGGCGGCTGAACCCCCTCTTCAGCGGCCTCTCGGGGCGACACTGCATTACTGCGCGCGCGGGCGTGCGCGCGCACGCGAATACAACATGCGTCGGCGTGTCGTACACGCTCGGCCAGGTGACATTTCGGTCTCGCTTACGAGCATGTCGATCTTGACTTACGCGCCGTGTCCTTCGGCAGCCTTAACAGTCCCTGATCTAGCGACACAGATCACTACCGTGCGCATTGACGCGAATCCTCTTCGCAACCACCACCGTGGAGTCATGGCACGCCTGGGCGAGAGCCCGGACGGGCCGCCGGAGCGGCGAACCGCTGCGACGGAGGCGGCCCGGAGGGAGCAACGAGGTGACCCACGACTCACTTACGGTGATCGATATCGGCCTGGAAACGACTTGATAACGACGCTCTGATCAGCACAAATACCCCGGATCGAAGCATTGCCCTCAGTTGTTACGTGACCAGCGTCACAGGAACTCAGGTTTCCGATCTCCCCGGTGGTTACGTAGTGTCGCTCCTCGGTCGGCCCCGAACCGATCAGCAAGGAGCGGAAGCTCGCAGCGCCGAACCCTGTCCGGCGGGCTTCCAGACCCCGAAACGAAGAAACCGGACAGGGGCGGGGGACCCAACACCCGGGCTCCCCGAAGCCCTAGGGGTGAAGCCGGCTCCCCCGAGCCGGCCGGGCTGCCTCTCAGCCCGAACCCGACAGCTGACCTCGCAGGCGCGGCAGGAGAGAGGAACATGGCTCGCTACCAAGGCAAGCACCGCAAGCCTTCCAATACCGGCCGCACCCTGGCCCGCGTCGCCGTCGCCGGCGCGGTGGTCGCCACCCCGATCGCGATCGCCGCCCCCGCCAACGCGGCCCCGAACTGGGACAAGCTCGCCCAGTGCGAGAGCAGCGGCAACTGGAGCATCAACAGCGGCAACGGCTACTACGGCGGACTCCAGTTCAGCGCGTCCACCTGGGCGGCCTACGGCGGCACCCAGTACGCCGGCAGCGCGCACCAGGCGACCCGCGAGCAGCAGATCGCCGTCGCCGAGAAGGTCCTCGCCTCGCAGGGCGCCAACGCGTGGCCGGGCTGCACCTCCAAGCTGAACTGGACCAGCGGCGGCACCAAGGTCACCGCCAAGGTCACGACCAAGACCACCACGCCGAAGAAGACCACCGAGACCAAGGTCAAGACCCAAACGCCGAAGCCGACGGTGAAGACCAACGGCGCGGACTACACGGTCCAGCTCGGTGACACGCTGAGCAAGATCGGCGAGAAGTTCGGCGTGGCCTACCAGGACATCGCGCAGCGCAACTCGAGCATCATCAACGACCCGAACCTGATCTTCCCGGGCCAGCAGCTCGACATCAAGTGATCTGGTCGGCCGGCTGAGCCGGCCGGCGAGGAGTACGTGTCGTACCCCCCGACACGGCACGTACTCCGCACCTCTCGGAACCCCCACCGCACCCCCCAGCGGCGGGGGTTCCGTCTTTTTCTTGTTTTCCCGGCTCGTCCTGCGAATCGGTGCGGGTAGCGGAACCTCAGGGGTCCACTCCCGCCGGGGTGCCTCCTGGCTACTCGGCCTGGCGGCTGAGGTGTTCCCACTTGGCCAGCTCCGCCGTCATGGCCTTGGTCATCCCGTCGACCATGTCGTAGGCCGCCGATCCCAGGATCAGGCGCTTCGGCGGCTCCGCCATGTTCACCACGTCGAGCACCACCTCCGCCGCCTTCGCCGGGTCGAAGTCCTCCGACTCCGTCCACAGGCCGGCCAGCCATTCGCGCAGCGGCGCGTAGGCCTCGTGCTCCACCGTCTGCGTCAGGCCGCGGGTGAACAGGTCGGTCTCATAGCCGCCCGGCTGCAGGATCGTCACCTTGATCCCGAACCGCTCGACCTCCATCTGCAGCGCCTCGCTCATCGAGTCCAGCGCCGCCTTGCCCGCGCCGTACATGCCCGTCGCCGCGAAGCCGCCGGCCGAGCCCATCGAGGACACCTGCAGGATGCGGCCCGAGCGTCGTTCTCGGAGGTGCGGGACGACGGCCTGGCTCACCCACAGCGCACCGAAGAAGTTGGTGTCCAGGTGTGCCCTGGCCTGCTCCTCGGTGAGCTCCTCGATCATGCCGAGCAGGACGCCACCGGCGTTGTTCACCACGATGTCCAGGCGGCCGAAGGCCGCGATCGCCCGCTCGACACCCGCGAAGACGGCCTCGCGGTCCGAGACGTCGAGCGGGAACGCGACCAGGCGGCCGTCGAAGCGGTCGACGAGCTCCTCCAGCGGCGTGATGTCGCGGGCGACGCCGACCACCCTGTCGCCCGCTGCCAGCGCGGCTTCGGTGAACGCCCGCCCGAGACCGCGGGAGGCGCCGGTGATGAACCAGGCGCGGGGTCCGAGTCCGGTGGATGCGTGTTGCACGGGCACTCCTCGAAGATTTTGAGACGATACGGTCCGTCTCGTTGTTGTCGAGCATGCACCACACCTCCGCAGGATGTCAAGACGGACCGTCTCGTCGCGCGTATGGTGTGGGCATGGCATCCCGGAAGACGCCGGACGTGACCCGCCGCAGCGAGCGGTCCCGGGTGGCGATCCTGACCGCCGCCCGCGAACTCATCGCCGAGGTCGGCTACGCCAAGTTGTCCATCGAAGCCATCGCCGCCCGCGCCGGAGTCGGCAAGCAGACGATCTACCGCTGGTGGTCGTCGAAGGGCGCGGTCGTCTTCGATTCCCTGCTGGCGCTCAGCGAAGGCGCGGACGGCGAGGGCATCGCGCTGCCGGACACCGGCGACATCGAGGCGGACCTCAAGACCGTGCTGCGCGCGACGGCGGCCGAGTTCGCCGACCCCGAGTTCGAAGCGCCGATCCGGGCGCTCAACACCGAGATCATCAACGATGCCGAGCTGGCCGCGATCTACCGCGAGAAGATGGCGGCGCCGGTGGAGGAAGCGAAGAAGGAGCGCCTGCGCAGCGCGCAGCGCGCGGGCCAGCTCGCGGCCGATGCGGACCTGGACCTGTTCCTGGAGGTGCTGTACGCCCCGCTGGCCCAGCGCTGGCTGCTGCGCTCCGGCCCGCTCGACGACGCCTTCGCCGACGCCCTGGTCGATGCGGCGCTCCGCGCCTTCCGCCCCGAGTGACGGGCGGAGTGCCCAACTTCAAGGGTCGTTTCAACATGCGGCGCAGGCACCGCGAGACGTGACCGCCTGGGTGGCAGGGCGGCGATTTCGCGCGAAATCGCCGCTCCGCGTGGGGGCGGGGTGGTGATTTCGCGCGAAATCGCCACGGCGTCAAGCACGCCGGGCGCCCTGGATCAAGGGCAGTTGACCCATTCTTCGGTGTTGTCCTCGAAGACCTGGCGCTTCCAGATCGGCAGCCGCCTCTTCACCTCGTCGACCAGTTCCGAGCAGGCGCTGAACGCTTGCTTGCGGTGCTCCGCCGCCACCGCGCACCCGAGCGCCACGTCGCCGATCTTGAGCAGGCCGATCCGGTGCGACACCGCGATGGCGCGCACGCCCTCGAAGCGCGCCGCGATGTCCTGCGCCACCTCGGCGATCACGTCGGACGCGCTGGGATGCCCGACGTACTCCAGCTCTTGGACGCCGCGTCCGCCGTCGTGGTCGCGGACCACTCCCCCGAAGGTCACCACGGCGCCGGCCGCTCGGTGTTCCACCGACCTGGCCAGGTCGTCGACGTCGATCACCTGCTCCGTCACGTCGGCCCGCAGGACGTCCGCCACCGCCCGGTTCGGCGCCGCGTGGTCGCCGCCGTGCAGCTGGTCGACGGCGTGGTCCAGGACCCCGTCCAGCACGCCGAGGCCGTCCTTGACGCCGCCGCGCGAGCCGGGCAGGTTCACGATCAGCGTCCGGCCGCTGACGCCGGCCAGCCCGCGGGAGAGCACCGCCGTCGGGACCTCCGGCAGGCCCGCCGAGCGGATCGCCTCCGCCAGTCCCGGAATCGGGTAGTCCAGGACCGCCGCCGTGACCTCGGGCGTGCGGTCGGTCGGGCTGATCCCGGTGCCGCCGGTGGTGATCACGACGTCCGCGCCGTCGGCGACCGCCCGGCGCAGCTCCTCGCCCACCGGGTCGCCGTCCGGCACCACGACGGGGTCGGGTGTCTCATAGCCGCGCCCGCGCAGCCACTCGACGATCACCGGGCCGGTGCGGTCGGGGTAGACGCCGGCCGAGGCGCGGTTGGACGCGGCGATCACTCGCGCTGTCCTCGTCATGGAGACCTCCTGTGTGTTGGCGCCGGAGTCCGCTCGGCCGCCGCGGGGCCATCTTCCGCGACCGACCGGCATGGCCTCAAGCGCGCCCGCTCCGTGGCACCGCACCGACCGCTGGTCCGCAATTTCCATTGAAATCGAAGGTTCGATTTCAATGGAAATTGCGGAACCACGGGGGTCAGCGGGTCCAGGTGCCGGTTTTGCCGCCCTCTTTGCGTTCCACCCGGACCTCGTCGAGGACCGCGGCCGGGTCCACCGCCTTGATCATGTCGTGCAGGGTGAGGCCGGTGCCCGCCACCGCGGTCAGCGCCTCCATCTCGACGCCGGTGCGGTCGGTCGTCTTCACCGTGGCGGTGATCCGCACCTCCGACTCGCCGAGCTCCAGCTCGACCTTGGCGCCCGAGATCGCGATCGGGTGGCACAGCGGGATGAGGTCCGGGGTCCGCTTCGCGGCCATGATCCCGGCGATCCGGGCGGTGGCGATCGCGTCGCCCTTCGGCAGCCCGTCGCGGCGCAACAGGGCGATCACCTCGGCCGTCGTGCGCACCACGCCGCTGGCGACCGCGATGCGGGCGGTGGGCTGCTTGCCGGAGACGTCGACCATGCGAGCGGCGCCCGCCTCGTCGACATGCGTGAGCTCGTCCTGCGCCATGCCCCGAGCCTAGTCCCGCCGAGAGCGCGGCCCGACCCCTGGGAACACGAGTGCGGGGCGCCCCCGGCAGAGGACGCCCCGCACCTCGGTGGATCAGTAGTCGACGTCGTCGGCCATGGACCACGGCAGGGAGGTTCCGCCGCCGTTCGGCTCCGGGTCGCCGTCCTTCGACGCGATCGCCGCCTTCTTCACCGCTTCCGCGACCGCCGGGGCCACCGCCGAGTCGAACACGCTCGGCACGATGAACGAGGCGTTGATCCGCTCCCCGTCCACGACGTCGGCGATCGCGTTCGACGCCGCGATCATCATCTCGTCGGTGATCTTGTGCGCGTGCGCGTCCAGCAGGCCGCGGAACACGCCGGGGAACGCCAGCACGTTGTTGATCTGGTTCGGGTAGTCGCTGCGGCCGGTCGCCACGATCGTGGCGTGCTTCTGCGCCTCCAGCGGGTCGATCTCCGGGTCCGGGTTGGCCAGCGCGAACACGATCGCGTCGGTGTTCATGGTCGCCACGTCGTCCGCGGTGAGCAGGTTCGGCGCGGACACGCCGATGAACACGTCCGCCCCGCGCACCGCGTCGGAGAGCGTGCCGGTGCGGCCGTCCTTGTTGGTGCCCGCGGCGATGGACTGCAGGTTCGGGTCGGTGTCGCCGCGCCCGGTGTGGACGATGCCGTCGATGTCGACGGCGATGATGTCGGCCGGCTTCTTGTGCTGCAGCAGGCGGATGATCGCCGAACCGGCGGCGCCGACGCCGCACACCACGATGCGGCAGTCGGCGATGTCCTTGTTCACCACGCGCAGCGCGTTGCGCAGCGCGCCCAGCACCACGATCGCGGTGCCGTGCTGGTCGTCGTGGAAGACCGGGATGTTCAGCTTCTCCCGCAGCCGGGCCTCGATCTCGAAGCAGCGCGGCGCGGCGATGTCCTCGAGGTTGATGCCGCCGTAGACCGGGGCGATCAGCTCGACGGCGCGGATGATCTCCTCGGTGTCCTGGGTGTCCAGGCAGACCGGCCAGGCGTTGACGCCGGCGAACTTCTTGAACAGCGCGGCCTTGCCCTCCATCACCGGCAGCGCGGCCTCCGGGCCGATGTTGCCCAGGCCGAGCACGGCGGAACCGTCGGTGACCACCGCGACGGCGTTGCGCTTGATGGTCAGGCGGCGCGCGTCCTCCGGGTTGTCCGCGATCGCGGTGCAGACCCGGGCGACGCCGGGCGTGTACGCGCGGGAGAGGTCGTCGCGGTTGTTGAGCGCGACCCGCGAGTTGACCTCGATCTTGCCGCCGAGGTGCACCAGGAAGGTCCGGTCGGAGATCTTGCGGACCCGGACGCCGGGCAGCGTCCCGAGGACCTCGGCGAGGTCGTTGGCGTGGTCGGCCGACAGCGCGTTGCAGGTGATGTCGACGACGATGCGGTCGGCGTGCGACTCCACGACGTCGAACGCCGTGATGACGCCGCCGGCGCGACCGATCGCGCTGGTCAGGTCGCCCGCCGCGGTCGTCGACGGCGGGGCCTCGACGCGAACGGTGATCGAATAACCCGGACCTGGAACCGGCATGGCACACCCCTGTCGAGCTGATCGGCTATGGACTTGGCGGGTGCCGTCCCCCGGGCGGCCCTGGGGCCGTCGCAGCAGATCGCTCATCCGGGGTGCAAGCCCTTCGGGCCTGCTAAGCGACCGGAACTTCACCCAGCACGAAAAAGCCTAAAACTTTCCCGAGTGTGAGCGACGTCCGGTCCCGTTACCGGCCGGTTCCCCTTGACAAAACCCGCCCCGAAGCGGCACGGCCGCGACGGAGCGGGTCTACGGGCGATCGCCGATCCGCACTGGGGCGGATGCCGGCAGGGTCACTTGTTGATGCGCGTGACCGGGTGGACGTAGGGAACGGCGTCCTCGCGGAGCGGGAAGGTGGTGTCGCCGTACGGCGACAGCGCGCCCTGGATGTCGGCCAGGAACTCGCTCACCGGGTGTTCGCCGTCGGCGACCTTCGGCCAAGACGGGTCAATGCGGTCCTGTTTGGTCTTGCCGGCCACGTCGTTCCTCCTGGGCATTCCGGCTACGGTGCACTTCCAGTTTGCCGGATCGGGCCCCGAACCTCACCCAAGGGTGCGCAGCGCAACGTTCGACGGTGACGTGGGCGATCTCCGCGGCGGTGCGGATGGCGGAGGTGGGCTGAGCGGCTTCGCCGCTTGCGAGGGCCTGGGCACGTGCGCCCCACTGCATCGCGGCGCCGGTCGCATGCCCGGTGCGATGCATGTCTCACCGGGGCGGCCGCCCGGCATTCGAGACGGCCCGCCGGCGCTGCCCGGCTGGGTATCGTGGAGCCGATGTCATCACTGGCGGATTGGCTGCGGGAGCGCAGCGACGAACAGCTGGTCGCGCTGCTTCGCGCTCGGCCGGACCTCGCGACCCCGCCGCCGGCCGACACCTCGGTGCTGGCGACGCGGCTCGGCGTGCGCTCGTCGGTCGCGCGGGCCTGCGAGGACCTCGACTCCTTCGCCCTCGCCACCCTCGAAGCGCTGGTGCTGCTCGACGCCGACGACGCGCCGGTGTCGCTGGACGCCGTCGCCGCGATGCTCGGCCCGGACGTCACGGTCGAGCGCGCCCGCCGGTCGGTCGCGCAGCTGCGCGACCTCGCATTGACTTGGGGCGAGGACGCCGAGCTCGCCGTGCCCTCGGCCGCGCGGGAGGCCCTGCCGACCTTCCCCGCCGGGCTCGGGCGCCCGGCCGAAGACCTCACCGAGGCCGCGGCTGGGGCCGCGCTGGCCGGGCTCGAAGAAGAAGAGCGCCGGCTGGTCGAGAAGCTCGCCGGCGGGGCGCCGATCGGGCGCACCAAGGACGCGGCCAAGCAAGTCCCGCTGGAGCAGGCGACCAACCCGGTGCAACGGCTGCTCGCCAAGGGCCTGCTGCTGCGGCGCGACGCGGAGACCGTCGAGCTGCCGCGCCAGCTCGCGCTGGCCGTGCGCGGCGACCGGCCGATGGGCGAGGTCGAACCCGACGAGCCGATCCCGGACCTGGTGGGCACCGATCAATCCACTGTGGACAACACGAGCGGCGGCGCGGCGCTGGAACTGCTGCGGCACGTCGAAGGGCTGCTGAACGCCTGGGGCGAGGAGCCGCCCGACGTGCTGCGCTCCGGCGGGGTCGGGGTGCGCGACCTGCGCCGCACCGCCAAGGCCATCGAGATCGACGAGAACCTCCTCGGCCTGCTCGTGGAGGTCGCGGTCGCGGCCAACCTCATCGCCAACAGCGAGGGCGCGGAACCGCAGTGGGTGCCGACCATCCAGTCCGACACCTGGCTGGCCTCGCCGCCCGAGCAGCGCTGGGCCGCGCTGGCCCAGGCCTGGCTGGACCTGCCGCGCCTGCCGGGCCTGGTCGGCGCCCGCGACGAGAAGGACCGGCTGCTCAACCCGCTGTCGGAAGACCTGCGCCGGCCGCTCGCGCCGAAGGACCGCCGCCGCATCCTCGACTACCTCGACGAACTGCCCGGCGGGTACGGCGCCCGGCCGGACGACGTCGCCGCCGTGCTCGGCTGGCGCGCGCCGCGCCGCGGCGGCCGGCTGCGCGACGACCTGGTCCGCTGGACGCTCACCGAAGCGACCGCCCTCGGCGTCGTAGCGCTGCACGCGCTGACCACCGCCGGACGCGTCCTGCTCGCCGACGGCGCCGCCGAGGCGGCCCGCCGGCTCGCCGATGCGCTGCCCGCACCGCTCGACCACGTGCTGGTCCAGGCCGACCTCACCATCGTCGCGCCGGGCCGCCTCGAACCCGACCTCGCCATCGAGATGAAGCTCGTCGCGGACGTCGAATCCGCGGGCAGCGCAACGGTTTACCGCGTCGGCGACGGCAGCATCCGGCGCGCGCTCGACGCCGGCTACACCGCCGACGACCTGCACGCGCTGTTCCGGACCCGCTCGCGCACGCCGATCCCGCAGGCGCTGACCTACCTGATCGACGACGTCGCGCGCCGCCACGGCCGGCTCCGCGCGGGCACCGCCGCGGCCTTCCTGCGCTGCGACGATCCGCTGCTGCTGGCCGAAATCCTGGCCAAGCCCGGAGCCGAAGAACTCGAACTCCGCCGCATCGCGCCCACCGTGCTGGTCAGCCCACTGCCGCTGGCCGACGTGGTCACCGTGCTGCGCGCGGCCGGGTTCTCGCCGGTCGCCGAAGGCCCGGACGGCAACGTGCTCGACCTCCGGGAGAGCGGGCGGCGCGTGCGCGGCAAGAGCCGCCCGGCTCCGCCGGTGGCGATCGCCGCGCCGAGCGGGGAGCAGCTCGGCGAGCTCGTGGCGCAGCTGCGAGCCGGCGACCGGGCCGGGACGGCGCGGCGCGGCAGCGCCGTGAGCCCCGAACGCGGGCGGCCGAGCGCCGAGGCGACGCTGCAGCTGCTGCGCGACGCGGCGCGTCAGCAGCGGAGCGTGTGGCTGGGGTTCGTCGACACGCACGGAGTGCGGAGCCAGCGCGTGGTGCGGCCGGTGAGCGTCGGCGGCGGGATCCTGCAGGGCGTCGACACCAGCAGCGACGAGGTGGGCAACTTCCCGCTGCACCGGATCATGTCCGTCGCGCTCGTCGAGGACTGATCGCGGTCTTCCCCTTGACCTTCACATCGATGTGAAGGTCGATGATCGTGCCGAGACGACCAATCCGTTCGAAGCCGAGTCCCTGCGCGGGGACGGTTGCGCGGCGATGATCGAGCGGTTCCGCAAGCCTTCGGAGGTTCGACCATGCCCAGCACACCGTTCGACCCGCGCGCGCTGCTCGCGGAGAGCCGGCTCGGCGTCCTCGCGACGATCAAGTCGGACGGCCGCCCGCAGCTCTCCCCCGTCATGCCCTTCTACGACGAGGAATCCGGGGCCATCCACATCTCGACGCGGGAGGGGCTGGCCAAGACGGCGAACCTGCGCCGGGACCCGCGCGCCGCGCTGGAGGTCACCGGCCCCGACGGCATGACGTGGGCCACCGCCGAGGGCACCGCGACGCTCACCCGGCCGGGAACCGATCCGCACGGCCCCGAGGTCGAGGCGCTGGTGGACTACTACCGCAAGGCCGCCGGGGAGCACCCGGACTGGGACGAGTACCGGTCGGTGATGGTGTCCGATCGCCGGGTGCTCATCACGATCGCGGTCGAGCGCGTGTACGGCGCCGACATCCGCTGACGGAGCGCCGAAAGCTCAGCAGGCTGACGTGAAGTGAACGGCCTGTTCGCCTCGATAGGAGAGGTGAACGGGCCGTTCACCTCATCCGCCCGATGCCGGTGGACACCGCTGGAAGTGAGGTGAACGGCCCGTTTGTCTCGATAGGCGAGGCGAACAGGCCGTTGACTCCACCGCCCGAAGGCACCGGCCGCCCTACGACGACCCCACCTGACGGGATCCCGAACAACATCCACCTCGGTCCAGAACGGTCACGAGTGCTGCGAGATCAGTGTGCGGTTGCCATGCGCTGGCGCATGGCGTGCTCCACCAGGGTGATCAGGGCGTGCTTGGTGGATTCGCGGTTCCGGGCGTCGCAGGTGATCATCGGGACCGAGGCGTCGATCGTCAGCGCCTCCCGGATGTCCTCCTGTCGGTGGTGCAGCACGCCGTCGAAGGTGTTCACCGCGATGATGTAGGGCAGGCCGCGGTCGTCGAAGAAGTCGATCGAGGCGAACGCGTCGGCCAGCCGCCGCGTGTCCACCAGCACCACCGCGCCGATCGCGCCGCGCACCAGGTCGTCCCACATGAACCAGAACCGGTGCTGCCCGGGCGTGCCGAACAGGTACAGGATCAGGTCCGAATCCAGCGAGACCCGGCCGAAGTCCATCGCCACCGTGGTCGTGACCTTGCCCGGCGTCGCGCTGAGGTCGTCGACCCCGACGCTCGCCTCGGTCATGACCGCCTCGGTGGTCAACGGCACGATCTCGGACACCGAGCCGACGAAAGTCGTCTTCCCGACCCCGAAACCACCGGCGACCACGATCTTCGTCGAGGTCTTCTGGCCGGCCGCATTCGATCGGGGATCAGAGCCTGCGAAGCCCACTGAGCACCCTTTCCAAGAACTCCATGGACGGCCGATCACCAACGACCATGCCACTGTCATGAATCAGAACCAGGCCGGTGTCGGCCATGTCGCCGATCAGCACCCGAACCACGCCCAACGGCAGGCGCAGGTGAGCGGCCACCTCGGCCACCGAGCGAGCCTCCATGCACAGCTCGGAGATCGAGCGGTGCTCGGCCCTGGTCTGGGTCGCCTGCGTGCGACCGCGTTCGCTGGTGGTCACCAGCGTCTCGATAGCAAGATCATAATCGGTGCGGGTGCGCCCCCGCGTGCGGGCGTACGGCCGCACCAACGACCCGCCGTCGAAGCCGTCGGACTCCTGCGGATCGATGGCCGGGATCGCCGGCATCGACCCCGAGATCGACGGCATGGACTGCGAAATCGCCGACATCGGCTGGGAAATCGACGGCATCGACTGGGAAATCGGCGACATCGACTGCGAGATCGACGGCATCGACACCGAGGGCGGCCCGCTGTCGACCGGCCTGGGGGGACCGGCGACCTCGGGAACCGAGTTGTAGCTGGAGCCGAACAGGTCCGCGCCCGGGCCGCCGAACAGCGCCCGGTCGTACCCGCCGATCGACTCACCGCCCTGGCCGGCGGCGCCGTCCTCGACGAGGTCGTCCTGCCAGGACTCGGCGCTCAGCCGCTTGTTGTAGAGGCGGAACAGGTCACCGTCCCAGCTGGGCTCGGAACCGGTGTTCATGGCGGGCTCCCCTCAGCGTTCCGCAACCGGACTCACCGGCGGACCATGCCCTGCAGCTGCGCCCGCAGTTCCGGCGTGAGCTGCCGGCCGACCCGCTCCACCAGCAAGGTCATCTCGTAGGCGACCAGGCCGATGTCGGCGTTCGGCGCGGCCAGCACCGCGAGGCAGGAACCGTCGCTGATGGACATCAGGAACAGGTAGCCCTGCTCCATCTCGACCACGGTCTGGGTGACCTCACCGGCTTCGAAGCAGCGCGCTGCGCCCTGCGTGAGGCTGACCAGCCCGGAGGCGACAGCGGACAGCTGCTCGGCTCGGTCCCGCGGCAAACCCTGGGACCCAGCGAGCAGCAGTCCATCCGCGGAGACGACCACCGAGTGCGCCACGCCGGGGACGCGACGCACGAAGTCGGTGATCAGCCAGCTGAAGCTGTTGCTGCTCGTCGGTTGCTGCACGGACCCGTTCACTCCTGCTCCTCGGGACGGCTCGGATTCGAGCGGGGTGTTTCGGTGGAAACCGGTTCGGCCTTGGAATGCCTACCGCGTGTGACGCCCTGCTGGAAGTTCGCCATCCGGCCGCGCACGGCGTCAGCCGAACGCGGGGTGGCGGGCTTGCGGCGGGGGGCCTGCGGGGTGCGCGGTGCGGCGGAGCCGGGCACCAGGTTCGTCTTGGGCACGCGCTTGGGCAGCCCGGCGGAGGTGGTCTCCTGGACCTGCTGGGTCTGCAGCAGCGCCTCGGCGGCCCGCCAGCCGTCGTCGGCCGAACCCCAGCCGGGATCCGGGGTCGTGGTGCGCGGCACCTCGTCGACGACGGGTTCTTCCGGCGGTCTGGGCTGCGCCGGCTCGACCGGCGCTTCGGCCGCTACCGGGGCGGCCGGGGTCGCCGGCGCGGCCGCGGAATCGTCCACATCGGACTCGCGGAACCACTGCGAGAGCACGGCTTCGTAGATCGGCAGTCGCTGCGTCGGCGCATCGTCCATGTCCCAGGCGGCCCCTCTCGGCTCGTCGTCGGCGAACGCCGGCGCCGGGCCGTCGGTGCCTTCGACCGGGCCGCCCCCTCGGGCCCAGGACGCCGAGGCCGGCTCCTGCCGGGTTCCGTGATCCGCCGCGCCGTCGGAGTCCGCGGAGCCGAAGAGGCCACCGCCCAAGCCTGATCCGTTCAGTCCGCTGTCGTTGTGCGCGGGATCGGGCGGGAACACGGCCGGCACGAAGTTGGCCGTCTTCTCCGCCTCGAACGGGCTGTGGAACAGGTCCGCCGGTCCGGTGGACTCGGCAGGTGGCCCGCACCGCCCGTCCTGGGAATCCGCGAACTGGCCCCCGGCGCTCTCCTCGCTCGGCCACTCCTCGGCGCGGACGTCGTCGTCCGCGGGCGCCTTCGACGCGTTCTCCCACTCCGGAACGTCGGTGGCGCCGAACGAATCGCCGCTGGACACCGTCACCGAGTACTGGGTCGACAGCTCGGTGTCGTCGACGTCCGGTTCGTCTTCTTCCGGCTGCGGCATCGACGTGAACGCGGTGGCCTGCTCGATGCCGGCCAGCGACGGCAGCGGCGCGCGCTCGGTGGGCGGGTCGATCCCGCGGTCGGAACCGGCGAGGCGGCCGCCGAAGGCCGCGGCCAGCCCGAGGTGCGTGCCGGTCTCGCTGAACTCCTGGCGCCGCTCCTCGGCGAGCGCCGCGCGCGGCACGTCGGGCATCGGCTTCGGGCCGTCCGGCGTCAGCTGGACGACGAACTCGCCGGCCAGGTGCACCGTCGCGGTGACGCCGCCTTCCAGGTTGTCGTTGTTGTGCAGCTCGACCCGGATGTCGTGGCGCCGGGCCAGCTGCCCGACCACGAACAGACCCATCCGGCGGGACACCGCGACGTCGATCTCCGGCGGCCGGGTGAGCCGGTCGTTGATCTCGTCGATCTCGCTGGCGTCGATGCCCACGCCGCGGTCGCGGATCTCGATGACGAGTTCCTGCCTGCGGTAGGCGGTCCGGACGGTGACCTCGGTGTCCGGGTTGGAGAACACCGTGGCGTTCTCCAGCAGCTCGGCGACCAGGTGCACGAAGTCGTTGACCACGCGGCCCTGGATGGCCAGGTCGGGTGCGTCGACCACGGCGACCCGCGCGTACTGCTCGACCTCGGACACCGCGGCGCCGAGCACCTCGTTGAGCGGCACCGGGCGCATCATCCGGCGGGTCAGGTCGGTGCCGCCGAGGATCAGCAGGTTCTCGTTGTTCCGGCGCATGCGGGTCGCCAGGTGGTCCAGCTCGAACAGGCTGCTCAGCTGGTCCGGGTCCTGCTCGTCCTGCTCCAGCCGGTCGATCAGGGCCAGCTGCCGCTGCACCAGCGTCTGGCTGCGGCGCGCCAGGTTGACGAACAGGTCGTTGACGTTGGTGCGCAGCAGCGCCTGCTCGGCGGCCAGCCGCAGCGCCTGCTGGTGCACCGCGTCGAAGGTGCGGGCCACCTGCCCGATCTCCTCGCTGGAGTGCACCGGCACCGGCGGCACCGTGATCTGGGTCGCGGCGCTCGGGTTCTCGTTCACCTTGTCGATCGCTTCGGGCAGGCTCTTCTGCGCGATCTCCAGGGCTCCGTAGCGGAGGGTGCGCAGCGGCCGCAGCATCGAGCGCGCGATGTAGGCCGCGACGCCGAAGGCGACCACCAGCAGCAGCAACAGCAGCGCCGAGTCGCGGACCAGCGACCACCAGGCGGAATCGGCGAGTTCGGTGGCGTCGTCGTGGAAGTCGGTGAGGACCGAGTCCTCCACCGAGCGGACCAGGTCGGTGCGCTTGCCCGACTGGGTGCCCCACTCCAGCGGGTCGATGCCCAGCGACTGCTGCCCGCGGTCGGACGCGATCAGCGCGCTCTGCTCGACCTGTTCCGAGTCGTCCACCTCGGCGCCGGCGACCCGCGCCGCGTAGAGGGCGCGCTGCTCGGGCGTGGCGGCGTTCTCGAACTCCGCGTAGGCGGCCTCGAAGCGGGCGTTCGCGGCGCGGACCGCGTCGGTCTGCCCGGTGAGGAAGCGGTTGAGCATCCCGGCGCTGAGCAGGATCGAGCGCTGCTGGGCCAGCTGTTCCTTGGCCCGGCCGAGCGCTTCGGCGGCCCGGGCGGTCTGGCTGACCTGGGTGTTGACCGCGGAGGTCGCGACCATCCGGTTGATCTGCAGCACGTTGTCGAGCACCGAGTTGTAGGCGACCAACGTCTGCGGGCCGGTGAACCGGTCGTTGATGGTGGCGCGCAGGGCGCCGAGGCTGTCGAGCCGGTGGGTGGCGCTCTGATAGGCGTTGCGGACCTCCGGGGAGAAGTCCGCCACCCGGGTGTCGTAGGCCCGGAGCTGCTGGACCGCGGCGTCGACGCGCTGGCCCTGCGCGGCGTAGTCGGCGCCCGCGTTGCCACCGTTGGCGGTGGTGAACACGATCGCGAAGTCGCGTTCGCGCTGCAGTTCGTGGGTCAGGTTCGAGGCCTGCTGGCCGAGTTCGACCTGCTCGACGATGGTGGTCAACCGGGACTGGGTGGCGAGGCCGTCGTACACCCGGATGCCGCCGACGCCGAGCGCGGCCAGGGTCGGGACGAGCAGGACGGCGGCCATCTTGTACCGGAGGCGCCAGTTGCGCAGCCACCACTTCTTGGACCGGCCAGCCGGTTCGGTGGCTGCG
The DNA here is from genome assembly GCF_056431645.1 of Saccharopolyspora sp. NPDC045839. Lineage (NCBI taxonomy): Bacteria > Bacillati > Actinomycetota > Actinomycetes > Pseudonocardiales > Pseudonocardiaceae > Saccharopolyspora > Saccharopolyspora sp. NPDC045839. The sequence goes on from NZ_JBWKKH010000010.1 coordinate 95,404, forward strand.
TCGGCTCCGGTAGCGGGGTCGTTGTTGAGCATCCCTGTTTCCTGCGCTGCGGCGGACATGTGCGACACCGCCACGGCTAACTGCCTCTCCGCGCCGCGACAGTGTTGATCCTCGTGCTGGGAACGTGCCCGCGATCCGACGCGGCGGCGCCAGGTACCCACGAGCGGGTCGATGGTTCTCCGGCTCGCGCCGACTCCCCAACGACCCAGACTCTGTCAGCCCGGCTTGCCATCACACTCCCTGGTCACAACGTGCATCCCCCGAAGCAGAGGCCAGTCACCTCGACGGGCGAGACTATACTTAACTGGCCGTCACAAGTCAGGCCCCCAGAGAGAGAGTTCATCACTCCATAGAGTGGTACGGACAACACTGGGCCATCCGTGTGACCTGTGCCTAGTTACGCCCAGTTGTCGGGTTTAGTTCAACGTTCTACAGTTCAGGGGCACCCGCACCCCGCCACAGCCCGGGAGACGCACGAACTTCGCACAGGGCCGAAACACCCCCGGCGCACGTGACCGACGGGGCTTGCCCGATCCGTGGCTCAGTCCACTGTGCACCAACGCTTCTCCCGGACCTCCCGCGGGGTGAACTTCGCGCCGTCTCGGCAAAGCTGCGCCACCGACACCCACCGCAGCCGCCGCTCCACGTCGCACCTGATGCAAGGAGGAACAGATGAGCCCCGCCCTCGCCCACCGCGCCCTGCCACGCAGGAGTCTGCTGAAGCTCGCCGGCGGAACCGTCACCGCTGGTGCGCTGCTGGGCACGAGCGGTTGCGGGCTCCTCGGTGGATCGCAGTCGGAAAGCGGCGGCAACGAGCTGGTGGAGAAGGCGAACCTGCGCGTCGGCGCCCTGCCGATCAACGACCTCGCCCCGCTGCACCTGGCCGTCCGCAACGGCTACTTCCAGCAGGAGGGCCTGACGGTCGAGATCGTCACCGCCCCGGACGGCAGCGCCGCGCTGAACAGCACCATCGGCGGTGACTACGACATCACCTACAGCAGCTACGTGCCGTTCTTCCAGGCGCAGGCCAAGGGCATCGCGGACCTGAAGATCGTCGCGGACTGCGCATCGGCCACGCCGAACACGACCATGATCATGACCTCGCCGAACTCCAGGGTCCGCACGCCGCAGGACCTGGCGAACAAGAAGATCGCGATCAGCGGCCCCAACACCATCACCGAGCTGCTGGTCAAGGCCACCATGTCCGCCCACGGCGTGGACTACAGCAAGGTGCAGCTGGCGCCGATCCCGTTCATCAACATGCCCGCCGCGCTGCAGCAGGGCCAGGTCGACGCCGCAATCGTCACCGAGCCCTTCCTCACCCTGGCCGCCCGCAACAGCGGCGCCGTGCCGGTGGTGGACACCGCCGGCGGCCCGCTGGAGGACCTGCCGCTGACCGGCTACGGGGCGACCGCGAAGTTCTGCCAGGAGAACCCCAAGACCATCGCGGCGTTCCAGCGGGCCATGGACCGCGCCGTCGCCGAGGCGCAGGACCGCAGCAAGATCGAGCCGCTGCTGCCGGAATTCGCCAAGATCGACAAGGACACCGCGGCGATCATCACACTGCTGAAGTTCAACTCGCGCGCCGACGCCACCCGCCTGCAGCGGGTGCCGCGCCTGATGAAGGACTTCGGCTTCATCACCGCCGACATGGACGTCGCCAGCATGATCGCGACGCCGCCGCAGGCCTGACGTTCTCGCTGGTCACGCCGACCGTGCGCGCTTTGTGTCGCGATAGCAGCACAAAACACGCACGGCCGGCGGGCCCGGCGGAGCGCGCCGTTGGTCCAGACGACATTCCGCGTTCGCTCGAATTGCCCAGCGCTATTCAGCTCACCGTCACAATTCGCCCCCGGTCTTGAGCCGAGTGGCGTGAACCACCCAACGCTTGTGAGTGAGTCGTGACAACGAGCTAATTACGCCTGGTTGTCGCATGTGGTCCGACCTTCTACAGTTCGGGACACCAAGACCCGCCACCGCACCGGGAGAAACGACGCACCGCCGCCGGACGCGGCACCACCGCGCCCGGAGTCGATGCTCACCCGCTCTTCCTCCCGGGTCACCATCGCGACGAAACCGGCCACCCCGCACCAGAAACACCCCGTGGCAGCGGAATCGACGCCGACCCGTACCTCTCCCGGCGCAGGGCACAACGGAACACCGCGCACCGCACCCCGATGCCAGGAGGATCCAGATGAGTTCCCTTCCCCGCGCCCTTCCCCGCCGCAACCTGTTGAAACTCGCCGGCGGGATGGTCACGGCAGGCGCCCTGATGGGCACCAGCGGTTGCGGACTCCTGGGCGGCTCGGAGGAGCAGAAGGGCGGCAACGCGCAGGTGGAGAAGGCACACCTGCGGATCGGCGCGCTGCCCACCAGCGAACTCGCGCCGCTGCACCTGGCGGCGAAGAACGGCCACTTCCAGCGGGAGGGCCTCACCGTCGAGATCATCAACGCGCCCGACGGCGCCACCGCGCTGAACAGCACCATCGGCGGCGACTACGACATCACCTTCAGCAGCTACGTGCCCATCTTCGCCGCCCAGGCCAAGGGCATCGCGCAGCTGAAGATCGTCGCGGACTGCGCGTCGAGCACGCCGAACACCTGCATGATCATGGCGTCGCCGGACTCCAACGTGCGCACGCCGCAGGACCTGGCCGACAAGCGGATCGCGATCAGCGGCGGCGGCACCATCTCCGAACTCCTGGTCAAGGCCTCGATGAAGGCCAACGGCGTGGACTACGAAGGCGTCCAGTGGATGCCGCTGGGGTTCATCAACATGCCCAACGCGCTGCGCACCAACCAGGTCGACGCGGCGTTCGTGGTCGAGCCGTTCCTGACGCTGTCCGCCCGCGACGCGGGCGCCGTCCCGGTGGTGGACACCGTCACCGGGCCGCTGGAGGACCTGCCGCTGGGCGGCTACGTGTCGGCGGCCAAGTTCGCCGACGAGAACCCCAAGACCGTGGCGGCGTTCCAGCGCGCCATGGACTCCGCCGTCACCGAGGCGCAGGACCGCAGCAAGATCGAACCGCTGCTGCCCGAATTCGCCAAGATCGACAAGGAGACTGCGGCGATCATCACGCTGCTGAAGATGAATTCCCGCGCCGACGCCACCCGCCTGCAGCGCATTCCGCGGCTGATGCTGGAATTCGGTTACATCGACAAGGAAATCGACGTGGCGAGCATGATCTTCGCGCCGCCGCAGAGCTGAACTCGGGGAAATGACGAAAACACTCCGGGGATTGGTCGGTCTGTTGGGCTTCCTGGTTATGTGGGAAGCCTTCAGCCGTTCCGAAATCGTCCCCCAGCAATACTTTCCGCCACCGTCCACAGTGCTCACCCAGTTCGCCGAACTGCTCGGTGATAGCGGCTTCCTGCTCGACCTGATCGCCACCGTGCTGGCCTGGGCGATCGCGCTGGGCATCTCCATCGCCATCGCGGTCCCCGCCGGGCTGCTGCTCGGCAGCGTCCGCTGGGTCCGGGTCGCCACCCGGGCGATCATCGAGTTCCTCCGGCCGATCCCGTCGGTGGCGCTGATCCCGCTGGCGATCGTGCTGGTCGGCGCCGGGCCGGAAACCAAGATCACGCTCGCGGTCTACGCCGCGGTGTGGCCGATCCTGTTCAACACCATCTACGCGTTGGACGAGATCGACCCGGTGATGGTGGACACCGCGCGCTCCTTCGGGCTGGGCCGGGGCCGGATCATGTTCACGGTGGCGCTGCCGAACGCGGCGCCGTTCGTGCTCACCGGCATCCGGATGTCCGCCGCGGTGGCGCTGATCCTGGTGGTCAGCACCGAGTTCCTGGCCGGCGGCGGCAGCGGCCTCGGCAGCTTCGTGCTCGACGCGAGCACCGGCGCCGGGCGGATGGACCTGGTGCTGGCCGGGACGCTGGTGGCGGGGATCGTCGGCTACCTCATCAACGAGGTGCTGGAACAGGTGCACAAGCGCGGCCTCCGGTGGAGCGCGGTCGACCGGGAGGCGGCGTGATCAAGATGCGCGGATTCCTGCAGCGCTGGGTGGTCTTCATCGGCGCGATCGTGGCCTGGGAGCTGCTCACCCGCGCCGCGCAGAGCCCGTTCTTCCCGTCCCCGACGACGATCGTCGGCACGGCCGCGGAGAAGTGGTTCAGCGGGCCGGCGTCGTCGCTGTTCCTGACCGACGAGGCGTTCTCCGACCTGCTGGCCAGCCTCGGGCGGATCGCCGCGGGCTGGCTCATCGCCGTGGTGCTCGGCGTCGCGCTGGGCACCCTGCTCGGCCGTTCCCGCACCGCGCTGGACTACTTCGGGCCGCTGATGGCGTTCATGCGGGCCATCCCGCCGCCGGTGCTGGTGCCGGTCTTCCTGGTGCTGCTGGGCATCGGCACGCAGATGCAGATCACCGTGATCGTCTTCGGCGTGATGTGGCCGATCCTGCTGAACACCGTCGACGGCGTCCGCTCCGTCGACCAGGTCAAGGTGGACACCGCCCGGTCGTTCCGCATCCCGCGCGCGCACTGGATCTTCGGCGTGGTGCTGCCCGCGGCGACGCCGAAGATCTTCGCCGGGCTGCGGGTGAGCCTGTCGCTGGCGCTGGTGCTGATGGTCGTCTCGGAGCTCGTCGGCTCCACCAACGGCATCGGCTACCGGCTGATGTTCGACCAGCGGCAGTTCGACTTCCCCGCGATGTGGGCCGGCATCGTGCTGCTGGGCATCCTCGGATACCTCCTCAACACCCTGCTGCTCGTGGTGGAGCGTCGCGCGCTGAGCTGGCAACCCTCGCAGGCGCACCAAGTAGTCGGAGGCTGAACTTCCATGACCGAAACCAAGATCATGCTCGACGTCTCCGGGCTCGGGCACCGCTACGGCGGCGCGAACGGCCACCAGGCCATCGCCGACCTGACGTTCCAGGTGCGCACCGGCGAACTCGCCTGCATCGTCGGCCCGTCCGGCTGCGGCAAGTCCACCATGCTGCGCTCCATCTCCGGCCTGATCAAGCCGAGCACCGGCGACGTCGAGCTGGGCGGCCACCCGGTGAACGGCGTGCCGGAGGACCTGGCCGTCGTTTTCCAGGACTACAGCCGGTCGCTGTTCCCCTGGCTGTCGGTGCGGTCCAACGTCGAATTCCCGCTGCGCTCCAGGGGATTGAGCAAGGCGGAGCGGCGCAGCCGGGCCGACGAGGTGCTCGACTGGGTCGGCCTGAGCGCGGCGGCCAAGAAGTACCCGTGGCAGCTCTCCGGCGGCATGCAGCAGCGCGTGTCGATCGCCCGGGCGCTGGCCTGCCGGCCGGCGCTGCTGCTGATGGACGAGCCGTTCGCCTCGGTGGACGCCCAGACCCGCTTCGAGCTGGAAGACCTGCTGCTGCGGGTCCGCAAGCAGTTCGACAGCACGGTCCTGCTGGTCACCCACGACATCGACGAGAGCATCTACCTGGCGGACCGGGTTTTCGTGCTCTCGAAGTCCCCGGCGTCGATCGTGGCGGACCTGGAGATCCCGCTCGGCGACGAGCGCGACCAGATCACCACCCGCGAGTCGGAGACGTTCGTCCACCTCCGCAGCGAGGTGGCCCGCCTCCTCGACGTCCGCAGCGCCCACGCCCCGGCGAAGGGCGACGCCGTCCCGGCAGAGTCCGATGTGGACGCCGCGGAGTCCACTGCGAAGCAGTGGGCCGAGGCCGAGAAGGCGGAGGCCGAGAAGGCCGACGCCCGGAACTGACGCAGCACGCGCGAAGGGCGCCTCCTGCCGAAGCTCGACGGGAGGCGCCCTTCGCGTTTCGGCCGAGGCCATTCTGTCCGATGTAGACCCGTAGTTCCGCGGCTCGTGGCCCGTGTGCACTTCGTGTTGCCATAGCAGCACAAAGTGCACACGGTTCCGGGCTGGCGGATCAGTACAGGTAGCGCTGGCCCGGGTCGACCTTGACGTGCAGCAGGGTCGGGCCGGCCTTGCCCGCGAACTCCTCGGCGAGCGCCGCGTCGAGCTCCTCCGGCGTCCGCACCAGCTTCGCCGGGCAGCCCAGGCTGGTCGCCAGCGCGCCGAAGTCGATGCCGCCGAGCTCCACGCCCGGCAGCTTGTCGCCGCCCGCCGCCTCGCCCAGCACCGCCACCGCCGCGTACCGCGAGTTGTCCATGATCACGAACGTGACCGGCGCCTGCTCGCGGACCGCCGTCCACACCGACTGGATCCCGTACATGCTGGAGCCGTCGCCGATCAGCGCGACCGTGCGCCGCGACGGGTCGGCCATGGCGACCCCGACCGCCGCGCCGATGCCGTACCCGAGCGCGCCGGAGAACCCGGTGAAGAACCCGCCGTCGGTGGACCGGATCGGGAAGTGCTCGTGCAGGTCGTTGCGGTGGCTGGGAGTTTCCTCCACGACGGCCGCGTCCGCGGGCAGCGCCCCGGCGATCGCGTCGAAGACGTAGGCGGCGGTCATCGGCGTCGACGCGGCCGGCTTGGCCGGTCGCGCGTAGCTCTCCGGCGCGCTCCGCTGCTGCGCCTCGACCTGGCTGTTGACCTGCCGCACCGAGTGCGCCAGCGTGCCCAGCACGCCGCTGCCCCGCCTCGCCCTGGCGAGCACGTCCGGGTCGTCGTGCACCAGGAAGATCTCGGGCAGTTCGGCTTCGTTCTCGCCGCGGTACACGTGGTAGGTGAAAGCCGGCGCCCCCCACACGACTACGAGGTCGTACTTGGCGAGCTCCTCGCCGAGCAACCGCTGCTCGGGCTGCAGGAAACCGGCGAACTGCGGGTGGTCCTCGGGGAACGAGCAGCGCGGCGACATCGGCGCCACGTAGACCGCCGCCCGCGTCTTCTCCGCCAGCTCCACCAGCTCCGCGACCACGCCGTCGGCGTCCACCGCCGGGCCGACTACGAACGCCGGGCGCTGGCAGCCGCGCAGCGCCTCGGCCAGGCCGGCGACGGCGGCCGGGTCCGGGGCGAAGCCGGGAGTGCGCGGGCGGGCGGTCACCGGCACGCCGGGCTGGTCCCAGTCATCGGCCGGGATCGACACGAACACCGGGCCGTACGGCGGGGTCGTCGCCAGCTGGTAGGCGCGCACCAGAGCCGCCGGCACGTCCTCGGCGCGGGCCGGTTCGTAGCTCCACTTCACGTACGGCTTCGGGAAGGTCGCGGCGTCGGTGGCGCCCAGGAACGGCTCGTCGAACATCAGGGTGCGGGTCTGCTGCCCGGCCGTGATGATCATCGGCGTCCGGTTGCGGTAGGCGGTGAAGATCGCGCCCAGCGCGTGCCCCACGCCGCCCGCGGAGTGCAGGTTGACCAGCACCGGTTCCCGGCGGGACTGCGCGTAGCCGTCGGCCATCGCGACCACCACGGATTCCTGCAGGCCCAACACGTAGCGGAAATCGTCCGGCCATCCGGTCAGGAACGGCACCTCGGTCGTACCCGGGTTGCCGAACACGGTCGTCAGCCCGAGTTCCCGCATCAAACCCCGGGTGATGTCACGGACCGTACGGTCCTCGCTGCGCATCGAAGCCCTCCCTCATCGTGCGAACAACCCCGCTCACCTGCGAGGTTGCCCTGACACGACATCACATCGACGGCCGCCGAACCAGATCGTCTTTGTCACTGTGCGGAAGGACCGGTGCACACCGTTCGCGCCGGTTCCGGATAGACGGTGCTCCGGACCGTCCCGGGCGGGCACGCCGCCGACCCGGTGGTGTCCGACGCCACCCCCGTGACGCGCTCGTTCGCGCCGGGCTCGTCGCAACGCGCCTTGGTCTCGATGCCTGCCGCCGGAACGCGCAGGCAGTCGCCGACCGCCACGTCCGGCACCAGGCACAACCGCAGCCCGCTGCCGCGGCTGACCGTCGCGTACCCCGGCCGGCACGACTCGGAGACCTCGGCGATCAGGAAGTCGGACTCGGCGCTGCCGCAGTCGACGTGCCGCCAGCCGGGATCCGCCGTGCCGACGCCGGTGATGTCCACGCAGTCCCCGGCCTCGGCCCGGTCGCCGCCGAGGGTGAAGTAGGCGCCGATGACGATGGCGAATCCGATGGCGAGCACGCCGACGTAGGCGACGCGCCCGGCCACCTTCCCGGCCCGGCTGCGCGGCGGATGGCTCATGGATCCCTCCGGAAACGATCTAGCCGCGCAAACCTAGCCGAAATCGCGGTCCAACCACCGCCGATCAGCGCAAACGGCCCGATTTGGGAGGAATCCGGGGTCGTGAGCGCACAACGGCGCTCACGACCGATCACTACTGCACGTTGCCGAAGCAGACGGTGCGCTTCTGGAACACGTAGTAGCCCTCGCCCTCAGCGCACGCGGTCTTCGGGTCGGTGCTGTCGGCGACCTTGGTCACCTGGTCCTCGGCCTTGCTGCAGTCGATCTTCAGCGGCACGCTGTCCTCGGCCTCGTTGAAGGCCGTCAGGCAGTCGCCCTGCTTGACGTCCAGCTCGATGCAGTAGGTCTTGCCGTCGACGACGTTGGTGTAGTCATCGAGGCAGAGGCTCCGGTTGTTGCCCTCCACGACGTCGATGACCTTGTAGTCCGAGTCCGCGGAACCGCAGTCCGCGGCGTTCATCTCGCCGCCCTTCTCGCTGACCAGCGAGACGCAGCTGCCGGCCTCGAACGTGCTGCCCGAGTTCTCGGTGGTGCGCTCGGTGCTTCGTTCGGTGGTGCGCGTGGTGCTGCGTTCGGTGCTGGGCTCGGTGGTCGGGCCGGCGTCGGTCCGGCCACCGCCGCTGTTGACCGCCAGCAGGATGATCGTCACCACGATGCCGATGACCACCACCGCGCCGGCGCTGACCAGACCGATGATCAGGCCGGTGCGGTTCTTCTTCGGCGGCATCGAAGGCGGCTGGCTGCCCGCGACGTGGCGCCAGAAGTCGTCCGAGGCGTTCGGCGGCGGGTACTGGCCCTGCGGGTACGACCCGTGGCCCGGCTGCGATCCGTACGGACCGGACTGCGATCCGTACGGATCCTGCGGTGGATAACTCACTGCTCCTCCGATTTTTGTGCGCAGTGAGCAATTTAGCCGAGCACCCTCGGCCGCTAGTGCCCGAACGGGTGATAAAGACGACGGTGGAATACTGGGTGCGGAGTCCGGCAGCCGCCACCGGCACCGCTGATCACCTGCGAAGAAGCCGTCCGACCCGAGGGAGCTGCGCACCCGTGACCGACGGACCCCTGATCGTCCAGTCCGACAAGACCCTGCTGCTGGAGGTCGACCACGGCCTCGCCGACGAGGCCCGCACCTCCATCGCGCCGTTCGCCGAGCTGGAACGCGCCCCGGAGCACGTGCACACCTACCGCATCACCCCGCTCGCGCTGTGGAACGCGCGCGCCGCCGGGCACGATGCGGAACAGGTCGTGGACGGCCTGGTGCGCTTCTCGCGCTACCCGGTGCCGCAGCCGCTGCTGGTGGACATCGTCGAGACGATGGGCCGCTTCGGCCGCCTGCAGCTGGTCAACGATCCGGCGCACGGCCTGGTGCTGGGCTCGCTGGACCGCGCGGTGCTGGAAGAGATCCTGCGGCACAAGAAGATCGCGCCGATGCTGGGCGCGCGCATCGACGACGACACCGTGGTGGTGCACCCCAGCGAGCGCGGGCGGCTGAAGCAGATGCTGCTGAAGGTCGGCTGGCCCGCCGAGGACCTGGCCGGCTACGTCGACGGCGAGGCGCACCCGATCGCGCTGCAGCAGGACGGCTGGACGCTGCGCGACTACCAGCAGCAGGCCGTGCAGTCGTTCTGGGCCGGCGGCTCGGGCGTCGTGGTGCTGCCCTGCGGCGCGGGCAAGACGCTGGTCGGCGCGGCGGCGATGGCCGAGGCGCAGGCGACGACGTTGATCCTGGTCACCAACACCGTCGCCGGGCGGCAGTGGAAGCGCGAGCTGATCGAGCGGACCTCGCTGACCGAGGAGGAGATCGGCGAGTACTCCGGGGAGAAGAAGGAGATCCGGCCGGTCACCATCGCGACCTACCAGGTGATCACCCGCCGCTCCAAGGGCGAGTACAAGCACCTGGAGCTGTTCGACTCCCGCGACTGGGGACTGGTGGTCTACGACGAGGTGCACCTGCTGCCCGCACCGGTGTTCCGGATGACCGCCGACCTGCAGTCCCGGCGGCGCCTCGGGCTCACGGCGACGCTGGTCCGCGAGGACGGCCGGGAGGGCGACGTGTTCTCCCTGATCGGCCCCAAGCGCTACGACGCGCCGTGGAAGGACATCGAGGCGCAGGGCTGGATCGCGCCCGCCGAGTGCATCGAGGTCCGGGTGACGCTGACCGACAACGAGCGGCTGGAGTACGCCACGGCCGACTCCGACGAGCGCTACAAGATGTGCTCGACGGCGCGCACCAAGGCCCCGGTGGTCAAGGCGATCCTGGACCGGCACCCGGGCGAGCCCGCCCTGGTCATCGGTGCGTACCTGGACCAGCTGCACGAGCTGGGCGAGGCGCTGGACGCGCCGATCGTGGAGGGCTCGACGAAGAACAAGGAGCGCGAGGAGCTGTTCGACGCCTTCCGGCGCGGCGAGATCAGCCGGCTCGTGGTGTCGAAGGTCGCGAACTTCTCCATCGACCTGCCGGAGGCGTCGGTCGCCGTGCAGGTGTCCGGGACGTTCGGGTCGCGGCAGGAGGAGGCGCAGCGGCTCGGCCGGCTGCTGCGGCCGAAGGCCGACCGCAAGCAGGCGCACTTCTACTCGGTGGTGTCGCGGGACACCCTGGACACCGACTACGCGGCGCACCGGCAGCGCTTCCTCGCCGAGCAGGGCTACGCGTACAAGATCGTCGACGCCGACGACCTGCTCGGGCCGGCGATCCCGGACGTCGGGTGACGACAATTGGGGGACACACCCGGTCGGCTGTCATCCAAAAGTGTCCGAGTTCGGCCCCGCAGCGGCTACCGTTGCGATGAACGCACGCAGCACCCGAATCGCAGGTCGCCCCGGGTCCGGGGTGCGCGGGCGCCAGGAGGAACGCAGGTGCGGGTGTCCCGCGAGATGCTGGAGGCGTCATGAGCGAAGCTTCGCCGTTCCTCGCTCATGCGAGCCGGTCTGACGCGGGTGTCGAGCAAGGTACTGGAGATCGGATGGCCACCGAGCAGGAACGCGCGGCGATGGGCGGCGCGCACCGGTTCGTCGGACTCGCGGAAAGCCTGGAACGCCACGCCGGGACGCCGACCGGCGCCGAACCGCCGAACGCGCACGGCACCAACCGCGGCTACGGCCTGGTGTTCTTCCACCTGCAGCAGTACCACCTGACCACGGTGATCAGCACCGGCCTGCGGTTCCAGCCGCTGGGCGCCGAACCGGCCCAGGAACTCGCGTGCACCGTCTACAAGGAGCAGGCCGAAGCCGCCCGGCACCTGGTCGACCTCACCGCCGGTCTGCTGGTGCAGCAGCGCACCCACCTGGTGCCGGACCAGATCGTGCCGAACGAGCAGCCGCTGCTGCCGGGCACCGAGTTCCACGGGGTGCTGGCCAGCGGTCACCCGCTGTTCCCGCCGGAGTTCACCAGGTTCACCGACCCGGACGGGGTCGAGCAGCTGCAGGTGTTCACGCTGTTGCCGGTCACCCTCGGCGAGCTGAACTACATCCTGGACAACGGCGTCACCTCGCTGCGCCAGCAGTGGGCCCGGTTCGAGGTGGACGTCTTCGACCTCGGCCGCCCCAGCGTGGTCTGAGATGAGCGCAATTTCCATTGAAATCGAAGGTTCGATTTCAATGGAAATTGCGGCCCATCGGCGTGTCGGGCCACGACACGCCGGTGGGTGTGGACAACTCCCGCAACTTCAATGGAAATCGGACCTCTGATTTCCATTGAAGTTGCGGCGCCACCGGTCGGCGGTGGCGGTGTGCCTTGATGCGCGGTGGCGGCGACGGGCTGAAAGGATCAGGCCATGGACTCGGCGACGATCGACCTGGCGGAGTTGGACGCGGTTCGGGTGTACGCGCTGCCCATGCGCAACAAGTTCCGGGGCGTCACGGTGCGGCGCGGAGTCCTGCTGAGCGGCCCGGCCGGCTGGGGCGAGTTCTGCCCGTTCGAGGACTACGACGACGCCCAGTCGGTGCCGTGGCTCCGAGCCGCGTTGGAGGCGTGCACCGAGGAATGGCCGGAGCCGGTGCGCGACCGCATCCCGGTCAACTGCACGGTGCCCGCGGTGCCGGCGGAGAAGGCGGCGGCGATCGTCGCGGCGTCCGGCTGCGGCACGGCGAAGGTGAAGATCGCCGAGCCCGGCCAGTCCCGCGGCGACGACGTCGAGCGCGTGGCGGCGGTCCGCGACGCGCTGGGGCCCGGCGGCGCGATCCGGGTGGACGCGAACGCGGCCTGGGACGTCGACACGGCGGTCACCCGAATCCGCGAGCTGGACAAGGCCGCGGAAGGCCTGGAATACGCGGAACAACCGTGCCCGACGATCGACGAGCTGGCCGCGGTCCGCCGCCGCGTGGACGTCCGGATCGCGGCCGACGAGAGCATCCGCCGCGCCGACGACCCGCTCCGCGTGGCGGTCGCCGGAGCGGCCGACGTGGCGATCATCAAGGCCACGCCGCTGGGCGGCGTCCGCCGCGCGCTGCGCGTCGCCGAGGCCTGCGGCCTGCCCTGCGTCGTGTCCTCCGCAGTGGAGAGCAGCGTCGGCCTCGCCGCGCAGCTCGCCCTGGCGGGCTCGCTGCCCGAGCTCCCCTTCGCCTGCGGCCTGGGCACGGTGGCGCTGCTCGACGGCGACGTCGTCGCCGACTCGCTGCTTCCCGTGGACGGCCAGCTGCCGGTGCTCCGCCGTCCGCCGGAGCCGGATCCCGCGCTCGTCGCGGCGGCTACGCCGACCGCCGACGTGCAGCGCTACTGGCTCGACCGGCTCCGCCGGGTCCACGACCTGCTGACGCAGCCCTGACACGCTGGCCGATCTCCAATTTCAGGCAAAATTGGAAACCCGAGAACCAGGCAGAACACCACCGGGGCCTAGAAGCCCAGCGCGCCTCGCCTGGACAGCGGGATCGCAATTTTAGGCAAAATTGGAAAACCCTCCGGACCAGGAAGAACACGACCCAGGGCTGAGCGACCCAGGCGCTCACCGCCCGGCGGGAGGTTTCCAATTTTAGGCAAAATTGGAAGCTCCAGAACCGGGCAGAACACCATCCGGGCCAGGAGAGCGGCGCTCGGCGTCCGGCGGGAAGGGCCCGATTTCAGGCGAAATCGGGGCCTCGCCGACCACGGGATAGGCGTTTTCGCAACTCACGGATGCTCTAGGAGCATGGACATTGGTTTAGGTCTGGGCGAGCGCGGGTCCGTCGCCTGGGGTGGAGCGACTCCGCCCCGGGCGACGGCCGGGTGGGTCAGCGGCGGCGGCGCCGCCGGCGGATGATGCGGAACGCGAAGCCGAGGACCAACACCGCCACCGCGACCGGGGCCAGGCGCTTGAGCAGCGGTGCTCCCGCCGTGCCGAGGAGGTCGATGGCCTCATCCGCCGGTGCCGCGCCGCCGGTCACGATCGCGTCCGCCTTGCGCGCCGGTTCTTCCTTCGCCGTGCTGGTGAACGCCGTGTCGTGGCTGCCCGCCGGCGTGACCCGCCAGCTGGCCTTCTCGTCCGCCGAAGCCGCCGCAGCACCGGAAGCCGCGGGGGCTTCCGCCTCGGCCTCCTCGGCCGGTGCCGCCGGCTCCTCCTCGGTGAGCCGCTTCGCGAGGTTCGCCGCGAACTGGTTCAGGATCTTGCCGCCGACCTCGGAGATCAGGCCACGGCCGAGCTGCGCCGGCTTGCCGGTGACCTTCAGGTCGGTGTCCACCGTGACCGCGGTGGTGTCGCCTTCCGGCGTGAGCACCGCGGCGACCGTCGCGGCGGCGGTGCCGCTGCCGCGCGAGTCCTTGCCACTGGCGTCGATGACCACCCGGCGGGCGGCCTCGTCGACGTCCTTGAAGGTCCCGGTGCCCTTGTAGAGCAGCGTGACCGGACCGAGCTTGACCTTGACGGAGCCGGCGAACTCGTTGCCCTCTGCCTTGGTGAGCGTGGCGCCGGGCATGCACGGGGCGACCCGCTCCGGGTCGAGCAGCGCCTTCCACGCCACGTCGACCGGCACCGGAACGCTGAACTGGTGCTGCATCTGCACTGGAGGGTCCTCCTGGTTCGACCGAGCTCGGCTCGAATGAGCCGTCCTTCCTGAAGAAGCTGCGTTTCACAGTCCACCACCAGCTTCCCAGCCGCAGCGGCCGTCCGATACCCCATTCGGATCATCGGGGCCCGCCACCACGCAGGCGCGGGGGGGGTGGCGGGAGGAGGCGGGTACCCCCCCTAGGGGGGGGGGTGGGTTGGGCGATGAGACGAAAAACTAGTGTGCGGAGAGGCAATTGGCCAAACAAACA
>NZ_JBWKKH010000010.1:109692-199668 GCF_056431645.1 Saccharopolyspora sp. NPDC045839
TCCGCTACCCCGTTGGAATCATCGGGCCCCACCACCACGCGGTCGCGGCGGTTTGGGGAGAAATCGCCGTTCCCCACGCCTGGCGGGTGGCGGTTTCGCGCGAAATCGCCACCCGCTCGGTCCGCGCGACCGCCTAGCCGCCCGCCGCGGCGAGCACCGCGCGGCCGGTGAGCACCTCGGCGAGGTGCTCGCGGTAGTCGACGTCGGCGCTGGCGTCGGCCGCCGGGCTGGTGCCCTCGGTGGCGTGCCGGGCCGCCGCCCGGACCGCCTCAGCCGTGGCCGGCTGACCGACCAGCGCCTGCTCGACGCCGCGTGCCCGGACCGGCGTCGGGCCCATGTTGGTCAGCCCGATGCGGGCCTCGGCGATCGTCCCGCCGGACACCCGCACCGCGGCGGCCACGCCGACGATCGACCAGGCCTGGGCGACGCGGTTGAACTTCTCGTAGTGCGCGCTCCACCCCGTCCACTTCGGCATCCGCACCTCCACCAGCACCTCGTCCGGTTCCAGCGCGGTGGTGAAGTAGTCGACGAAGAACTCCGCCGCCGGCACCACGCGCCGTCCGGACGGCCCGGCCAGCACCATCTCGGCGTCCAGCACCAGCGCCGGGGCCGGCAGGTCCCCGGCCGGGTCGGCGTGCGCCAGCGAGCCGCCGAAGGTGCCGCGGTGGCGCACCTGCGGGTCGGCGACGGTGCGGGTGGTCAGCGCGAGCAGCTTCGCGTGCTGCTGCACCAGCGGATCGCGCAGCACGTCGTGGTGCGTGGTCATCGCGCCGATCACCAGCGCGTCGCCGTCCTCGCGCACGCCGCGCAGCTCGGCGATGCGGCCGAGGTCGACGACCGTTCCCGGGTCGGCCAGCCGCATCCGCAGCACCGCCAGCAGGCTCTGCCCACCGGCCAGCACCTTGGCGTCCTCCCCGGCCGCCGCGAGCGCGGCAACCGCTTCCTCCACAGTGGAGGGTGCGACGTATTCGAACTGCGCGGGAATCACCGGTTTCCTCCCTGTGCGTCCATCGAGCCGAGCCCGCCGCCGGCTTCCGGCGCGGTGGCGCCGCTTTCGCGGGCACCGGTCACGGCCCGCCACACCCGCTGCGGCGAGCACGGCATCTCCACGTCGTTCACACCCATCGGCCGCAGCGCGTCCACGATCGCGTTCACCACCGCCGGGGTCGAGGCGATGGTGCCCGCCTCGCCGACGCCCTTGACGCCCAGCGCGTTGGACGTCGCGCGGGTTTCGGTGCGGTCGGTGACGAACTCCGGCAGGTCGGCCGCCGACGGGATCAGGTAGTCGGCCAGCGTCCCGGTGGTCAGCGTGCCGGTCTCGTCGTAGACGGCCTCCTCGTACAGCGCCTGCGCGATGCCCTGGGCGAGCCCGCCGTGCACCTGGCCCTCGACGATCAGCGGGTTGATCACGCTGCCGATGTCGTCGACGCACACGTACTTGCGGATCTCGACCCGCCCGGTCTCGGTGTCCACTTCGGTCGCGCACAGGTGGGTGCCGTGCGGGAACGAGAAGTTCTCCGGATCGAACGTCGCTTCGGCGTCCAGGTTCGGTTCCACGCCGTCCGGCAGGTCGTGCGCGGCGAAGGCGGCGAGCGCGACCTCGGCCAGCGCGGTGCCCCGGTCGGTGCCGCGGACGCCGAACCGCCCGGAGGCGAACTCGACGTCGTCCTCGGCGCATTCCAGCAGGTGCGCCGCGATCTTCCTGGCCTTCTCGACGACCTTGTCCGCGGCGCTGACGACCGCCATGCCGCCGACGGTCAGCGACCGCGACCCGTAGGTGTCCATACCCTTGGGCGCGACCTGGGTGTCGCCGTGCAGCACCTCGACGTCCTCGAACGCGACGCCGAGCCGGTCGGCCACGATCTGGCTCCACGCCGTCTCGTGCCCCTGCCCGTGCGGCGAGGAACCCGTGACGACCTCCACCTTCCCGGTCGGCAGCACCCGGATCGAAGCGTGCTCCCAGCCGCCCGCGCCGTAGGACAGCGAGCCCAGCACCCGCGACGGCGCCAGCCCGCACATCTCGGTGAACGTCGAGATGCCGATGCCCAGCTGGACGGGATCGCCGGAGCGCCGCCGCTCCTCCTGCTCCGCGCGCAGGGCCTGGTAGCCGAACAGCTCCATCGCCTTGTCGGTGGCGGCCTCGTAGTTGCCGGAGTCGTAGGTCAGCCCGGCGACCGTGTCGTACGGGAACTCCTCGTGCGCGATCCAGTTCTTGCGCCGCAGCTCCATCGGGTCCATGCCGAGCTCGTTGGCGAGCTCGTCCACCATCCGCTCGATCGCGAACGTCGCCTCCGGCCGCCCGGCGCCGCGGTAGGCGTCGGTCGGCGTCTTGTTGGTGAACACGTTGGTGCAGGTGAAGTGGTAGGCGGGGATCTTGTAGATCGAGTTGAACATGAACGCGCCGAGGATCGGGATGCCCGGCGTCACCAGCCGCAGGTAGGCGCCCATGTCGGCGAGCAGCTCCACCTTCAGCCCGGTGATCCTGCCGTCGCGGGTCGCCGACATCGACAGCTTCTGGATCTGGTCGCGGCCGTGGTGCGCGGAAACCATCGTCTCGGAACGGGATTCGGTCCACTTCACCGGCCGCCCCAGCCTGCGGGCGAGCACGAAGGTGATGAACTCCTCCGGCGTCACCTGGAGCTTGCCGCCGAACCCGCCGCCCACGTCCGGCGCGATGACCCGGATCTTCTGCTCCGGCACGCCGAGCGACATCGCCAGCATCAGCCGCAGGATGTGCGGCACCTGGGTGGCCGACCACATGGTGATCTGCTCGCCGGTGGGGTCGACGACCACCGAACGCGGCTCCATGAACGCGGGGATCAACCGCTGCTGCCGGAAGGTGCGGTCGATGCGGACCTCCGCGCCGCTCAGCGCCTGCTCGACGTCGCCGCCGGTGCCGGCCTCGGCCGAGTCGAACGTCCAGGTCGCGTTGCGGTTGGTACCCAGGTCGTCGTGCACCAGTGGCGAGTCCGCCTGCAGCGCCGATTCCATGTCGAGCACGACCGGCAGTTCGTCGTAGTCGACGTCGATGGCGTCCAGCGCGTCGCGCGCTTCGGCCGCGCTGCGCGCCGCCACCACCGCCACGGCTTCACCGGCGAAGCGCACCTCGTCCACGGCGATCGGGGGTGCCGCCGGGGCCTTCATGTCCTCGGTGATCGGCCATGCGCACGGCAGGCTGCCCTGCTCGTCGGCGATGTCCCGGCCGGTGATCACCGCCTGCACTCCCGGCATCCGGCGCGCCTCATCGGTGTTGATGGACGTGATCCGGGCGTGCGCGACGGGACTGCGCAGGATCGCCAGGTGCAGCGTGCCCGTCGGCGCCAGGTTGTCGGTCCAGCGGGTGCGGCCGGTGATCAGCCGCGCGTCCTCCTTGCGCTTGCGGGCGCGCCCGAGTTCGGGCTCCAGGACCGATGTCATGACTGCCGACCTCCCTTCACCTTCGTCTCGACCTGCTCGTCGGCGGGCGTTCGCGGCACCGGGGTGTCTTCGGTGTGCTCGACGGCCGGACCGGCGCCGGGCTGCATGCGCTGCGACGCGTCGCGGACCGCGCGGACGATGTTCTGGTACCCGGTGCAGCGGCAGAGGTTGCCCTCCATGCCTTCCCGGATCTGCTGGTCGTCGGGGTCGTTCACCTCGGCGAGCAGGTCGAGCGCCTGCATGATCATCCCGGGGGTGCAGAACCCGCACTGGAGGGCGTGGTTGTCGTGGAACGCCTGCTGCACGGGGTGCAGCCGGCCGTCCTGGGCGAGGCCCTCGACGGTCGTGACGTCGTGCCCGTCGGCCTGCACCGCAAGCACCGAGCACGATTTCACGCTGTGTCCGTCCATGTGGACGGTGCACGCGCCGCAGTTGCTGGTGTCGCAACCGACGACGGTGCCTACCTTGCCGAGACGTTCGCGGAGGTACTGGACGAGCAGCATGCGCGGCTCGACCTCATCGGTGTAGTGGGTGCCGTCGACGTTGACGGTGATGCGCGGCATTTGGGCGGCCTCCTCGGAGGAACTGGCCCGCGGTGCGCGGACGGTCGGGAACGGACTGGTCCGCCTGGGTGACGGAGGTCACTCCGAGAGCCTGCTACGCCGATCGAACACGAGCAAGCGCTGAAAGCGTTGTCCCGACCTCGCGTTCCGCAACGGGGCAGGGCGACCGCGACTCCTAACGGCCACGGCTCCAACGAGGGCCCCACACAGCCCCACCTGCCACCTGGCCCAGCACGGCCCCCGCCTCGCCCAGCACGGCCCCCACCGCGCCCCGAGGGCCGGTCCGTCCGCAATTTCAATGGAAATCGAAGGTCCGATTTCCATTGAAATTGCGGAAGTTGTCCACAGCCGGAGGAGGTTGTCCACAGCCGTCGGCGTGTCGTGGCGTCGAACACGCCTTACGAGTGGTGGTGGATCGGTCCCTCGACGTCGGAGAGCCGCACCCCGCGGCCGCCCCAGCGCAGCGCGATCAGCTCGGCCGCGATCGACACCGCCGTCTCCTCCGGGGTCCGCGCGCCCAGGTCCAGGCCGATCGGCGAGGACAGCTTCGCCAGCTCCGCCTCGCTGAGGCCCTGCTCGCGGAGCCGCCGCAGCCGGTCCTCGTGGGTGCGGCGGGAGCCCATCGCGCCGACGTAGCCGAGGCCCTGCCGCAGCGCCGCCTCCAGCACCGGCACGTCGAACTTCGGGTCGTGGGTGAGCACCATGACCGCGGTCCGCTCGTCGATCCGCCCGGCCTCCGCCTCGGCCGCCAGGTAGCGGTGCGGCCAGTCGACCACCACGTCGTCCACGCCCGGGAACCGGCTGTGCGTGGCGAACACCGGCCGCGCGTCGCAGACCGTGACCCGGTAGCCGAGGAAGGCGCCCATCCGGGCCATCGCGGCGGCGAAGTCGATCGCGCCGAACACCAGCATCCGCGGCGGCGGCTCGAAGGAGTTCACGAACACCCGCAGCCCCTCGCCGCGCCGCTGCCCCTCCGGGCCGTACTCGATGACGCCGCTGCGGCCGCTGGCCAGCATGCCGCGCGCGTCGTCGACGACCGCGTCGTCGATCCGCGTCGACCCGAGGCTGCCGCTGGTGCGCTCGCGCCACACCAGCAGGTGCGAGCCGACCTTCGACTCCTCGGGGTGCTCCAGGACGGTCGCGACGGCGACCGGCTCCTCCGCGCGGACCGAGGAGGCGACGGAGTCGAGCTCCGGGAAGGTCTCGCGGTCCACCCGCTCCACGAAGACGTCGAGGATCCCGCCGCAGGTCAAGCCGACCGCGAACGCATCGTCGTCGCTGACGCCGTAGCGCCGCAGGACCGGATCGGCGCCTTCCAGGACGCCGGTGGCCTCCTCGTAGACCGCGCCCTCGACGCAGCCGCCGGAAACGCTGCCGACCGCCTCGCCGCCGGCAGTCACCAGCATCGACGCCCCAGGCGGCCGCGGGGCCGACCGGAACGTCGCGACCACGGTGCCCAACCCGACGGCCTCGCCCGACTCCCACCGCTTGGTCAACTCGTCCAGCACGTCACGCACAGCGCACCTCCGCTTTCTCAGCGCCTCCCGGCGCCGCACACCTTCCACCGGGCCCCGGGGCAGGACGAACGGCCTGCTCACCTCGCCGGGCCCGGTCAGCTCTGCCCGAAAACCGCACTTCGCTCCTCCGGCGCCGGCCCCGGCTGGGACAACCGGCGCACCCACGACCACACGTCCTCCAGCGAGCGCAGGCTGTGCCCCGCCACCATCCGGTCAACGTGCGGCAGGGCCGCGACAATCCCGGACTGCACCGGTTGGTACCCGTCGTGCCCCGCGTGCGGGTTGGCCCAGACCACCGCCCGCGCCAGGCGCCGCAACCGACGCATCTGCTCACCCAGCTCCGCCGAGTCGCCGCGCTCCCAACCGTCGGAGAACAGCACGACGACGGAACCCCGCGCGATGCCCCGCTGCCCCCACCGGTCCAGGAAGACCCGCAACGTCTCGCCGAGCCTGGTGCCCCCGGAGAAATCCGGCACGGCACGGGAAGCCGCCAGCAGAGCGGCCTCCGGATCGCGCTGCCGGAGCTGCCTGCTCACCCGGGTCATGCGGGTGCCCAGCGTGAAAACCTCGGTGCTGGCGGGCGAACGCCGCACCACGACGTGCGCGAATCGCATCAGCGCATCGGCGTACGGGCTCATCGAACCCGAGACGTCGATCAGCAGCACCACCCGGCGCGGCCGCCGAGAACGCTTCTGGCGGCGCAACCGCAACGGCTCGCCGCCGGAGCGCAGCAGCTCGCGGAGCGTCGCGCGCGAACTGAGCGCGCCGCGCTTGCTGCGGCGATGCCGCAGCGCGGGCCGCGTCGGCGGCTCGGGCCGCAGCACCGCGAGCATGCGCCGCAGGTGCTCGCGCTCCGCCGTACCGAGCTCCGCGAGGTCGCGACGGCGGAGCACCTCCGCGTCGCTGGCGGCGGCGGCAAGCGGCTTGTCCGCGTCGCCGTCCTGGTCGCCGCCATCGGCCGCGGAGAGCGCAGCGATCCGCGCCGGACGCGGCAGCGGACGGCCCGGCGACTCGGCGGACAGCGCAGCGCCGCCGAACCAGCTGCCGAAGGCAGCGTCGTAGCGGGGCACATCGTCCGGCTCGGAGCACAGCGTCAGCCGGCCGGCCCAGTAGACCGCGGAGCGGTCGAGGCCGACGTGCTCGGTGGCGGCTAGGAAGGCTTGGACCCGGGTGGGGCCGCAGGCCATCCCGGAGTGCCGCAGGGCGCGGGCGAAGCCGACCAGACCGGTCGCGGTGTGCTCCATCGCCCCCTCCTCGACGTTCGGGTCCGGTGGTCCGCAATTTCCATTGAAATCGAAGGTTCGATTTCAATGGAAATTGCGGACGGTCACGGCGCCACGATGCCCGCGGCGCGGACCCGTTCGGCGTCCTCGCGGTACTTCAGCACCGCTCCCAGCGTGGTCGCGGCGGTCTCCGTGTCCAGTTCGTCCTGGTCGAGCGCCTGCAGCGCCTGCGCCCAGTCCAGCGCCTCCGCCACCCCCGGCGGCTTCAACAGCTCCATCTGCCGCATCCACTGCACCGCCGCGGCCACCTGCTCCGCCAGCCGGGCGTCCAGCCCCGGCAGGCGGCGCCGCAGGATCGCGACCTCCCGCTCCAGGCCCGGGTGCTCCAGCCAGTGGTAGAGGCAGCGGCGCTTCAGCGCGTCGTGCACCTCGCGGGTCCGGTTGGACGTCAGGATCACGATCGGCGGCTGCTGCGCCCGCACCACTCCGAACTCCGGAATGGTCACCGCGTATTCCGACAGCACCTCCAGCAGGAACGCCTCGAACTCGTCGTCGGCGCGGTCGATCTCGTCGACCAGCAGCACGCAAGGCGACTCCTGCAACGCGCGCAGCAGCGGCCTCGCCAGCAGGAACCTCGGGGTGTACAGCGAGGATTCGGCGGCGTCGGCGTCCAGCTCGCCGCCGGAGGCCGCCTCCAGCGTGCGCAGGTGCAGCAGCTGGCGCGGGAAGTCCCAGTCGTAGAGGGCCTGCGCGGCGTCGATGCCCTCGTGGCACTGCAACCGGATCAGGTCGACCCCGAGCGCCGCGGCCAACGCCTGCGCCAGCGCCGTCTTGCCGGTGCCGGGCTCGCCCTCGCACAGCAGCGGGCGACGCATCCGCATCGCCAGG
The DNA here is from genome assembly GCF_056431645.1 of Saccharopolyspora sp. NPDC045839. Lineage (NCBI taxonomy): Bacteria > Bacillati > Actinomycetota > Actinomycetes > Pseudonocardiales > Pseudonocardiaceae > Saccharopolyspora > Saccharopolyspora sp. NPDC045839. The sequence goes on from NZ_JBWKKH010000010.1 coordinate 117,301, forward strand.
AACGCCGCCGTCGCGATGCCCTCGTCGGGCAGGTACCCGGTGTCGTCCAGCGCCGTCGCGACCTCGGCCGGGGACTTCATGTCGAGCGCGTCATCCACCGCCATGCCGCCGAGCGTATGCGAACCACCTGTCCCAAGGCGATCATCCGATCATCCGGCGAGCAGGTCCCGAACCGCCTCGCCCACTGTGCCAACCTCCAAGGCGGGGATCGGCTCGCCGCGCACCAGGTACCGCCGGACCACGGCGTAGGGCAGATCGACCACCGCGAGCCGGACGCGGGACCGCCCGCGCTCGTCGGTCTTCCCGAGCCGCCGAGCCAGGTCGGTCAGGGCCTCCTCCAGCTGCGCATTGCCCGCGGCCAAGCGTTGGCGGGCCTCCTCGGGCCACTCCGCCAGGCCGAAGTCCCCAGGCCCGGCGAGCAGCACCCTCGCCTCGTCCGGGTGCTCGCGGCACCACTCGACGGCGTGGCGCGCCATCGCGACGGCGGCGTCCTGCGGCGAGCCGTCGAGCGCCGCGAAGACGCCTTCCTGGAACCGGGTCACCGTGCGCAGCCACAGCGCCGACAGCAGCGCGGTCCGGTCCGGGAAGCGGTGGTAGACCGAGCCGCTCGGGGCACCCGCCGCCCGCGCGACCGCGGCCATCGTCACTCCTCGGGGTCCGGTTTCGGCGGCGAGTGCGACGGCGGCGTCGAGGAGTCGGTCGGCATCGTGCCGGGCGGGCCTTCCCATGAATTGGAGGATATGCTCCAATAACGTTGTAGAGAGAACCCTCTAAAAAAGGAGGACCGCGATGGCCATCCGGAATCTGCACATCAGGCGGCTGCCGGTCGACGAGGACACCACCGGAGCGCTGATCGACTCGCTGGCGAGCCCGCACGACGAGCTGTGGGCGCACGACACCTGGCCGCCGATGCGTTTCGACCGCCCGCTGGAGATGGGCGCCGAGGGCGGGCACGGTCCGATCCGCTACCGGATCGTCGGCTACACGCCCGGCCGCTGGATCCGGTTCCGCTTCACCGCACCGCGCGGCTTCGACGGTTTCCACGAGTTCACCGTGCACCGCGAAGGCGACCGCACCGTGCTGCACAACCTGCTGTCCATGCACGCCCGCGGCCTGGCCCGGATCACCTGGCCACTACTGTGGCGCCCGCTGCACGACGCAGCGCTGGAGGACGTCCTCGACCGCGCCGAGCAAGCGACCACCGGCACGGTGCGGAAGCCGGCCCGCTGGTCGTGGTGGGTGCGCCTGCTGCGCGCGCTGATCTCGGCACGGACCCGCCGAGCGCCGAACGGCACGATCTAGGATCGCCTGGGTTTCCGAAGGGGTGACGCATGAGCCGGTTCAGCGGGTTCCCCGCACACGTTGAGACGCACATCGGCCGGGTCCGCGGCGCCGACAGCCGGCTGGCGGACGGGCGCGATCGGGGCTACCACCTCGTCTACTGCGACCACCCGGACGGCGCGCACGTCTCGGTGCTGACCAGCGGCCTGCGCGACCGCACGGCGGGCGCGCCGCTGCCCCAGGAGCTCATCTGCACGTTGCAGTCGGAGCAGGAGATCCACGCGCGGCACCTGACGGGCGTGATCGCCGAGCTGCTGACCGAGAGCAACAGCCGGGTCGGCTACGGCGCGCTCATCATGAACGACCGGATCCTGTTGCCGGACACCGAGATCTGCGGCGCGCTCGCCGCCCCGCACCCCTACCTCGGCGACTCGTTCGACGTCCTGCTCGACGAGGCGGGCGAACCGGTCCTCCAGCTGATCACGCTGGTCCCGATCACCCGCGAGGAGGGCCAGCTGGTGGCCCGCTACGGCCGGGACGCGCTGTACGACTGCTGGGAACGGGAGAACTCCAACCTGCTCGACATCCACCGCCCCTCGGCCGCCTGACGCCCCAGGGGTCGGCGGCCGGGGAATCCGGGTCGGGTCGGGGTCGTACCCCGAGGCCCCCGGCCCCTCCGGGGCCCAAGCTGGAGGCATGACCGAGAACTTCGCCACCACCGGCAGCACCCAGACCACCACCGAGTCCCCGGTCCGGAAGTTCCGCCGCAGCCGGGAGGACGCCATGATCGCCGGGGTCTGCGCCGGCGCCGCCAAGGGGCTCAACGTGGACGCCACGATCCTCCGCGTCCTGCTGGTCGCCGCCACGCTGCTCGGCTTCGGCGCCGGCATCGTCATCTACCTCGTCTGCTGGGTACTCGTCCCCCAGGAGTGACGACCGGTTTCAATGAGGTTTTTCCAACCTCAATTTGCGTGGCGGTGCGGGTGGCGGAACCTCAGAGGCTTCCTGGACTGTGGGTGCCCCTCCTGATGTATGTCCAATACACGGCGGAGGGGCCGTCCTCGCCAGGAAACCTCTGAGAACCCGCGGCGGTGCCAGTTGCGAGGGTGGGCTATGCGCCTGCGGCGCATGCGACACCCCATCCGGCGTGCGGCTTTGCTACCCGCGGCTGCGGGCCGACCAGGATGAAAAAGGCTCAATTGAAACTCACGGTTTCAATTGAAACTGCAGCGTCAGCGGATGCCTGGGGCCTGTTCGATGAACGTGTCGAGCACCCCGTCGGCGACCAGCACTTGCCCCTGGGGCAGGACCTCGCCGGGCAGGGTGCGGATCTGCTTGGCCTGGTCGGCGAACTGCCGCGCCGCGGTGAAGTGCTCGAAGGTGCTCGCCTCGTCGCCGTTCGCCCGCGCCCGCAGACCGTCCACAGTGGCCACCAGCGCGTCGCCCCACAGCTCGGTGGCCGTCAGCCACGGCTTCGCGTCGGCGACGAAGTCCGCAGGCACACCCCGCCCGATCTGCTCCGGCGCACCCGCGATCGCCTGCGCGTAGCCGCGCAGCGCTTCCACCGCGCCCGCGCGGTCGCCGCGCTCCCAGCCGTCGCGGAACTCCTGGATCCGCCGCGCCAGCTCCGGCGCCGGCGGCAACCACGGCCGCCCGCTGGCCAGCGGCGCCATGTGCTCCAGGTCGAAGAACACCATCAGCGCGTCGACGGTCGCCTGGTCGGCGACCAGCCCCGGCTCGCCGGCCGCGCGCTTGCCCGCCAGGTGCTCGGCCGCCGCCCGCCAGGCCCGCTGCGGGTCGAAAGCCGCGTCGTTCCAAGCGAAATCGGCCGCACCGAGCTCCACGACCTTGCTCGCCGCCGCCAGGTTCATCGGGTTGGACACATCGCCCACGAGCTGCCCGCTCAGCCCGCGCTCGCGCTTCTCGTACGGTCCGAGCAGCAGCCGCCCGACGGAGCCCTCGAAGTCGTTGACCGGGTAGTTGTCCCACAGGAAGAGCTTGCGGCCCCAGACCTTCTCGGCCTGCTGCGCGTCGGAAACGGTGATCTGGCGCGGAATCACGCCGTCGCCGGTCCACATCACCAGCACGCGCGGGTCCAGCGCCGTGCGGATCGCCGTCTTGTAGGCCGAATCCTCCACGTCGGAGTACTCGGTCGGCACGAACTGCAGCGGCGCCACGCCGGGATGGGTGTCGACGAACTCGCGCTGCACGCGGTTCAGCAGCTCCGCCTGCGCCTGCCCGGCCGCGCCCTCGGACGGCTTGCCGTACTTCGCCTGGTCGCCCGCGCAGTTCCAGCGGGTGTAGGAGATGTCGTCCAGCGGCACGGAGAAGTCGCGCACGCCCTCGTCGTACACCGTCTGCAGCTTCGCCAGCAGCGCGCGGACGTCCGCGTCGTCGCTGTAGCAGATCGAGGTGCCCGGGGAGAGCGCGAAGGTGAACTTCACGTGGTGCGCCGCGGCCTGCTGGATCAGCTCCTTCACCCGGGCCAGGTCGTCGGCCGGGTACGCCTCGCGCCACTTCTCCCGGTGGTACGGGTCGTCCTTGGGCGCGTAGATGTAGGTGTTCATCTTGACGTCGCCGTAGAAGGCCAGCTGGTCCATGCGCTCGGCGTGCGTCCAAGGTGGACCGTAGAAGCCTTCGACGGTGCCGCGCAACGGCATCGCCGGGTGGTCCACGATGCCGACCCCGGCGAGGCGGCCCGGCGAGGCGATCTGCCGCAGCGTCTGCACGCCGTAGTAGGCGCCGGCCGCGTCGGAAGCGCCGATGAAGACGACCGGGGTGCCGCCGCCACGGCCGGCCAGCACGTAGCCCTCGGGCGGCAGCGGCGCGGGCGCGGCGAAGCCCAGCTCCTGCAGGCCCTTCACCACCGACGGCGAGGTGCGCTCACCGATGCGGATGCTCAGCGTGGCCCCCTCGGGCGGCGGACCGGGTTCGCGCACCACGACGTCGCTCGCCCCGGCGAGCCGCAGCACCTGGGCCGCGAGGTCGCGGGTGGGCTGGTCGACGAGCGGATCGACGATCACGTCGACCTTGCCCTGCACCGGGATGTCGTCGCCGAGCCGCTGCATCTCCTGCGGCTGCGGGGTGACCTGCGGCAGCCCGGTCGCGGGCAGCGACTGCGGCGGCGGCGCTGTCGGCGTCGGCTCCTGCGGCGTGGTGTTCGTGCAGGCCGCCAGCACCGCGCACATGAGCGTCGCGACCACGGCGGACCACCGGACGTTTCGACCGAGCATGACTCCTACCTCACCTGGACTGCCACCGGTCCACAGGACATCACACGCCGCTTCCGGCCGCCGCCGCGCCCGGGAGCCCCGTGATCATTCGCACTGCAAGCAACGAACAATATCAACGGCGCTCGTCGCACCCGGCCGATCGCGGTGGCGCTGCTGCTCAGGATAGGAGCTCGCGCCAGCTCCGGACCCGCTCCACCTGCACCGATCCGCCCTCGCGGGCGCCGGTGCCGATGTGGAAGGCGCGGGCCCCGGCGGCCCGCAGGTCGACGACGTGCTCCTGGCGCAGGCCGCCGCCGACGAGCAGCGCCACGCCGTCGGCGTCCTGCCGTTCGGCGCGTTCTCGCAGGTGGGAAAGGCCCTCGTCGACGCCGCCGGGGGCGCCTGCGGTGAGCACGGTGTCCGGGCCGAGCGACACCGCTTGGTCCCAGGCGAGCCGGTAGTCGGCGGCGTGGTCGACCGCGCGGTGGAAGGTCCACGGGCACCCGTCGAGCTCGGCGACCACCTCGCGGGTGGCGCCCACGTCCACCTGCCCGTACGCGTCGAGGAACCCGAGCACGAACTCCCGCGCCCCGGCCTCCCGCAGCTCACCCACTCGCCGCCGCAGCGCCCCGGCATCGGCGGCGAAGTCGGCTTGGTCGCGCGCCATGACCCGCACCGGCAGATCGGTGGCCGCGAGCACGCTGCGCACGGTCGACGGCTCCGGCGTGAGCCCGTCGGCGGCCAGGTCCCGCACCAGCTCCAGCCGGTCGGCACCACCGGCCTGGGCGGCCTCGGCCTCGGCGGCGTCCAGCACGATCACTTCCAGCAGCGCTCCCACACCCGCACCGTAACCGGGCGGCGGGGGCCCAGCGAGGCCCGCCTGCGCCACCGGCCCGGAGCCGCTGCTCGAGCGCTCGTGCTGCGCCGGCGGCCCCACGGCAGCTGCGCCGTTTTCGCGCGAAACCGGCGTTTCCCAGGCACGCGGGGCGCCGGTTTCGCGCGAAAACGCCGGGTTCACCCACCCGGGAACGACCGAAGGGCCGCCCCCAGCGGGGACGGCCCTTCGAAAAAGCGGCAGCAGCGTGGATCAGAAGTCCATGCCGCCCATGCCACCGGTCGGGTCCGGAGCGCCGGCCTTCTCCTTCTCCGGCTTGTCCGCGACCACGGCTTCGGTGGTCAGGAACAGCGCGGCGATGGAAGCGGCGTTCTGCAGCGCCGAACGGGTGACCTTGGCCGGGTCGAGGACGCCGGCCTGGACCAGGTCCTCGTACTCGCCGGTCGCGGCGTTGAGGCCGTGGCCGGAGGTGAGGCCCTTCACCTTCTCCGCGACGACGCCGCCCTCGAGGCCGGCGTTGATGGCGATCTGCTTCAGCGGCGCCTCGACAGCGATCTTCACGCTGTTGGCACCGGTCGCCTCGTCACCGGTCAGGTTGAGACCGTCGAAGGCAGCCTGCGCGGCCTGCAGCAGCGCGACGCCGCCACCGGCGACGATGCCCTCCTCGACCGCGGCCTTGGCGTTGCGGACCGCGTCCTCGATGCGGTGCTTGCGCTCCTTGAGCTCGACCTCGGTCGCCGCACCGGCCTTGATGACGGCCACGCCGCCGGCCAGCTTGGCCAGCCGCTCCTGCAGCTTCTCGCGGTCGTAGTCGGAGTCCGAGCGCTCGATCTCGGCGCGGATCTCGTTGACCCGCCCGGCGATCTGCTCGTCGTCGCCGGCACCCTCGACGATGGTGGTCTCGTCCTTGGTGACCACGATCTTGCGGGCGCGGCCCAGCAGGTTCAGGTCCGCGTTCTCCAGCTTGAGGCCGACCTCTTCGCTGATGACCTGGCCGCCGGTCAGGATCGCCATGTCCTGCAGCATCGCCTTGCGGCGGTCACCGAAGCCGGGGGCCTTGACGGCGACCGACTTGAAGGTGCCGCGGATCTTGTTGACGACCAGCGTGGCCAGGGCCTCGCCCTCGACGTCCTCGGAGATGATCAGCAGCGGCTTGTTGGCCTGCATGACCTTCTCGAGCAGCGGGAGCATGTCCTTGACGTTCGAGACCTTGGAGCTCAGCAGCAGGATGTACGGGTCCTCCAGGACCGCCTCCATCCGCTCCGAGTCGGTGACGAAGTAGGGCGAGATGTAGCCCTTGTCGAAGCGCATGCCCTCGGTGAGCTCCAGCTCCAGGCCGAAGGTGTTGCTCTCCTCGACGGTGATGACGCCTTCCTTGCCGACCTTGTCCATCGCCTCGGCGATGAGCTCGCCGATCTGACGGTCGCCGGCCGAGATCGCGGCCGTGGCGGCGATCTGGTCCTTGGTCTCGATCTCCTTGGCGTTCTTGAGCAGCTGCTCGGCGATCGCCTCGGTGGCCTTCTCGATGCCGCGCTTCAGGGCGATCGGGTTGGCGCCGGCCGCGACGTTGCGCAGGCCCTCGCGCACCAGCGCCTGGGCCAGGACGGTGGCGGTGGTGGTGCCGTCACCCGCGACGTCGTCGGTCTTCTTGGCGACCTCCTTGACCAGCTCGGCCCCGATCTTCTCCCACGGGTCTTCGAGCTCGATCTCCTTGGCGATGGAGACACCATCATTGGTGATCGTCGGCGCGCCCCACTTCTTCTCGAGCACGACGTTGCGGCCCTTCGGCCCGAGCGTCACCTTGACGGCGTCAGCGAGGGTGTTCATGCCGCGCTCAAGACCGCGGCGGGCGTCCTCGTCGAACGCGATCATCTTGGCCATTGCGGTGTGGTCCTCCACCTGTCTGGACGCCGCGGTGGTGGGTGCACCCCACGGCAGGACTCGTGCTCGGCCAGGCTCGGTGCCCGCGACGGACGACCGTGCGGCGGCGCCGTCGGGTGGCACCGCCGGAGACGGCCTCACCGTCCCGACCTGGCACTCAACCTCGCTGAGTGCCAATACCGTGTTTAGCACTCTCACCAGTCGAGTGCAAGCGAGGCGCGTCAGCGGGTGGGCACCGACGTGGGCAGGTCGCTGTTGTTGTACGAGGAAGTTTCCGTCGCAGTCGGGTCGCTGCCGCCGCCGGAACCACCGAGCGAGGTGGCCATCACAACGAAGATGACCACGATCACCACCAGCGCGACGCCGGCCAGCACCGGCACGATCCACTTCGCCGAGCTGCCGGACTTGGTCGCGAACGCCGCCGAGCCTGCCGGGATCGGCGGCCGCAGCCGCACGGGGTCGTTGCCGGGCGGCGGCAGCGGGCGCGGCGGCTGCTGCTGGTAGGGCGGGTAGCCGGGCGGCGCGGGCGGCGCGTACTGAACCGGCATCGGCCCGGACATCGGGGCCACGGGCGGGGCCACCTGGCGGGGCGGCGGTGGGGTCTCGCCGCCGGCTGCCGGGCCGAGCGCGGCGCGAGCCGCCGCGATCAGCTCCTTGCAGTTCGTGAAGCGCTGGTCGCCCTTCTTCGCCATGCCGCGGCGCAGCACCTCGTCGATGCTGCCGGGCAGCACCACCAGCGACGTCGCCGGCGGCGGCTCCGCGCCCAGGTGGCCCTGGATCACCTCCTGGACCTGCCCCTGGAACGGCGGCCGCCCGGTCAGGCAGGCGAACAGCATGCAGGTCAGCGCGTACTGGTCGGTGCGGCCGTCCACCGGTTCGCCGCGCAGGTGCTCGGGCGCCGCGTAGGTCGGCGAGCCCAGGAAGTCGCCGCTGGCGGTGCGGTGTCCGGTCGCGCCGCGCCTGGTGAGGCCGAAGTCGGCGAGGTAGACGTGCTCGTTGACGGACTCGCGCGAGGTCACCAGCACGTTGGCCGGCTTCAGGTCGAGGTGCACCAGGCCGCGCTCGTGCAGCATGTCCAGCGCCTCGGAGACCTGGGAGAGCAGCTCCAGGGCTCGCTTGGGCGAGATCGGCCCGTCCTTGATCAGGCTGGCCAGGTCGGACCCGTCGACCAGCCGCATCGCGATGTAGAGCATGCCGTCGACCTCGCCGAAGTCGTACAGCGGCACGATGTTGGCGTGGTCGATGGCCGAGGTGTTGCGGGCCTCGTCGACGAACCGCTCGCGGAACTCCGCGTCACCGGTGATGTGCTCGCCCATGATCTTGAGCGCGACCTTGCGCCCGAGCCGGGTATCGGTGGCGCGGTACATCACGCTCATCCCGCCGCGGCCGAGCACTCCGTCGATCTTGTAATGGCCGAGGCGCTGCCCGGTGAGGTCTGCCGACACGCGGAGCAGCCTAACGTTTCGGGATCACGCACGTCCCCGGGTTCGGCAACACCGTGATGACATCGATTCCGCACGCGCCGCGGCCCGGCTCCCGCGGACGGGAACCGGGCCGCGCTGACGTTCTCGACGCCGTGACATGCAATGTTCTTCATGAAGCGGCGGCAGCCGCTTGCGACGCTGAGCAAGCTGTTTCAGCTGCTTCTTCAGACCTTGCGGACACCGTCTGCTTGGGTGCGGCCGTCGCGTCCCGCTTTCACTTCGAATTCGACCCGATCCCCTTCGGAAAGGGTTCGGAAACCAGACATGTCGATCGCGGAGTAATGGACGAAAACATCAGATCCACCGTCTGTCGCAATGAATCCGTAGCCCTTCTCCGAGTTGAACCATTTGACCGTGCCGACCGCCACGGCGTCCTCCTCTAAAAAGTGATGCACGGCACCCAAAGCGCCGCTGGAGCAACGGCAACGCTACCCCAGAAAGCAGGTCTCGTCGCGGGTTCGGCAATGCAACTTTTCCGTTAAACGCTGGGCCGAACGGGTGTCGTTGATGGCCACGTTCAGTTATCGGAGTGGAGTTGACTCGGGAATTCGTCCGAATGCATGAGCCCATTTGCGCTCTCGGCGAAATTCGCGCCACCAGTTTGAAGCGACGGCTATGCGCACCCGCGCAACTCGCGCTCAGGAACGAGCGCCGAGCCCATTTGCCTGCAACCAGGTGACGAGTCCTCGCGGATTGCGGGTTTGGGTCAGCACCTGGCCGGGACCGGCGAAATCGAACACCAGGCCCTCACCGCTCTTGAGCGACTGGGCGACGCCCTGGTTCATCTGCCGCAGCCGGCTCTGCACCGTGTCGGCGTAGGCCACGACGTGCCCGGTGTCGATCGTGACGTACTCGCCGGGCTGGAGCGTCACCACGTCCAGCGCGCCGTAGCAGGAGACCACCACCGGGCCCTGGCCGCCGACGTGGGTCATGAAGCCGCCCTCGCCGCCGAAGAGGTTCTGGAAACCGCCCCACTGCGTCTCGACCTGCACGGTGCTCGCGGACGCGAGCCAGCAGCCCTTCGTCACGCACCAGCCGACCCGGCCGTCGAGCTCCAGCACGTTCAGGTCGCCCGGCAGGTTCGGCGCCACGTCCACCCAGCCGCCCTGCTGCGGGGCCGTGTAGGTGGACACGAAGAAGGACTCGCCGCCGAGCGCGGCGCGGGCCAGCGACTTCAGGAAGCCGCCCTGGGCGCGCGCCTCGACGGTCACGCCGAAGCTGGTGGCGAGCATCGCACCGGACTCGACCTGCACCGGCTCGCCCGGGGCGAGCATCAGCCGGGCCACCCCGAACGACGGCGTGTGACGGGTGCGAACCTGCACGGTTACCTCCTAGACGAGCCCGGGGACGAGTTTGCCACGTTGATCGGTGCGACTATTCGCACGCCGGTGGGGACAACAGGGGTGTCGATGACCGATGATCTGGGCGTGTCGCACGGAACCGGAACACCCGCTCTGACCGCGGTCGCAGATCACCAGTCGAAGATCGCCGCCCTGCTCGCCCCGACGCCGGTGCTGGTCAAGCCGCTGGCGGACTGCCTCGGGCTGGCCCTCGCCGCGGACCTGACCGCGCCGATCTCGCTGCCGCCGTTCGACAACTCCGCGATGGACGGCTACGCCGTCCGCTCCGTCGACCTGGCCGGCGCGACGCCGGAGCAGCCGGTGCTGCTGCCGGTCCACGAGGACATCCCGGCCGGCCGGGTGGACGTGCCGCCGCTGCAGCCGGGCACCGCGCACCGCATCATGACCGGCGCCCAGATGCCGCCGGGCGCGGACGCGGTGATCCCGGTGGAGCGCACCGACGGCGGCACCGAGCAGGTGCGGATGTTCTCCGCCGTGCAGCCGGGGGCGCACGTGCGGCGCGCGGGCGAGGACGTCACGGCGGGCGCCACCGTGCTGACGACGGGCACCGCGCTGGCGCCGTCGCAGCTGGGCGTCGCGGCCGCCGTCGGGGCCGCGGAGCTGCCCGTGCACCGGCCGGTCCGGGTGCTGGTGCTGTCCACCGGGTCGGAGCTGGTCGCGCCCGGCACCGCACTGCAGCCGGGGCAGATCTACGAGTCCAACGGCCTGATGCTGGCCGCCGCGGTGCGCGAAGCCGGCGGCGAGGCGACGCTGCTGCGGTTCGTGCCGGACGACGTCGATGCCTTCCACGCCGCGCTCGCCCCGCACCTGGCCGACACGGATCTGCTGATCACCTCCGGCGGCGTCAGCGCCGGAGCCTACGAGGTCGTCAAGGACGCGCTCACCGGCACCGGCGTCGAGTTCACCAAGGTCGCGATGCAGCCCGGGATGCCGCAGGGCTGCGGCCGGTACCGGGACGGCGTCGCCGTGGTGACGCTGCCGGGCAACCCGGTCAGCGCGATGGTGTCGTTCGAGGTGTTCGTGCGGCCCGCGCTGCGCGCCGCGGCCGGGCACCTGACCACCCGCCGCCCGGTGCGGCAGGCGACGCTGGCCGAGCCGCTGTCCGCGCCCGCGGGCAAGCGCCAGTACCGCCGGGGCCGGTTCGACCCGGCCACCGGCGGCGTGACGCTGCAGGGCGCGCCCGGCTCACACCTGCTGGCGGGCCTGGCCAAGGCGAACTGCCTGCTGGAGATCCCCGAGGACGTGACCGAACTCGCCGCCGAGTCCACAGTGGACGTCATGCTGCTCGACTAGCACCGCCCGGGAAGCTCGGAAGATCATCTGGTTGACGGATGGCACCGGCGTCCCCAAGACTGCACCACCATTACCGACCACCCCTCCGGAGTTCTGCACCGTGCGTGGCCCCTGGCGCGCCGCCCTGGCGCTGGCGTTGCACATCGGCTTCTTCCTCGCGCCGATCGCGCTGGTCCTCGGGCTGCTCGCGATCTCGGCGTTCACCTTCCGATACGACCAGTCCAGCGGGGTGAAGGCCGCGCTCGCGGCGGTCGCCGTCGGCGCGCTCTTCGCGATCGGGCTGCGCGCCGTGCTGCGCAGCCGGGTGCGGCCGCGCGGCGTGCGGCTGGACCGATCGGAGCAGCCGCAGATCTGGCGGATGGCGGAGTCGATCTCCGCCGATGCGGCCGCCCCGCTGCCCGACGAAATCCGCATCACCTCCGACCCGGCCGCGAACATCCGCGAGGACACCGCGCTGCTGGGCCTGCGCACCCGGACCCGCTACCTGGAACTCGGGCTGCCGCTGCTGGCCGCGCTCAACGTCAGCGAGCTGCGGGCCGTGGTGGCGCACGAACTCGGCAGGCTGACCGGGCGCAACAAGCTGACGGTCACCGCCTACCGGGCGTCGGCGAGCGTCGAGCGCACCGTCGACAGGCTCACCGGCGGCCCGGTCAAGTGGCTGTTCACCGGCTACGCCCGGCTGTTCACCGCGATCGCGGCCACCACCGGCCACGACCTGGAGCTCGCCGCCGACGCCATCGCGGTCCGGGAGGCGGGCACCCGAGCGGCGGCCACCGCGCTGCGGAAGCGGATCGCCATCGAGCTCGGCTGGCAGGAGTACGCCGACGAGTACCTCAGCATGGCCAAGGCCGTCGGCCACACCCCGGACGTGCTGCTGGGCTTCCGCAACTTCATGGAGCACCCGACCCGCAAACCGGAGCTCGCCGAGCGGGTCAAGAAGGCCATCGCCGAGGGCGAGGACGGCAGCCGCACCCACCTGCCGGCGCGCCGGCGCATCGAAGCGATGAAGCGGATCAAGGTCACCGGCCGCGACGCCGACGACCGGCCCGCGTTCGCGTTGCTGCGCAACCCGCGCAAGAGCGTGCCGGACCTCGAAGACCGCCTGATGGTCGACGGCCTCAAGCGCCGGCTGGGCTGGCCGGAGTTGGCCCGGCTGGCCGGCGCCGCGCACGTCGCCGAGCGGGCCGCGCTGCTGAGTTCCGCCACGGCGCAGAGCGGACTGCCGGTGGAGCCGACGATCGCGGGCATCCTGCCCGCCATCCACCGCGGCCAGGGCCACGACCTGGTGAACCCGGTGCTCAACCCCGGCCTGTGCCCGGAACGCATCGACGAGGCCGTCGTCGACACGCTCACCGAGCTGCTCGGCTGCGCCGTGGTGGACGCGCTGATCTGCGCCCGGCGGGCGCACCACGAGCTGGACTGGGGCGGCCCGTCGACGGTGCGGCTGGCCAACGGGCAGCCGCTGGACCCGGACCGGCTGGTCCGCCCGGCGGTGGCCGATCCCCGGCTGATCCCGGGCCTGCACCGGGCGCTGGTCGACCTCGGGGTGCCGATGACCCACGCGCGCCGCCCCGCCGCCGAGCCCGAGCCCGCGCTGGCCGGGATCGTCAGCCCGGTGCAGTGCCCCGGCGGCAACTACGACCTGCTGGTCACCGATCGCGGCCTGGTGCTGCTGCCCAGCTCCGCCAGCACCACGAAGCGCCTGCTGGCCGGCACGCTCGCCCGGTTCCGCAAGGCGGAGCAGGAGCAGCTCGCCGAGCTGGCCGCCACGCCGATCGGCGAGCTCCGGGAGCGGCCCGGCGCGCAGTGGGTGGACAGCCGGGACGTGGCCCGCGCGCGGCTGGACCAGGACCGCGCGGGCTGGTCGCTGTCGCTGGAGCTGTACCTGGACGAGTACGCGGTGTCCGAGCTGGACGACATCGGCGTGCGCGACGGCGAGGACGGCGTGTCCGAGCTGGTGCTGCGCAGCACGGCCGACGGCGTGGAGCACGGCGACCCGTACCGGGGCCTCGGCGAGCTGATGGGGGCGCGGATGAACCTCGACGAACCCGCCTACACGAATGAGTGAAAGCGAGCGGGGTTCTGATGACTCTTCGTCATGTAACGGCGCCGTGGGGTCCTCCAAAAGCGGCTACGGACATTTTGTGAACTCAATTACACTGGAAACCGCGTAACGAACCGTCGCCCATATACATCTCTTAGACGTCCGCACAAACCCACTACCGCTTGCCAGTGGGGAGCGGACACACCGAGGACCGTGCGCCGTCGGGGGGTGCACGGACCACACCGGGGAGGCCGTCCGACGTCTACGGGGAGACGTCGAACGGCCTCCTCGCTTTCTCTCACCCGACCGGGTTACCTGGGCGGCGCGTTGGCGGTAGCATCCCGGGATCGGATAGACGCAGGTCAGCAGAGTAGTTCTTGATCAACTACGCCCCCTGGCGTCGGTTGACGTGAGGCGTCCGCGATGCTGTACCGACGACGGCACCGGTCGGCGCTCGGCGTTCGCGCCGGGAACCCGGCCGAACCGCCGCACCATAGACCGCCGACGCAGGGGCGTAGCACCTCGATGAGCACCGCCGAAGAACCGAAGAAGAACCTGCTGGCGCACCTCGCCGCGCTGGCCCGCGACACCATCCCGCCGATGCACCCGGCAGGCCGGCCGTTCGTGCTCGGCGCCGCCATCGCGACCCTCCTGCTGCGCCGCCGCTGGCGCCCGGCGGGCGTGCTCGGTGGCATCGTCACCGCTTGGTGCGCGTGGTTCTTCCGCGAGCCCGCCCGCACGACGCCCAGCCGCGAGGGGCTCGCCGTCGCGCCCGCCGACGGCACGATCTCGCACATCGAGCCCGCGGTGCCGCCGGCCGAGCTCGGCCTCGGCGACGAGCCGATGACCCGCATCAGCGCGTTCCTGACGATCTTCGACGTGCACGTCCAGCGGATCCCGCTGAGCGGCAAGGTCGAGACCATCGCCTACCGGCCGGGCAAGTTCCTCTCCGCCGACCTGGACAAGGCCAGCGAGGACAACGAGCGCAACTCGATGGTCATCCGCGCCGACGACGGCTCCCAGGTCGCCGTGGTGCAGATCGCCGGCCTCGTGGCCCGCCGCATCGTCTGCTCCGTCTCCGAGGGCGACGTGCTGCAGGCCGGCAGCACCTACGGGCTGATCCGGTTCGGCTCCCGGGTGGACCTCTACGTGCCCACCGGCAGCCGGATCCTGGTCGAGCCCGGCCAGCGCACCATCGGCGGGGAGACCGCCCTCGCCGAGCTGCCTCGGGGGACGCATTCCTCATGAGCATGCACAGCGCCCCCGGCATCCGGCTGCTGCCCAACGCGATCACCGTGCTGGCGATGTGCGCCGGGCTGTCGGCGGTCCAGTTCGCGCTCAACGGCCAGCTCACCGGCGCGGTCGCGGCCGTCGCCGTAGCGGCGGTGCTCGACGGCCTGGACGGGCGGATCGCGCGGCTGCTCGACGCCACCTCCAAGATGGGCGCCGAACTGGACTCGCTGTCGGACGCGATGTCCTTCGGCGTCGCCCCGGCGCTGACGCTGTACGCCTGGCAGCTGCAGGACAACCGCGTCGGCTGGGTGGTCTCGCTGATCTTCGCGGTGTGCATGGTGCTCCGGCTGGCGCGGTTCAACACGCTGCTCGACGACGCCGAGCAGCCGCCGTACGCCAAGGAGTTCTTCGTCGGGGTGCCCGCCCCGGCGGCCGGGCTGCTCGGGCTGCTCCCGATCGTCCTGACGGCGCACTTCGGCTACCCGGGCTGGTGGGCGAACCAGAACGTGGTGATGGTCTGGATGGTGCTGGTCGCGGCGCTGATGGTCAGCCGGGTGCCGACGCTGTCGCTGAAGACCGTGAAGGTGCCGCCGAGGGCGGCGGCGCCGCTGCTGGTGCTGGTGGCGCTGCTGGCGGCGGGAATAATCATGTTCCCGCTGATCTCGCTGGCGATCGCCATGGTGATCTACCTCCTGCACATCCCGTACGCGGTCTACCGGCACAACTGGCTGGCCAAGCACCCGGAGGCGTGGAGCGCACCGCCGCGAGAGCGGCGCGCGATCCGTCGGCGCACCCAACGCCGGCTCGGCCTGCGCCCACCGCTGCGCCGCAGCGTGGCGGGCGCCGCCAGGCGCGTCCGCCTACCGCGACGCCACAGCCACCCGGACGGACCCCGCCGCAGCTGGCGACGCCTGGAGTTGCGGCGCAGCCGCAACGACGGCCCCCGCCGCTAACGGCCCACGCCCAAAGGCACGGCCAGGGCCGCCCGCCGCCGGAGGCACGGCCAGGGCGCGGTGAGGCTTGGCCAGGGCGCGGTGAGGCTTGGCCAGGGCGCAGTGAGGCTTGGCCAGGGCGCAGTGAGGCTTGGCCAGGGCACGGCGCGCGGGGCCCCTCCCGGCGGGGTTCCGCAATTTCAATGGAAATCGAAGGTCCGATTTCCATTGAAATTGCGGAAGTTGTCCACAGGCACCCCCGGGTTGTCCACAGCCTGCGGCGTGTCGGGGACATGACACACCGGTGGACCCGCAGTTTCCATTGAAACTGCGGGTCCACGTTCGTCCGGGCCCTGCGCCGGGCGTTGAAGGCGTCGGTGCCGGTTCCGCGCGGTTAAGCTCGCGGCGTGCCGTCGATAACGCTGACCGCTCGACTCTCCCCGTCCGCCAAGGACACCCGGCGCGGCGTCGTTCGCCTGCATCCCGAGGTGCTCGACGCCCTGGGGTTGCGGCCGTGGAACGCCGTGCAGCTGACCGGCGCCCGGGTCACCGTGGCGCTGGCCGCCGCGGCCGCGCCCGGCAGCCCGACCGGGGTGCTGCTGCTCGACGACGTGGCGTTGATGAACCTCGGCCTCACCGAAGGCGCCGAGGTGGGCGTCGCGCCCGTGCAGGTCGCCGCCGCGAAGCGGGTGAGCATCGCGGGTTCGCAGCTCGCCCGCGCCACCGTCGCGCCCGAGACCGTGCGGATGGCGTTGACCGGCAAGGTCTTCGGAACCGGCGACACCGTGTCGCTGCTGCCCCAGGACGTCGCGCCCGCGACCACCGCGAACGCCGGCGAGGTGCGCCGGAAGCTCTCCACCGCCATCGGCATGACCTGGACCAACGAGCTGATCACCATCGCCGCCACCGAACCGCCCGGCGCGGTGGCCGTGCAACCGTCCACAGTGGTCGAATGGCGGGACGGCGCCGCAGCGGCGGACTCCCCCGCCGCACCGGCCGCGCCGCAACCGGCGCCGGTCGAACCGGCCGAGCACGCGGTCCCGGTCGCCGACCTGGTCGGCTCCCGCGACACCGCGAAGCGGCTCACCGAATGGCTGCGGCTGGCCTTCGAGCAGCCCGGGCTGCTGCGCCGCCTCGGCGCCGAACCGCACCTCGGCGCGCTGCTCAGCGGCCCGGCCGGCGTCGGCAAGGCCACCCTCGCCCGCGCCGTGACGAGCGCGATCGGCGCGGAGCTCGTCGAAGTCGCGGCGCCCAGCGTCGCGGCGCTCGAACCGCGCACCGCCGCCCAACGCCTCCAGGACGCGATCAACCGGGCCACCAGCGCAACCGGCAACTGCGTGCTGCTGCTGACCGACGTCGAGAGCCTTCTGCCTGGCACCGAACCGCCGCCGCTGGCGACCGTGGCGCTCGACGCGATCCGCGGCGCGATCGGCACCGACGGGCTCGCCGTGGTCGTCACCAGCTCACAGCCGCAGGCGATCGACCCCAGGCTGCGGGAGCCGGGCCTGGTGGACCGGGAGCTCACCCTCGGCCTGCCCGACGACACCACCCGCGCGGATCTGCTGCGCGTGCTGCTGCGCAACGCGCCGCTGGCCGAGGACGTGCAGCTCGCCGAGGTCGCCGAGCGCGCCCCGGGGTTCGTCGTCGCCGACCTGGTGGCGCTGTGCCGGGAAGCGGCGGTCGGCGCGGCGTTGCGGCACCAGGACGACACCGCCGATCCCCGCATCCGGCAGCAGGACCTCCTCGACGCGCTGGCCTCGGTCCGCCCCATCTCGATGTCCACATCGGACAACCTGCAGACCGGCGGGCTGACGCTGGACGACGTCGGCGACATGACCGAGGTGAAGCAGGCCCTCACCGAGACGGTGCTCTGGCCTCTGCAGTACCCGGATTCGTTCACCCGGCTCGGCGTCGAGCCGCCGCGCGGCGTGCTGCTGTACGGGCCGCCGGGCTGCGGCAAGACGTTCCTGGTGCGGGCCCTGGCCGGCAGCGGGCGGCTGAACGTGCTCGTCGTCAAGGGCGCGGAGCTGATGGACAAGTGGGTCGGCGAGTCCGAGCGGGCGGTCCGCGAGCTGTTCCTGCGGGCCGCCAACGCGGCCCCGACGCTGGTGTTCCTCGACGAGGTGGACGCGCTGGCGCCGCGCCGCGGCCAGTCCTCGGACTCCGGCGTGGCGGACCGGGTGGTCGCGGCGCTGCTGACGGAGCTCGACGGCGTGGAACCGATGCGCGACGTGGTCGTCCTCGGCGCGACGAACCGCCCCGAGCTGGTCGATCCGGCCCTGCTCCGCCCCGGTCGCCTGGAGCGCCTCGTCTACGTCCCGCCGCCGGACGCGGAGGCCCGCGAGGCGATCCTGCGCGCGGCGGCGAAGAACACCCCCTTGGCGTCCGATGTGGACCTTGCCGCCCTGGCCGCCGAGCTGGGCGGCTACTCCGCCGCCGACTGCGCGGCCCTGATCCGCGAAGCGGCCCTGACGGCGATGCGCGAATCCCTTTCCGCGGCGGAGGTTTCGGCCGCGCACCTCGCGACGGCCCGGAAGGCCGTCCGGCCCTCCCTCGACCCGGCCCAGCTCGCGTCCCTGGAGGCCTACGCCACCCATCGCTCCTGACCGCGCGACTTCGCGTCACCCAGGGCAGCGCGATTCGCGCCGTCCCGGGTGACGCGGCGGGTCACTTGGCGGCTACCGCGCCCTTGTAGTCGTTGGTGATGATGGCGATCAGGCCCGGCGTGGCGTCCTGGATGCCGTCGAAGCGGGCCTCGGCGCGCGCCCCGAAGTGGGCCGCCATGTCCTTCGCCTGCTGCTCCTCGACCGTGCCCGGCCGGAAGTAGATCGTCGTGGTGGGGATGCGCCCCGCCGAGTAGTTGCCGACCTCCGGAACCTCGTAGCCGGTGCCCCGGAAGTCCTCCGCGGCGCGGTGTGCCAGCCCGCCGATCGTGCTGTTGTTGTAGACGCGCACCAGGATCTTGCCCGTCGCGTTGCCGGAACCGACCGGCACGTCCTGGTTCTGGTTGCCCTGCGGCGGCACAGGCGGCGGAGTGTCCTGTGTGGCCGGTGGCGGCGCGACCGGCGGTGCGACCGGCGTCGTGCCGGCGGGCGGCACCGCGGAGGAATCGGCGGGCGGGTTCTGCGCCAGCGAGGTGACCGGCGGGTTGTTGCCCGGTTCCGGGGGCAGCGGTCGGGCCGTGTTCGACGTGTTACCGCCGGAAACCAGCGTGGTGATGCCGATGACGCCCGCGATCGCACCGACGCCGATCAGCCCGAAGCCGATGATCTTGGCCTTGGCCGGTCCGGTGGGTTCCCCTGAAGCCATCAGTGCAACTCGATTCCCAGTCGTTGGGCGGCCCGTGCGCGCTGCCGTCCCGCCCGTGCCTTGCGCAGCCGCTTGATCAGCATAGGGTCTGCCCGCTCGGCGACCGGACTGTCCAGCAACGCGTTCAGCAGTTGGTAGTACCGCGAGGGCGACATGTCGAACAGCTCGCGGACCGCGAGCTCCTTCTTCACACCTTCCCGCTTCCACCACTGCGACTCGAAGGCCAGGATGCCCCGCTCCCGGACGGTGAGCTCGCCGTCCGGCGGTAAGGGCTGGGGCGGCACCGGCGGCGGCTCGACGATCCGCTCGATCGGCTGGGTGATCGGCTCGGCGAGGCGCAACCGCCGACCGGGTGCGGGATCGGATTCCGGCTTCCGCTGTTGCAGGCGCGCCAGCTGCTCGCACTGACGAGCGATCTCCTGCGCGGTCAGCATTTGGGCGGCGTCCATCTGGCTCCTCGCCTCGCGATTCGGGACTTCCCGCGTTCGCTGGAATCACACAGCTGTGATTCCTCCTCAATTACACCATGCCCGGAATCCCGGCGGGAGCGGATCACACCGGCGAGTACCGGGCCCGGAACACCCCGACGCCCCGACTGCCCAAACCGCTAAAGTCCCGCTCATGGCTGTTCACCCGATCTGCGTCGTCGGCGACCCGGTGCTGCACAACCCCACCCGCCCGGTGGAGCACTTCGACGACGAGCTGCGCACCCTCGTCGAGGACATGTTCGAGACGATGGCCGCCGCCAACGGGGTCGGGCTCGCGGCCAACCAGATCGGCGTCGACCTGCGGGTGTTCGTCTACGACTGCCCCGACGACGAGGGCGTCCAGCACCGCGGCGTAGTGGTCAACCCTGAGCTGACCACGTCCGAGATCCCGCAGACCATGCCGGATCCGGACGACGACTGGGAGGGCTGCCTGTCGGTGCCCGGCGAGTCCTACCCGACCGGCCGGGCGAGCCGGGCGAAGGTCACCGGGTCCGATGTGGACGGAAAGCCGATCGAGGTCGAGGGGACGGGTTTCTTCGCCCGCTGCCTGCAGCACGAGACCGACCACCTGGACGGCCACCTCTACCTGGACCGCCTGATGGGCCGCCACGCGCGGGCGGCGAAGAAGATGGTCCGCCGCAACGGCTGGGGAATCCCGGGCCTGACCTGGGACCCGGCGGAATCCGGCGACCCCTTCGCCGAAGACGAAGACTGAACCTCAGAAATCCCCGGTTTCAAGCGTCAAGTTGAACGGATCGGGCAACTCGACAGGTTTACCGAAAGGCACGCAGGACATCTCTCGATAACTGCCGGACTCAGGGTTGGAGTAAAGCAATACCGATGGCCCACCAGACCGGAATCGGTCGATCAGGAGATAGAGCGGCACACCACCAAGTGCGTACCCCCTGAGCTTCGTTTCCCGATCTGTCTTGGCATTACTCCACGATGTGATCTCGACAGCGAGCAGCAGTTGATCCGCTACAACAGGATCACCCGGCGGATCTGCATCCAACACTTCACGTGAGACCACCGCGAGATCAGGTTCGTAGGTTTCACCGGTTGCCGGGATCACGACCCCCAGCGCCGTAGCCAACTCCCACTCATCCAGGATCACCCGGGCCAACGCCTTGATTACACGGGAATTGACCTTGTTGTGCGGCTTTCCGGGCGGCGGCGTCATCACGATCACTCCTTCGATGATCTCCGCGCGCCAGCCCTTGCCCGGCAGCTGCACATTCCGCCAGGCTTCCACCAGCTCGTGCCACGTCGAGGGCTCGAGCGCCGGGGCAGCAGTCAAAGCGCGATCACCTCCTGTATCGATGTCATCACGCACCGTACTCACCACCCCTGACAACGTCGCGATCGCCCTGGTCATGAGCCTAACGGCAAACCAGCCTGCCGTCATCGGGGTGAATCGGGGTTGGCAGGCCGCGGTCTCCCGGCTAGCCTCGGGCAGCGACAAATCAACACCGCGGGAGCTCGCACCAAGAGCGGGCTGAGAGGGCGGCTGGAGAACTCCGGGGCCGCCGACCGCATGAACCTGACCGGGTAATGCCGGCGTAGGGAGTGGATGGCAGTGGCCGACGTGCGTCCGAACGCGTCCGAAAGCGGAACCCAGATCACCACCGGGCCGATCAGCGGCTCGCGAAAGGTGTTCCGGAACACCGAATCCGGCCTGCAAGTGCCATTCCGCCGCATCGAGTTGACCAACGGCGAGCACCTCGACGTGTACGACACCTCCGGGCCGTACACCGACGAGAACGCCATCGTCGACGTCCATAGTGGACTTCATCGGATGCGGGCGGGGTGGACCGACGGGCGGGAGCACCGGACCCAGCTCGGCTGGGCCAGGGCCGGCGTGATCACGCGGGAGATGGAGTACATCGCCGTCCGCGAGGGCGTGTCGCCCGAGCTGGTCCGCGACGAGGTGGCCGCGGGCCGGGCCGTGATCCCGGCCAACCGCTGCCATCCGGAGAGCGAGCCGATGATCATCGGCAAGAAGTTCCTGGTGAAGGTCAACGCCAACATCGGCAACTCCGCGGTGACCTCCTCGGTCGAGGAGGAGGTGGAGAAGATGGTGTGGGCGACCCGCTGGGGCGGCGACACCGTCATGGACCTGTCCACCGGCAAGCGGATCCACGAGACCCGCGAGCGGATCCTGCGCAACTCGCCGGTGCCGATCGGCACCGTGCCGATCTACCAGGCGCTGGAGAAGGTCAACGGCGATCCGGCCGCGCTGACCTGGGAGATCTACCGCGACACTGTCATCGAGCAGTGCGAGCAGGGCGTGGACTACATGACCGTGCACGCCGGCGTGCTGCTGCGCTACGTGCCGCTGACCGCGAACCGGGTCACCGGCATCGTGTCCCGCGGCGGCTCGATCATGGCCGCGTGGTGCCTGGCGCACCACCGCGAGAGCTTCCTCTACACGCACTTCAGCGAGCTCTGCGAGATCCTGCGCGACTACGACGTCACGTTCTCCCTCGGCGACGGCCTGCGGCCGGGCTCCATCGCGGACGCCAACGACCGCGCGCAGTTCGCCGAACTGGAGACCCTCGGCGAGCTCACGCACATCGCCCGCGAGCACGACGTGCAGGTGATGATCGAGGGCCCCGGCCACGTCCCGATGCACAAGATCGTCGAGAACGTGCGCCTGGAGGAAGAGCTCTGCGGCGAGGCGCCGTTCTACACGCTCGGGCCGCTGACCACCGACATCGCCCCCGCCTACGACCACATCACGTCCGGGATCGGCGCGGCGATGATCGCCCAGGCAGGCACCGCGATGCTCTGCTACGTCACGCCCAAGGAGCACCTGGGGCTGCCGAACCGGGACGACGTCAAGACCGGCGTGATCACCTACAAGATCGCCGCGCACGCCGCCGACCTGGCCAAGGGGCACCCGCGGGCGCAGGAGCGGGACGACGCGCTGTCCAAGGCGCGGTTCGAGTTCCGCTGGACCGACCAGTTCAACCTCTCGCTGGACCCGGACACCGCGCGGGCCTTCCACGACGAGACGCTGCCCGCCGAACCGGCCAAGACGGCGCACTTCTGCTCCATGTGCGGGCCGAAGTTCTGCTCGATGAAGATCACCCAGGACGTCCGGAAGTTCGCCGCGGAACGCGGCCTGACCAGCGTCGAGGCGATCGAGGCCGGGATGCAGGAGAAGTCGGACGAGTTCGCCGGGGCCGGCGGCAAGGTCTACCTCCCGCTGGCCGACTGACCCCGGGCAGGTCGTCAACATCCTCCGGCGTGTCGTGGCCCGACACGCCGGAGGACCGCAATTTCCATTGAAATCGAAGGTCCAATTTCCATTGAAATCGCGTTCCCGGCCGGTCCGCGCCTTGGAAGACCGGTAGGAGCGGGGCCGTAACATGAAGTGGATGCACGAGATCTCGGCCGGGCACGAACGCCGGCCCGCGAACAACACCGCTCCCCCGACCGCGCTGACCATCGCCGGGTCGGACTCCGGCGGCAGCGCCGGGATGCACGCGGACCTGCGCACCTTCTTCGCCTGCGGCGTGCACGGCATGACCGCGGTCACCGCCGTGACGGTGCAGAACACCGTCGGCGTCACCGGGCTGGTCGAGATCCCGCCGGAGACCGTCGCCGCGCAGGTCGACGCGGTCGCCTCGGACATCGGCGTGGATGCGGCCAAGACCGGGGTGCTCGCCTCGGCCGCCACCATCGAGGCCGTGCTGGACGTCTGCGACGAGCACGGCATCGGCCGCGGCGGTCGCACGCCGTTCGTCGTGGACCCGGTCGCCGCTTCCCGCAGCGGCGAGCCGCTGCTGCGCCCGGACGCGTTGGACGCCCTGCGCCACGAGGCCTTCCCGCGCGCGACGCTGGTCACGCCGAACCTCGACGAGGTGCGGCTGCTGACCGGCATCGACGCGCGCACCCGCGCGGACCTGCTGGACGCCGCGAAGGCCGTCTTCGACTTCGGCCCGCAGTGGGTGCTGATCAAGAGCGGCCACCTGGCCGACGACCCGGAGTGCATCGACCTGCTCTTCGACGGCAACGAGGCGATCCCGCTGCCCGGCCCCCGCTACGCGACGGTGCACACCCACGGCGCCGGCGACGTGTTCGCGTCGGCGATCACGGCCGCCCTGGCGAAGGGCGCTTCGATGCCGGACGCGGTGCGCAGCGGCAAGCGGTTCGTCACGCGCAGCGTCTCTGACGCCTACCCGCTCGGCGCCGGGGTCGGGCCGGTGTCGACGTTCTGGCGCATCAGCCCCCGGTCCATCTGAACCCCCCAATCAGGCCCCTAATAGAGTGATTTTCGTCCCGGATCTGTAACCCGAATGGCGTGCCCGATCGACACAGGGGTTGAGAAGCGCGTATTTCCCGAGATCGTGGGCCAGCGGCGGCCCGCGGTCTGTTGCGCGCTGCGCGCATGACGATGACAGGGGTTTGCAACAGCGTGGCTAAATCGGTGTGGACGCGAGTGCGGGGACTGCTGGCCACCGAGGCCGGGGCGCCGGATCCCCGGCAGCGCCAGTACGCGGTGCTGGTGCTCGTCGCCGTGGTGGCCGGCACCGCCATCGGCTGGATCTTCGGCCTGCAGACCCCGGCGCTGATCGCCGGCCTGACCGCGGTGCTCGCGCTGATCGCCACCGGCGGCCAGTCGCTGCGCTCGGACCTGCAGCGGTTCGTCTGGTTCACCCCGGCGCTGGTGCTCGTGATGACCGTCGGCCCGCTGCTGAGCAGCATCCCGGTGCTCGCCGGGCTCGCGGTGGCGGTGGTGGTCTTCGGCGCCGGCATGCTGCCCGCGCTGGGCGAGCACTACCGCATCGGCGGGCAGACCTTCGCCGCGGCGACGCTGGTGTCCACCACCACCGGCATCGGTTCCGACCAGCCGGTGCTGGTGCTGCTGGCGGCGAGCGCCGCGGGCGCGGCGTTCGCGCTGGTGCTGCGGGTGATCATCGGCCTCGGCGATCCGACCAGGGCCACCCGCGTGGCGGTCGCCCGCACGCTGCTCGAACCCGGGCCGGGCGTGGTCGAATCCGCCGCCGCCGCGTGGCGAGCCGACGGGTCCAGCACCTGGCTCGGTCAGGTGCTCGCCGGGGCTGCCCGCTTCCGCGCGGCTCGGGAGACCCTGCTCGCGCAGGCCCAGCAGAGCGACCGGGCCGAAGCCGCGCGCCTGGAGCAGATCATCGCGGAGGCCGATAAGGTCGCCGCCGAGCTCGCCCGGGCGGTGCGCTCCCGCGCCTGCACCGGACTGCCCGCGGCGGCCCGCCGCGACCCGGCGCTGGCGGTCGTGGCACGCGGCGGACGGCAGGACCTGCCGGACGCGGTGCAGGGCCTCAACCAGGGGCTGGACCGGATCCGAGGTGCCGTGGTGCGGCGCGTCGAAACGCCGCTGCCGCCGTCGGCTCCCGGCGCGCGCCGCGAACGCGTGCTGGGCGCGATCCGCGCGCACCTCTCGTTCCGCTCGTCGCTGTTCCGGCACGCGCTGCGCTGCACCCTCGCCGTCGCATTCGGCATGGTGATCGTCCTGCTGCTTCGCGACCCTTCGGCGTCGAGCCTGCTGCTCGCGCTCTACGTGGTGCTGCAGCCCGCGGCCCGCGACAGCATGACCGGCGCGCTGGAGCGCACCGGCGGCGCGGTGCTGGGTGTGACCGCGCTGGCCGTGCTGATCACCCTGCTGCCGGGGGCGTTCTTGCTGGTGCCGCTGGTGATCGGCGGCATGCTGCTGAGCATGCCGCGGCTGCGCACCGACTACCAGGCGCTGCTCGGTTGCCTGATCGTCGTGACCGTCGTCGACCAGGCGATGCGGCTGGACCGGCCGCTGGTGAACGTGGGGATCAGCTTCGCGGCGAACACGGCGGTCGGCGCGGCGATCGCGCTGAGCGTCGGCTACGTCAGCTACCTGGTGCTGCCCAGCAGCATCCTGCCCGATGTGCGCGGCGCGGTGCGGTCGACGGTGTGGGCGGTGTCCGAGCTGCTGCGCAGCGTGCGGGCGGCCGGGCAGGGCGTCGATCTGCCCGCGGCGTTGCAGGCCGCGAACGTGCTCGCCCTGCGGCGCACCCAGGACCTGCTGGGCATGCCCGCGCTGCTCGACGGCACCGGCGAGGAGACCGACGACGACCGGGCGACGCGCGCGGCGGCGATCGCGCTCGACGCGTTGCGCCAGGATGTCGCGACGCTCGCGTTCCGGCCGGAGTCCGAGCAGGCGATCGCGGTGCCGGCGCTGCGCGCGGTGGACGACCTGCTGGGCGGCAAGCCGACGGCGAAGATCCCGGACGTGCCCGAGAGCAGCGCCCCGGCGACGGAGCTGCTGGCGAGCTCGCTGGTGGAGAACGCCCTGCACGCCCGCCAGGCGATCGACCGGACCTTCGGTTACGACAACCCGTGGAAGAGCTACACGATCAGCTTCGTCCGCACCGAACGCCTCCACATCCGCTGACTCCGGCGAGCACCGAAGCTCGGCAGGCGCACGGTGCGGCGTTTTCGCGCGAAACCGTCACTTGCAGGCGTGGCAAACGCCGTTTTCGCGCGAAAACGGCGCAGGAACAAGTTCCCGAACAGCCCGCAGAAACGTTCCTCAGGGCCGGGCCGGCAGCGTTGCCGGCAGCCCGGCGCGCTGCCGGTGACTCCCTCCTGCGGGGGAGGAATCTCCAGCCGCAGCGGGAGTTCTTCGCAGCGGGACGTGCTTATCGTCGCTCGCATGGTTGATTCTGATGTGCCGCGGCGCTGGCCTGGTTCAGCGGTGGCGGTGCTGCTCTTCGGCTATGCCGCGGGGAAGGCCGTCTTCGCGTCGCAGGGCCGACTCGGATTCCCGGGCGGGCCGACCGTGCCGGAGGCCGTCCGCGAGGGCTACTTCATGGATGCCGCCGGTGCGCAGTGGCTGGCCAGCGCGACCGGGATCGTGGGCGCCTGCGTGGCCCTCGCGACGGTGACACCGCTGGGACGTCGCGTGCCCAGGTCGTTGATGCTGCTGGTGCTGACCGGGATGCTGCTGGCCGTCGGCGCCGGCGCGGCGATCATGATCGTGGACGGCTTCATCGGCATCGGGGTGGGCTGGCAGTGGCACCACGGGGTCCTCGGGATCGTCGTGATCGGGCTGCTCGTGGCGATGATCCGGTCCTACGCGAAGGCGACGCAGCATGTCGTGGGCTGACCGGACGCGGGCCGGCGCGTACGGGGCGGCGGCCTGCGCCGCGGCCTACGGGTCGATGAAGCTCGCGCAGGCGCTGGGGGCCAATGCGCTGGCCGACAAGGACCCGCTGCGGCCGGACCTGCGCGAACGGATGCTCGCCCGCGATCCGCTGTTCGTGGCGAGCCACTGGGTGCTGGCCGCTGCCGCGGTGGTCGGCATCATCGTCGCGCTGGCGACCACCCGGCCCTGGCGCGCACCCCTCCCGCGCCGGCTGTTGCTGACGATCGCCTGGACGCTCGGGATCCTCATGATCGTCCGGTCGATCGGGCCGCTGGGCATCGGCTTCGTCTCGGACACGTTGGTGCTCACCGGGATCGACGTGCCGCCGCCCGAGCACGCCGCTCTGGCCCACGACCTGGCGCTCTGGGACCTGCTGCTGTGGTCGCCGTTCTTCCTGCTCTGGGGCGTGTGCTGGACGTTGGCCGGCTGGCGGCTGGGCAGGGACCGCCCGGCCCCGACGGTCCGCTGAGGACTCGTCGGGGCGGTCGGCTCACTCCAGGGGACGGCCGGGGCTGGATGCCTGCGCCCAGAAGCGCTTGGGGATCCGGCCCGCCAGGGCCGCGAGGCGGCCGCCCTCGACCGCCGCCCGCATCGCGGCCGCCATGCGCTCCGGGTCCTGGGCCCGGGTGACCGCCGTGGCCAGCAGCACCGCCGAGCAGCCGAGCTCCATCGCCAGCGCCGCGTCCGAGGCCGTGCCGATGCCCGCGTCCAGCACGATCGGCACCGACGCGCGGGAGACGATCATCTCGATGTTGTGCGGGTTCCGGATGCCCAGGCCGGTGCCGATCGGCGAGCCGAGCGGCATCACCGCGGCGCAGCCGGTCTCCTCCAGCTTCAGCGCCAGCACCGGGTCGTCGTTGGTGTAGGCCAGCACCACGAAGCCCTGGTCGACCAGTTGTTCCGCGGCGTCGAGCAGCTCCACCGGGTCGGGCAGCAGGGTGTCCTCGTCGGCGACGACCTCCAGCTTGACCCAGTTCGTATCCAGCGCCTCCCGCGCCAGCTGCGCGGTCAGCACGGCCTCCGCCGCGGTCCGGCAGCCCGCCGTGTTCGGCAGCGCTTCGATGCCGAGCTTGCGCAGCAGGTCGAGCACCCCGGTGCCGCCGCCGGCGTCGGCGCGGCGCATCGCCACGGTCGTCAGCTCGGTTCCGGACGCGATCAGCGCGCGCTCCAGGACCGCGAGGTTCGTCGCCCCTCCGGTCCCGGTGATCAGCCGCGAACCGAACTCGCGGCCGGCGATCACCAACGGGTCGTCCATGACTCTCCTAACAACGGGTCCACCGAATCCGGGTAGCACGGGATCCGGTGTGCTTCTGTTGCCCCGCAAGGGGGTTCGGGCCGGAGGGGGCGTCAGCCGCCCTGCACTGCGGTGAGGACCTCGATCGCGGCATCGGGGCGCAGCGCGGTGCCCGGCCACAGGGCGCGCGGCACCACGGCGCCGTCCAGCGCCACGGCCACGCCACGCTCGGGCACCCCGAACTCCCGCAGCACCGCCGCGAGCGTTGCGTCGGCGGCGACCTGCCGGGTCTCCCCGTTGATCACGACGTGCACTGCTGTCCTCCCCATCGGCTCGGATCGGCGGCCTTGATCTCGACGGCGGGCTCCTCGTCGCGCAGCAGCGCGAGCACCGCCTCGACCGTCACCGGGGCGAGCAGGAAGCCGCCGCGGTGGTGCCCGGTGGCCGCCAGGACACCGGGTTCCAGCCAGCCGAGCACCGGCAGGTTGTCGTCGGTGCTCGGGCGCAGCCCGGCCGCGGCCTCGACCAGCCGGTATTCGGCGATGCCCGGCATCAGCCGCTCGGCGTCGGCGATCAGGTCCCGCACCCCGCCCACGGTGACCTCGGTGTCGAACCCCACCTCGTACTGGGTGGCGCCGAGCACCAGGCCGCCGTCGTCGCGCGGCACCAGGTAGGTCTGCCGGCCGCGCACCGGGCCGCGGATCGTGCGGCTCGGCGGCGGCAGCGCCGTGGTTCGCGCGCGCAGGCGGAGGATTTCGCCCTTCACCGGCCGAATCCGGTCCCGCAGCGCGGGATGCAGCGCGCCCGAATGCACGCCCGCCGAGATCACCGCGACATCGCAGTCCACAGTGGAATCTTCGAGCTCCACCGCGCCGGGCCGGACGTTCTTCGCGTTCGCCGCGACGAACTCGACGCCCGCCGCGGTCGCGGCCGCGCGCAACGCGGCCAGCGCGAGGCGGTTGTCGACCGCTAGATCGCCCGGCACTTCGAGCCCGCCGCGCACCGCCGGACCCAGCGACGGTTCGAGCCGCCGCACCTCCCGGCCGGTCAGGCGGGTGACGGCGCGGCCGAGCCGCGCGAGGTAGTCGACCAGGTTGTCGAGCTCCGCGCGGTCCGCGCTGTCGACGCCCACGACCAGGGTTCCCTCGCGGCGCAGCCCCGAAGGCAGGCCCGAGGCCCGGGCGAGTTCGTCGGCGAACTCGGGCCAGAGCCGCAGCGATGCCGCGCCCAGTTCCAGCAGTTCCTCTTCGCCGGGCCACGCCTCGGCGAGTGGCGCCAGCATCCCGCCGGCCACGTTCGACGCCCCGGACGCCGGTTCGGCGTCGACGAGTTGCACGCGATGCCCGGCGGCGGCTGCGCGCCACGCCACGGACATGCCGATCACGCCGCCGCCCACGACGACGACGCGTTTGTTCCGTTCTTCAGACACTCCACGCTCCCTGCGCCGGCATGACCCGGATCAGGTTCGACGGTCGGGGCCAACGCCCCCTCTCAGCCCGGCACCCGGGCTCCCGTGCTCACCAGCAACCACCGTACCCGTCGAGGATCGCCACGTCGTTACCTGTCTTGAACTCACTTTGCGTAGCGGTGCAGGTAGCGGCCCCCCTGCGGGAATTGCTGTCGCCGCCTGGACTGTGGGAGCCCCGACTTGCGTATGACCAATACGCGGCGCTGGGGCTGTCCTCGCCAGACGACGCCTGAGAACCCGCGGCGGTGCGAGTTGCGAGGGTGGGCTAAGCGGCTGGCGCCGCTTCAAAGACAGGCGGTCGAGCAACTTTCACAAATTTCGGGCGCCGAATGGGAACGCGCGCCCGTGCCCGCGTTCACGCGGTCCGGCGGCGGCGTCGCGGGAGGCTACCCTGTGGGGCATGCCTGGATTGGACGGCTTCGGCATCCGCGCTCGCCTCGACGAGGCGCGGCTGTACCTGTGCACCGACGCGCGCGCCGAGCGCGGTGATCTCGCGGAGTTCGCGGACGCCGCCTTGGCCGGCGGCGTCGACATCATCCAGCTGCGGGACAAGAACCCGAACGGCGCCCCGCTGGAGGCCCGCCACGAGCTGGCGGCGCTGGAGGTGCTGGCCGAGGCGTGCCTGCGGCACGGCGCGCTGCTCGCGGTCAACGACCGCGCCGATGTCGCGATGGCCGCCGAGGCCGACATCCTGCACCTCGGGCAGGACGACCTGCCGGTGGAGATCGCCCGGCGCATCGTCGGCGAGCACGTCGCGATCGGCCGGTCGACGCACGACGTGGTGCAGGCGGACGCCGCCGCGATCGAGCCCGGCGTGGACTACTTCTGCACCGGCCCGGTGTGGACGACGCCGACCAAGCCGGGCCGCTCGGCGGCCGGGCTGGAGCTGGTGGAGCACGCCGCGGAGCACCGCGGCCACGGCAGGCCGTGGTTCGCGATCGGCGGCATCGGCCCGGACAACCTGGACCAGGCCCTCAAGGCCGGCGCGGAGCGGGTCGTCGTGGTCCGCGCGATCACGGAGGCCGAGGACCCGCGCGCCGCGGCCCGCGAGCTCCGCGACCGCCTGCCGTAACGCTCGGACGCGACGCAGCCCCCGGCCGGGTGCCGGGGGCCGGTCTGGTGGCGCTTACTGGGTGAGCAGGGTCAAGCCGTAGGCCTGCAGGATCTCGTTCACCGGCTGGAAGTAGGTCGTGCCGCCGGAGCTGCAGTTGCCCGAACCGCCGGAGGTCACGCCCTGGGCCTGGCTACCGGACAGCCAGGAGCCGCCCGAGTCGCCGGGCTCGGCGCAGACGTTGGTGCGGGTCAGGCCGGTCACCGTGCCCTGCGGGTACTGCACGGTCTGGTTCTTGGCCTGCACCGAACCGCAGTGCCAGCCAGTGGTGGAGCCGGAGCGGCAGATGGACGCGCCCACGGCGGACTCGGTGGAGCCCGCGACGCCGACGGTGCTGCCGTCGTACCGGTTCACCAGCGGGCGCGGGGTGTCGGCGGAGCCGACCCGGACCCAGCCGTAGTCGTTGCCCGGGAACTCCGAGCCCTCGAACCGGCCGGTGGGCTGCGAGGTGGAGTCGCCGACGTTGCCGCAGTGCCCGGCGGTCACGAATCCGCCCTGCACCGAGAATCCGACGGAGCAGCGGGAGCCACTGCCGATGTAGTAGGCGTTGCCGCCGATGACATCGGCGTAGGTGCGGGGGTTCTCCAGCGATTCGGTGACGCGCACCGCATCCGTGAGGACTCCGGAGGTGTGCACGAACCGCGCCGCGTCGGGGGCGGTGCCCGGCCTGGTGGTGACGACGACGGAGTTCACCTTGCCGTCGACGTACCAGCCGGAGACGCCCTTCGGGGCGACCGCGCTGCGCAGGTTGAGGCCTTCGACGACCCCGTTGAGCTGCTCGATGCTGTAGATGACGAGCTTCGGCTCGGCGCCGGCCGCGCGCACCTCGTCGAAGCGGGCCTGGTCGGTGACGCCGACGACGAGCTTGCCGAGCGCCGGGTCGAAGTAGGACCCGCCGTAGGTGCTGCCCAGCGCGGCGCTCAGCCGCTGGTCGGCCTGGGCTGCAGCGGCTTCCTGGTCGAGCCGCTGGAGGGCCTGGTCCCGGTCCAGGCCGAAGTCGCGCTGCATCGCGTCGAGCAGGGTCGCCGCTTCTGCCGCGGGCGGCGCGGTTTCGGTCGCGGTGGCGGGCATGGTCAACGCGGCCACCGTTCCCGCCGCCAACATCACGGTCCCGGCCACCCGGGCCGCGAGTCTGCGCTTCATCTGATGTCTCCCTCTTCGTGAGCTGGATCTCATCGCCCCGTCGCCGATCCAGTATCAGAGGAGAACATCAGTCCCACATCCGCCTTTCGCCCCATTCGCCCAAAACGCCTCCTGCGCAACTCGATTGAGCTAGCGCAGGAGGCGTTTGGCCT
Organism: Saccharopolyspora sp. NPDC045839; assembly: GCF_056431645.1. Classification (NCBI taxonomy): domain Bacteria; kingdom Bacillati; phylum Actinomycetota; class Actinomycetes; order Pseudonocardiales; family Pseudonocardiaceae; genus Saccharopolyspora; species Saccharopolyspora sp. NPDC045839. The sequence continues at coordinate 148,921 of NZ_JBWKKH010000010.1, forward strand.
GGATTTCCTATCCCCCAGAAGAAGACTGACGCGGCTCGCCGGTTTCGAGGGGGATCTCGGGGCGGCCCGATTCCGGCGCCTGGCTGGGCCGTTCGGCCGTGGTCGACGGCTGCGTCGGCTGCTCCCGGGTGGGCGTCGGGGTTTCCGCGGTCGGCTGCACCGTCGGCTGCTGCGTCGGCGTCACCTCGGTCGTCGGCTGCGGCTGCTGGGTCGGGGTCTCCCGCGGCTTCGTCGACTCGGCCGGGACGCTGGGCGCGCGCTGCTCGTCGCGGTGCAGCACCTGGCCGAGCGTCGTGCCGCGGTCACCGCCGGAGAGCGGTTTTCCGGTCACGCCTTCGAACCCGGTGACGATCAGCATGCTCAGCGCGAACACCCCGGCGCAGCTCGCGGCCACCATCGCCCACCGGACGTGGCGCTTGCGCGGGTCCGCGGCCGGCTTCGCGGGCGCGACGACCTCGGTCGCCTGCCCCGCCTCGGCCACGTTCAGCATGCGGGTCGCCGCGTCGGTGTCGATCTTCGCCGTGCGGTCCTCGTCCACGACGGTTTCCCCGCCCGGCCAATGCATTCCGGGCGCCAGGCGGATCCGCCGCGTCGCCTCGACGGTTTCGTCCTTTTTGGACACGTAGCGCGCGACGGTGGTCCGCCGGAGCTTCAGCACCGAGGCCTTCGCGGCGGCGTGCACCGCCTTCTCCTTCGCGCTGTCGAACGACCGCTGGTAGAGCGCCCCGCCCACGGTGATCACCACGCTCGTCAGCGCGGCACCGATCAAGGTGCCCGCCACGCCGAGCCGGGATCCCAGGAAGGCCGCCGTCACCGAGGCCAGCGCCGCGCCCGCGACCTGGGTCGGCGCCACGTCGATCTTCTTGGACTTCTTGGCCTCCTCGTCCGGCTCCTGGTCGTCCGACTCCTCTTTCCGCCTGACCTCTTCCTGCCTGCCCATCGCTCCCACGCTCTTGAACGCACTCTCCCTGAACGGTCCAACGGGCGAGCACGAGCGTTTTCTCCAGATCGTTGCCGAACCGTGAGGACTCCCACTTCGCGTAACGCGGCCGGCAACGACGAAGGGCACCCCGATCCGGGGTGCCCTTCCACGGGAAACGGGCTGCTCAGGGGTTCAGTTGGGTGGGTTGAGGCGGGCGACGAACTTGTAGCGGTCGCCCCGGTAGATGGAGCGGACCCACTCGACCGGGCGTCCCTCGGTGTCGAAGGAGTGCCGGGACAGCAGCAGCATCGGGAGGCCGACGTCGGAGCCGAGGAGCTCGGCCTCCTCCGGGCTGGCCAGCGCGGTCTCGATGGTCTCCTCCGCGTGCCCCAGCTCGACCTCGAAGCTCTCGCGGAGCACCTGGTAGAGCGAGCCGCCGGACTCCAGCCGGGTGGTCAGCCCGCGGAACCGGGTCAGCGGCAGGTGGGTGGTCTCGATGGCCATCGGCTCGCCGTCGGCCAGCCGCAGCCGGCGCAGGCGCAGCACGGTCGAACTCGGCTTGGTCCCGAGCAGCTCGGCCAGCTCCTCCGCGGCCGGTTCCTCGACGACCTCCAGCAGCCGGGAGGTGGGCTGGCGGCCCTGGGCGCGCATGTCCTCGGTGTAGCTGCTCAGCTGCAGCCGCTGGGCGACCTTCGGCTTCGCCGCGAAGGTGCCCTTGCCCTGGACCCGCAGCAGCCGGCCCTCCACGGTCAGCTCGGCCAGCGCTTGGCGCACCGTGGTGCGCGAGACGTCGAACTCGGCGGCCAGCGAGCGTTCGGTAGGAATCGGCGCACCGGGCGGCAGGGATCGGAGCATGTCCAACAGGTGCTGCTTGAGCCCCCAGTACTTCGGTTCGCGTTGTGCGCGTCCGGGCGAGTCCGCCCCACCGGACACGGACGTTTCGAGCATCGTTCCTCCTACCACCGCAACCTTGCCGCCGTTGTTCCGCTCCCCGAGGCGTCGAGTCGCCGGCCTGCCGAGTCCTGATACCTCAGCATGCCCGAAAGTCGGCCGCCCGAACGCCGGCGGCGGCGACGTGCTGCCGCGACGAGCCGGCGCCCGAAGATCAAGCCAGCCTTATGCGTGCCTGAACAGTAGCGCCGAAAAGTCTTGACATCGCGTGCCCCGCACCACAATCTTCATCGCATTGGTCTACACCAAAGATATGCGGGCGCCCGGCCCCGATGGCGAGCACCCGCGGCTCCGCGCCGGCGCGGAGGAAGGGGCGAATGTTGAAGACCTGGAAGGCGCTCGCGGCAGCAGCCGCGCTGTCGTTGACCCTCGCTGGTTGCGGCGGCGGAGCCGGCGCGAGCGACAACAAGCTGACCGTCTGGCTGATGGACGGCTCGGCGCCCGACGTACTGATCGAAGAGCTCAACAAGGAGTTCGAGCAGAGCCACCCGGGCATGAAGGTGGACTACCAGATCCAGCAGTGGAACGGCATCCAGGACCGCCTGACCACCGCTCTGACCAGCAACGACCCGCCGGACGTGATCGAGCTCGGGAACAGCCAGACCGCGCAGTTCTCCTCCGAGGGCACGCTGCTGGACCTCACCGCCGACGCCGACGGCATGGGCAAGTCGCAGTGGGTACCCGCGCTGGCCGAGTCCGGCGCATGGGAGGGCAAGCAGTACGCCGTGCCGTTCTACGCCGCCAACCGCGTCGTCGTCTACAACAAGGAGCTGTTCCAGCAGGCGGGCATCACCCAGCTGCCGACGAACCGCGACGAGCTGCTCGCCACGATCACCAAGCTGGAGCAGACCCACGGCGCGGACCCCGACTTCCAGTCGCTCTACCTGCCGGGCCAGTCCTGGTACGCGCTGCTGTCGTTCATCTGGGACTCCGGCGGTGACATCGCCACCGGCCAGGGCGCGGAGTACAAGGGCTCGCTGGACACCCCGCAGACCCGCGAGGGCGTCGAGTACTACCAGCAGCTGGTCAAGACGTCGGCCACGTCCGCCCCGGCCGACACCGACGAGGCCGAGCCGCAGCAGGCCGAGGTGTACGCCAAGGGCAAGGTCGCGATGATGATCGCGCTGCCGTGGGAGGTGCAGACCGCCGCGAAGACCAACCCGGCGATCTCCGGGCTGTCCAGCGCCTTCCCGATCCCGTCGAAGTTCCCGGGCAAGACCGCGCCGGTGTTCCTCGGCGGCTCCAACCTGGCGATCCCGGGCGGCAGCGCCGACGCCGACGCCGCCAAGGACTGGCTGAAGCTGCTGACCAGCCAGAAGTACCAGACCAAGCTCGCCGACAGCGGCGTCGTGCCGGGCGCCTCGCAGGACACCAGCGCGCTGGAGAAGAACCCGGTCAGCGCCGCGATGGCCGTCGCCTCGAAGGACGGCAAGGTGCCGCCGCCGGTGCCGCAGTGGGCGGCCATCGAGTCCGGGCAGAACCCGCTCAAGGACATGATGACGGCCGTGCTGACCGGCCAGAAGACGGTCGTCGACGCCACCTTGGAGGCGAACGACAAGATCACCCGATTGCTGGCGGCGAACAACTGATCATGACCGCTACGCACACCCGCCCGGCGCCGGGCACCGCGGGTTCGCCCGTGGTGCCCGGCGCTCGGCGCCGCCCGCGAGTCCGGGAAGCGATGCCGTACCTGCTGCTCGCTCCCGCGGTGCTCGCGCTGATCGCACTGCTCGGCTGGCCCGCGGTGAACGTGATCGTGACCAGCTTCCGCAAGCTCGATCTCGGCGAGCTCACCCGTGGCGAGTTCACCTGGATCGGCTTCGACAACTACGCGCAGATCCTCGGCAACCCCGAGTTCTGGACCGTCACGCTCCGGACCGTGGTGTTCACCTCGTCCATCGTGGCGGCCACCGTGCTGACGGCACTGCTGCTGGCGCTGCTGATGAAGCACGTGCCGGTGGTTCCGCGAGTGGTGCTGCAGGTCAGCCTGCTGCTCGCGTGGGCCATGCCGCAGCTGGCCGCGACCACGGTGTTCCAGTGGATCTTCGACCAGCAGTACGGGATCCTGAACAAGACGCTGGTGCTGCTCGGCTTCGACTCCTTCGCCGGGCACTCCTGGTTCGCCACCGGCGCGAGCACGCTGACCGTGGTCGGCATCCTGATCACCTGGCAGGCCGTGCCGTTCGTGGCGATGACGCTGTACGCCGCGCTGCTCGGGGTGCCCAAGGACCTCTACGAATCCGCCGGGATCGACGGCGCCAGCGGCTGGCAGACGTTCACCGCGATCACCTGGCCGCAGCTCAAGCCGGTGCTGATGATCGTGACGTTCCTGTCGGTGCTGTGGGACTTCAAGGTGTTCTCGCAGGTGTGGGCGATGCGCGAGGGCGGCCCGAGCGGCGGGAGCACGACGCTGCCGGTCATGCAGTACCTCGAGGGCATCGCGGGCAAGCACTTCGGCGCCGCCGCCGCGGTCAGCGTGCTGATGGTGATCGTGCTCGTCGTGGTCTGCGCCCAGTACCTGCGCCTGCTGCTGCGCTCCCAGGAGGTCGAGCTGTGAGGATCCGCCGGATCGGGTTGTCCGCGCTGGCGCTCGCCATCGCGGTGATCTTCGTGTTCCCGACGTACTGGATGTTCGCCAGCTCGTTCAAGCCGCGCGGCGAAGTGCTGTCCACGTCCTACGACCTGGTGCCGAGCGCGGTCACGCTGCAGAACTACGCGACCGCGCTGTTCGGCTCGGACTTCCTGCGCTACCTGGGCAACAGCCTGCTGGTCACGCTCACCGCGGTGGCGTGCTCGCTGGTCGCGGGCACGTTGGCGGCGCTGGCGATGAGCCGGTTCCGGTTCCGCGGCCGCAAGGGCTTCCTGATGCTGGTGCTGGTCGCGCAGATGGTGCCGTTCGAGGCGCTGATGGTGCCGATGTTCCTGTTCATGCGGGATCTCGGGCTGCTCAACAAGCTGCCGTCGCTGATCCTGGTCTACTGGGTCACGACGCTGCCGTTCACCATCTGGTCGTTGCGCGGCTTCATCGACGGGATCCCGATGGACCTGGAGGAGGCCGCCATGGTGGACGGCTGCGGGCGGGCCGAGGCGTTCCGCCGCGTCACGCTGCCGCTGCTGGGGCCGGGCCTGGTGGCCACCTCGGTGTTCGCGTTCATCACCGCGTGGAACGAGTTCCTGTACGCGCTGATCTTCATGCGTTCCCAGGACCTCCAGACGCTGCCGGTGTTCCTGCAGAGCTTCCAGAACGCGTTCGGCACCGACTGGGGCGCCACGATGGCGTCCGCGACCCTGTTCACGCTGCCCGTCCTGGTGTTCTTCCTGGCGGTTCAGCGGAAGATGGTGTCGGGCGTCACTGCGGGCGCCGTCAAGGGCTGAGTAAGATTGGTCTAGACCTAAACCTGAAGGGATGGACCCGATGACCGCCACCCCCGGTCGCCACATGACCGACGAGATCAGCCAGCAGCCCGCGATCTTCGCCGACCTGCTGGCCGGCCGGGACGCGATCGCGGAGGTGGCCGCGAAGATCGCGGAACGCCGACCGCGCTTCGCGCTGCTGGCCGCCCGCGGCTCCAGCGACCACGCCGCGCTCTACGCGAAGTACCTGCTGGAAGTCCTGCTCGAAATGCCCGTCGGGCTGACGTCGCCGTCGACGACGACGCTCTACGGCGCGCAGCCGGACCTGACCGACGTGCTGCTGGTGTCGGTCAGCCAGAGCGGCGGGTCCCCGGACCTGCTGGAGGTCACCGAGTCCGGCCGCAAGCGCGGCGCGCTGACGGTCGCGGTCACCAACACCGCCGACTCGCCGCTGAACTCCGCCGCCGAGCTGTCGGTGGACATCCGGGCGGGCCGCGAGCAGGCGGTGGCCGCGACCAAGACCTACAGCGCGACGCTGCTCGCCCTGTACCTGCTCGTCGACGCGGTGCGCGGCGGGACCGGCGCGGACGCCGAGCCGATCCCCGAGCTGGCCGCGACCGCCCTGGACGCAGGCCAGAAGATGGTGGACGACGCGGTGCGCCGGTACCGCTTCGCGGAGCGGATGGTCACCACGGGGCGCGGCTACTCGCTGGCCACCGCCTCCGAGGCGGCGCTGAAGCTCGCCGAGACCAGCTATCTCTCGGCCCGCGCCTACAGCGGCGCCGACCTGCTGCACGGCCCGGTCGCGGCGGTCGACACCGACACCGCGGTGCTCGCGCTGTGCAGCAACGGGCGCGGCGGTGACGCGATGCGCGAGGTGCTCGACGTGGTCCACGAGCGCGGCGCGGACATCTGCGCGATCGGCTCGGCGGCCTCGGACGTGCACGCGTCGCACCGCATCCCGGTGCCCGCCTGCGCCGAGGAGCTGGCGCCGGTGCTGGAGGTCCTGCCGGTCCAGCAGCTGGCCCTCGGGCTGGCGCTGGCCCGGGGCTTCGACCCGGACAGCCCGCGCGGCCTGAAGAAGGTCACCCGCACCCGGTGACCGACGGCGGCCGTTCCCGCGGTGAACGGGGCCGTGAGTCTTTTGGGTTGCTATGCCAGGCGAACGCTGAGAACCCGCAGCGGTGCCGGTGTCGTAGGTGGGCTATGCGCCTACGGCGCATGCGACACCCCATCGACGTACGGCTTTGCGACCCGCGGCTGCGGGCCGACCAGGATGAAAAAGGCTCAATATAATGCCACCATGGAAGGTGACTCCATAATTTCGGAAAAGTTCGATTTCGCACTGACTATCAAGAATGGATGGTGTGAGCTCTCGGTCGAAACTGACGAGCAAACTCATTCATTTAAGGCCACGTTCATGCGGAATGCTCTGAATAATCTCGTCGAGGCGACGCTCGCCTTGGCAGAGGGTGCCGATGTTGCGTGCGTCCTGTGGGGGGGAGAAGGGAACGCCCCCGGGGCAAATGCCTTTCTGGATATGTCGTTGGACCACTACGGCAATATGGGAGTTGCCGTACACGAAGCCGAGCACTGGACGTGGCTTCAGCCGACGACGAAGTGGACGCCGCGCAGGGGAAAGTGCTTGCTTGAAGCATACGTACCCTTCTCGGGCTTCCTAGTTGGACTCACGCGAGAGCTTCAGCGCATTCGAGTCAATGATACGGACGAGTCCGCCTTCATCACGCAATGGCGTCACTCGTTTCCTGCGGCCAAGTTCGAAGCCCTCGAACGCATTGGTGGACGCCATGGCTATATTCCGCGTTCCAAAGAAGAGTTGAACAGGCTCGGCAAACCATAAACAGAAGGAGTTAACGCAAGTAAAAGCCCGCCTCACCGAGGGGGCGGGGTGAGACGGGCACCGCCAGGTTACGCCGAACGGAGCACACCGCAAGCCTCGGGGCAAGCCGAACGGCAGAGTCCAAAGACCCTAAAAGCCGTACACCTCGCGCGCCGTCGCGCCGAACACCGCCGCGCGCTGCCGATCGTCGAGCCCGGCGGTCAGTTGCCGGGCCACGCCCATGACCTGCCCGTAGTCGGCGGCGAGCAGGCACACCGGCCAATCCGAACCGAACATCAGCCGGCCCGGCCCGAACGCCTCCAGCACCACGTCCACGTAAGGCGCAAGCCTCACCGGATCAGGTTGCCGGGCCCAGTCGTCCTCGGTGACCAGACCGGACAGCTTGCACACCACGTTCGGGTGGGCGGCCAGCGCCCGGACGCGGCTCGCCCACGGCTCCAGCTCACCGGTGGCCACGGGCGGTTTCGCGCAGTGGTCGAGCACGAAGGTCAGCTGCGGGAACTGCCCGACGGCCTTGATCGCGGCCGGCAGCTGGTGCGGCCGGACGAGCAGCTCGTACACCAACCCGGCGTCCTCGACCGCGGCCAGCCCGTTGAGCACCTCCGGGCGGACCAGCCAGTCCGGGTCCGGCTCGTCCTCGACCTGGTGCCGGATGCCCTTCAGCCAGCCGCCGGACGGGTGCGCCTGCAGGCGGCCGATCCGCTCGCGGGCGTCCCGCGCGGTCAGGTCGACCCAGCCGACCACCGCCGCGATGCGGTCCACGGTGTCGGCCAGCACCAGCATCTCCGGCGTCTCGTCCGGGTCGGCGGCGGTCTGCACCAGCACCGTGGCGGTCACGCCGGAACCCTTCAGCGCGGCCTGCAGGTCGGCGGGCCGGAAGTCGCGGCGCAGCGGCTCCATCGCCTCGCCGACGATCCACGGTTGGTCCCGGACGTCGAGGTCCCACAGGTGGTGGTGGGTGTCGACGGTCATCGAGCTGCACCGCTCGCGCCGCGACGGCCCGCACCGTCCAAATCGGACATTCGACGTGACCCGGCAAGGTCGTCCATGCTCCAGCTCCCCGACTGATCAAGCAACGCCTCGATGTATAGCCGCTCGCCACGCCGGATGCCAGAGGTTGGCGAGAAGGTCCTGGCCGGTTTTGGTCGCGCCGGCCACGGTGCGCGGCCGCGACGGGTAGAAAGGGCGGATGCACGGCGACGAAGCGGCGCTCGTACTCGGCCTCGACATCGGCGGAACCAGCAGCCGGGCGCTCGTCAGCGACCTGTCCGGCCGGGTGCTGGGCCGCGGCGAAGCGGCCGGCGGCAACCCGAATTCGCACCCGCCCGAGCAGGCGGCGCGGCAGATCGCCGATGCCGCGCGGGCGGCGCTCGCCGGGATCGATCCGGCGGCGGTGCGCAACTGCGTGATCGGCATGGCCGGGGTCAGCAAGATGGCCGATCCCGGGTTCGGCGCGCTGTTCGACCGCACGTGGTCCGGGCTGGGCCTGCGGAGCCCGTGGCGAGCGATCAGCGACTGCGAGGTGGCCTTCGCGGCGGGCACGCCGGATCCCGACGGCACGGTGCTGATCGCGGGCACGGGCGCCATCGCGGCCCGCATCGAGCAGCACCGGATGGTCGCGACCATCGGCGGTCACGGCTGGCTGCTCGGCGACGAGGGCTCGGCGTTCTGGCTGGGCCGCGAAGCGGTGCGAGCCGCGCTGCGCGCGCTGGACCGCGGCGAGCCGCTGCACGGCCTCACGGCGGCAGTGCGCGACCGGCTCCTCCCGGACGTGCCGGACGCGCAGCGCAGGGACCTGATCAGCGCGGTGAACGCGGCGCCACCGATCCGCCTCGCGGAGCTGGCGCCGCTGGTGACCGCGGCCACCGACGAAACGGCGGCCGACATCGTCCGGCGCGCCGCCCAAGTCCTGGCCGACACCGCGGCGGCGACCCGCTGCCACGGCGAATCCAGGACGATCGTGCTGGCAGGCGGCCTGGTGGCGCCTGGCAATCCGGTCCGCGAGGCGCTGCGCGGCACGCTGTCGGCCCGGGGCTTCCAAACCCAGCGCACGGCGGGCCCAGGCGAAGCCGGAGCGGCCTGGCTAGCGGCCCTGGACCTCACGGAGGACCCGCAGACCCTCCACGAAAGCCTGCTCGGCCGGGCCACCACCGCCTCCCGCGAGCCATGAGTCCCGCAATTTCAATGGAAATCAGACCTTCGATTTCCATTGAAATTGCGGAAGTTATCCACAGCCTTCGGCGTGTCACGGCGCGACACGCCGAAGGCGGGCAATTCCGCCACCCGCACCGCCGCGCACAACGAGGCTGGAAAACCTCATTGACATCGGGGGCCAGTCTGCTTCAGGCGAGGCCGATTTCTTGGAGGCCCTTGCGGATCGCCGCCAACTCCGCCTCGTCCGCGTCCACCAGCGGCAGCCGGACCCCGCCGACCCGGTGGCCGACCAAGTTCAGGGCCGCCTTGACCGGGATCGGGTTCGTGGTCGTCGACAGCGCGGCGTACAGCGGCTTCAGCGAGGCGTCGATCTCAGCCCGGCGCTCCGGCTCGTCGACCATCCGCCGCATCTGCGGGCCCACCAGGTGGCTGGCCACCAGGATGCCGCCGAGACCACCGAGGTCCAGGGCCGCGGCGAAGCCGTCGTCGTTGCCCGCGTACAGGCCGAGGCCGTCGATCTGGGCGAGCGCGGCGTTGTCCGCCTGCTTGACGTAGTCGATGTTCTCGACCTGGGCGAGCTCGGCGAGCAGGTCGTGCGTCAGCGACAGCCCGATCCGCGACGGCACGTTGTAGAGCACCACCGGCTTGTCCGTCGCCCGCGCGATCTCGGTGAAGTGCCGGACGAGGCCGCGGCGGTTGGGCCGGTTGTAGTACGGCGTCACCGAAAGCACCGCGTCGGCGCCGAGCTCGGTCGCCCGCGCCGTCATCTCGCAGGCGTGCGCGGTGTTGTTCGACCCGGTCGAAGCGATCACCGTGGTGCCCGCCGGGCGCTCGGCGCAGGCGAGCTCGATGAGCCGCAGGTGCTCCTCGTCGGTGAGCGTGGGCGCCTCGCCCGTCGTCCCGCAGACCACGATGCCGTCCGAGCCGTGGTCGATCAGGTGGCGGAACAGGTCCAGGAAGGCGGCTTCGTCGACGCGCAACTCGTCGTCGAACGGGGTGACTATCGCGGTGATCACGCTGCCGAGAGACATGAGCGCATTCTGCTCCTCCGGCCGAGCGGTCACGACTGCGGATGCCGCAGTCCCGGGTGTTCGGGCGGCAGGGACCGCCGCATCACCCACCAGCTCACCGCCACGCACACCGCCACCAGCGGCCAGGTCAGCACGACCTGCGCGATGGTCAGCGCGCCGGTGAAGCCCAGCAGCCACAGCGGGATGAACACCACCAGCCGCACCACGTACTGGCCGACCCAGACCCAGCTCGCCCGGCTGTACGCCCGCAGCAGCACCGGGTCGCGGCGCCACCGCCGGGCCTGGCCGAGGGCCGTGCCGACCACCACGCCGAGCAGCGGCCAGCGGATCGCGATGCTGGTCATCCAGGCGAGCGCGCTGAGCGCGTTGGTCACCAGCCTGGGCAGGAAGAAGTCCGCGGCATCCCCGGTGTACAGCGCGATCAGCGCGCCGAGCAGGACCGCGAGCAGGCTGATCAGCACCGCCAGCGGCCGGGCTCCCCCGCGCAGCCGCCACCCGGCGATCAACGCGCCCACCACCACCGCCGCGCCGCCGCCGATGGCGATCGACTCGCCGCCGAAGAACCACCCGGCGCCGAACGCGATGGGCGGCAGGCTCGCGTCGATCGCGCTGGTGCGGCCGCCGAGCAGCCGCATGAACGAATCGCGGTCGTCGCGGTCCGCCGCGATCTCCGCCTGCCGGTCCTGCGTCACAGAACCCAGCCTGCCCTAACCAACGCCCGGTCCGCACCTACCAGTGGCACGCGACTCCCCGGTGAGGCGTTTCAGCCGAGCCCCCGGCGGGCCCGGTCGAGGAGGGCGGCGAGCTGGCCGGCGATGCGGGGCTTGTCGGCCGGGCGGCAGGTGACGACGTCCTGGCCGTCGGCGCGCTCGCCCTGCAGCGAGTAGCGGCCCCGGTCGTTGTCGAACCAGATCAGGTTCGGGATCCGGCCGCGCGGCCCGCCGCGCCGGGCGCCGCCGACGACGAAGTGCCCGAGCCGGTACTTCTGCCCCGAGGTGATCGCGCGCAGTTCGGCCAGCCCGTCGATGTCGGCGTCGGTCGGGCGGCCGTGGCTGCGATCGGCCACCGCGCGCACCTCGCCGCCGCTGCCGGGCGGGGCGTCGGGCAGCAGCTCGGCGCACACCCGGGGCAGGGTGTCCGGCGCCAGGAAGCTCATCCGCAGCCCCCGGCCGTCGAGCACGCCGACCACGCCGACCTCGCCGGTCGCCACGACCCGCGCGGCCAGCCGCTGCCCGGCGCGCACGTCCAGCAGCCCGGCGGCCGCGATCGACACCTCGGAGCTGCACAGCAGGTACAGCGCGTCCTCGACCTCGGGCTCCGGGCGGCCGTTGCGGGCCAGGCCGGTCGACTCCAGCTCCTGCCACACCTGGGCGGCCAGCCGGTTGCGGTCCTCCGCGGCCTCGCCGACACGCGGGAGCTCGAACGGGTACTGCCGCACGGTGAGGTTCAGCTGCTCACCGAGCAGGTCGACCGCGGGGATCGACAGGGTGATCGTCTCGACCATCACAGCTCATTTCGAGTCGGGGTGCACCGGCCGGCGCTGAGGTCAGCGCCGCGGGCGGCGCGGGACTCGGCTCGCACCGCACACCCGCGGCGCGAGCCACATCGAACAATCCCTAGAAGTCCCGGTAGCTGGAGGGGGCTTCGCCCAGCACCGGCGGGGCGACGAGGCGGCTCCCGCCGTCGTCCTCCTCGAAGAGTTCGTCGGCTTCGACCAGGAACTGCGGCACCACGCCGCTACCGCTCTCGCCCGGCTTGTAGCCGGCGCCGGCGCGCAGGTCGTCGTCCTCCCGGCGTTCCTCCTTGAAGTCGTCGGCCGACCAGGTCATGTTCCGGCCGTAACCGGCCCGGGACGACGAGGCCCCGCTCCAGGTGCCGGACGATCCCATCGGCCCGAACCCGCCATCGGCGCGCTGCGTGAGCTTCGGCGCCCGCGCGGGCACGGGACGCCGCTGCTCGGGGCGAGGCGGCTCCGGCTGCGGCTCCGGCGGGCGCGGTGGCGCCTGCGGAGCCGGCGGCGGGCCGGCGTTGGCCGGCATCGGACCGCTCGGCGGGCCGTCCGGCCGCGCGGGCGGCGGCCCGACCGGGCGGCCGGCCTGCGGCATCGGACCGCTCGGCGGCCCCTCGGGCGGCGGCCCGGGAGCGACCGGAGGCCGCGGCGGCGGACCACCCAGCGACGGGTTGCCGACCGGAGGCGACGGCGGACCCTGCGGAGCAGGAGGACGCGGTTCGGCCATCGGCGGACCGTCGACGGGCGGTGGCCCGGAGGGCGGTGGCCCGGCGAGCCGGGGACCGGGAGCCTCGTGCCGCGGCGCGCCGTCAGGCGCGAGCGGTGGCGCGTCGGGCCGCGGCGGAGCCTGCGGCGGCGGGCCGCTGAGCGGAGCGGCCTGCGGCAGCGGGCCGCTCGGCGGACCGGGCTGCGGAGGAGGGCCGTCCAGCGGCAGCGGGCCGGGCGGAGGGCCGTCCTGCCGAAGCGGACCGGCCTGCGGCACCGGACCGCTGCTCGGGCCGGCGTCGTGGCGCGGCGGCGGACCGTCCAGCGGAGCGTCGTGACGCGGCGGAGCCTGCGGCGGCGGGCCGCTCAGCGGACCGGCCTGCGGCAGCGGGCCGCTCGGCGGGCCCGACTGCGGCGCCCCCATCGGGGCGGCGTCGGGTCGCGGCGGCAATCCGTCGATCGGCCCGTCGTGGGGCGGCGGCCCGTCCGGCCCTGCCGGCGGAAGGTCGTGACGCGGCGGGCCGACCTGCGGCAGCGGGCCGCTCGGCTGGCCGACCTGTGGCTGCGGCCCGCTCGGCGGACCGGAGTCGTGCCTCGGCGGCAACCCGTCCGGCCCGGACATCGGCCCATCGTGGGGCGGCCGACCATCCCGGACTGGCGGCGGAACGTCGTGCCGTCGCCCGCCGACCTGCGGCGACGGTCCGTCGAACGGCGGAGCGCCGGGCCGCAGGGCATCCGGCTCGGGCAGCAGCCCGTCTTGCGGCAACGGGCTGCTCGGCGGTCCCTGCTGCGGTAGCGGGCCGGAGTCGCGTCGGCGCGGCGGGCCGTCCGGTCCGGTCGGCGGGAGGTCGTGGCGCGGCGGCCCCGCTTGCGGCGGGCCGCTCGGCGGCCCTGCCTGCGGCGGCGGGCCGCCCACCAGGCCGTCGTGGATCGATGGCAGCGGGCCGCTCAGCGGGTCGTCCTGCACGAGCGAGCCGCTGAGACCACCGCTGAACCCGGTCGGGCGCTGCGGTTCTTCGAGCGGCTCGGGACCGAGCGAGCCGGACAGCTCGGCCGGCGGTTCCGGGCGTCCCGGCGGCACGTCGAGCCCGCCGAGGTCGCCGGAGAGCGCCAATCCGCCGCCCGGCGTCTTCGGCGCTTCGGGCCGGTCCGGCGCCGGCCTGGCGTCTTGGGGCTGCCGGCGCTGGTCGTGCTCGAAGCGATCGGGCAGCTGCTCGGCGCGCTGCCACAGCGCGAACGGGTGCGGTTCGGCGGCCAGTGCGGCGAGCTCGCCGCGCAGATCGAGGCGCATCGGACGCGGGGCGGGCGGCCGCGGCCCGCTTGGTGCCGGCGGCACCTCACCGCCGAGCGAGCCGCGCATCGGCGCGTCCGCACGGCGTCGTCCTCCCGGGCCTGCTGCCCGCTGTTGCGCGTCGAAGCCCGCTGGCCCCGGCGCGGACGCCGGATTCTGCGGTGACGTCACGATTCCCCCAGGTATTCGGGACGGTTGCAGCGCCGCGCGACGTCCGGGTGGACCCGAACCGCGGGCGCACTGGAATCGACGCAACGGAGCACGCTGTCGTTCCCCAACTCAACCGCCCGCGATGACGCGAAACGGCGGACGGCGCGGCGTCTCCCCGAACGCACGCCGAGCTGCCACCTGCATCGATCGCAACATCGCGGGCCCCCTCATTGCATCTGCTACCGCCGAAGGACAGTAGCAGCTGAGGTTCACCCGTACCGGTGTTTCGAGGAATAGCCACCCAGTTGCTGCCACGACGCGGGAAAAGCGCAGTGCGACAACGAAATTCGCAAAATCCGAGCAGCTTCCGGGCGAATCGGACAGAAATACTAGACTGTCCAGTGCCGTTAATCACTAGTGCGGAACCGACGGTGGCGTAGGTAGCCGTTCGAGCGCCAATCTGGTTTCCGGTCACCGCGCGTGCGGGAGGAAAGACCAGGAGGGAAAGAGTCAATGGAATCGCAGCGCAACGCCGGCTCGGCGCGCTGGGGCAGCTTCGTCGCGCTGGGGGACAGCTTCACCGAGGGGCTCGCCGACGCGGATCCGAACGGGAGCTTCCGCGGCTGGGCGGACCGGCTGGCCGAGCACCTGACCGCCCACGACCCCGAGCTGCAGTACGCCAACCTCGCGGTGCGCGGCAAGCTGATCCGCCAGATCGTCGACGAGCAGGTGCCCCAGGCGGTGGCGCTGCGGCCCGGGCTGGTCGCCCTGACCGCCGGCGGCAACGACATCATCCGCCCCGGCAGCAACCCGGACGCGGTCGCGGAGCTCTTCGACTCCGCGGTCGGCGAGCTGCGGGCCACCGGCGCCGACGTGCTGATCGGCACCGGCTTCGACACCCGAGGCACCCCGGTGCTGCGGCACGTGCGCGGCAAGGTCGGGACCTACAACTCGCACCTGCGGGCGATCGCCGACAAGCACGGCTGCCACGTGATGGACCTGTGGTCGATGCGGGTGCTGCGGGACAACCGGGCCTGGAGCGAGGACCGGCTGCACCTGTCCGCGGCGGGCCACCGGCGGGTCGCCCTGCGCGCGTGCGAAGCGCTGGGCGTCCCGGTCGCCGCCGACTGGCGCGAGCCCTGGCCCGCGGTCCCCGAAATGCCCTGGCGGGAGCAGCGCGCCCAGGACATCCGCTGGGCCCGCGAGTACCTGGCGCCGTGGATCAGCCGCCGCCTGCGGGGCGTGTCCAGCGGCGACGGCCGCACCGCGAAGCGCCCCCAGCTGGAGAAGCTCACCGCCGGGCACCCCTCGGCCTGAGCTCCGGAACGACGTTTCCCCTGGTCACACCTACCGTGAGTACTTTGTGCTGCTATGGCGACACAAAGTACTCACGGCCCCGACCAGGCGGAACACCCCCAGGTACCCCTTGAAAAGACGAAGTGCGGACCCCCGGCAGGATCACCCACTCCTGGCGCCGAAAGCCCGCACTCACCCCCACGTCCATTCGGGATGAACCCGTCCCGAATGCCAAGCCCCCCTTGCGGCCGCCCCGGCCGGCCACGCGTGCCGACCGGGACGACCGGGCGACAATCCCCCCTGGACTCCCCCCAGAGCCGCCCGTGTGCGAACCATGCACGGCTTGATCCGCACACGATGAAAGTTCCCAGCGGGCGCTACACGGCCGCTAAACGTCGGCTAAACGCCCCTCAGCAGGGCGCAGCGGAGAGGTCTTCCAGCCGCGCGCGGACCTCGGCCGAGCGCGGCGAACCCTCCGATTCGAAGATCGCCAGCGCGGTGTCCCAGCGGGTCCGGGCCACCGCCAGGTCGCCGCGGGACCGGGCGGCGTCGCCGAGGCCCAGGTACGCGGACGCCTGCCGCATCGCGGAGCCGCACTTCAGCGCCATGTCCAGCGCCTCGTGGTGGAACCGCTCGCCGTCGGCGATCCGGCCCAGCTCGATGCTCACCTCGCCGCAGTTGTTCAGCACCATCGCCAGCGTCTCCAGGTCGTCGGCGTCCCGGTACAGCGCCTCGGCCTCGCGCAGGTGCGCCAGCGCCTCCTCCAGCTCGCCGTTGACCTGCTCGACCATGGCGAGGTTGTTCAGCGCCCCCGCCACGAAGTACCGGTCGCCCAGCGAACGGTAGACCCTCAACGCGTCCTGGCAGTGCACTTTCGCCTCTTCGTAGCGCTTCAGGCGGAACAGCACGCTGCCCATGTTGACCTGGGTCATCGCCAATCGCGCGGAATCACCGGTCCGCACCGCGGCCTGGTACGACTCGTCGTAGTGCGCCAGCGCGGCGTCCAGCCGGCCCGACCGCGAGTACGCGACCCCGAGCCCGGCCGGCATCAGCACCTTGCCCGCCGGGTCGTCCACCGCCCGGGCCGAGTCGAGCCCGTCGCGGTAGATCCGGATCCAGTCCTCCCACGGGCAGCGCACCATCAGGTAGTTGAACTGCAGGCGGGCCAGCGGCCAGGCCAGCTCGTGCATGCCCTCGGCGTTCGCGGCCCGGACGGCGGCGACCAGGTTCGTCCACTCCGCGTCGAACCACTCCAGCGCCTGCGACCGGTCGGCGATCTCCGGCCGGGGCACCTCGGGCCCGCTGGAGAAGTCCAGGTCGTCCCTGGCCGGGCGGAGGAAGCGGCGCGCGTGGTCGGCCGTGACGAGGTAGTGGTTCAGCAGCCTGCGCAGGGCCTCGGTGTCGATCGGGGTCGGCTCGGCCAGCAGGTCGCGGGCGTACACGCGCAGCAGATCGTGCATGCCGAACCGGTCCGGCTCGGTCTCGGTGACCAGGTGCGCGAGCGCCAGCGCCCGCAGCCTGCGCTGCGCGTTGGGCGGGTCGGTGCCGCACAGCGCGGCGACGGCGTGCGAGGTGAAGGTGTGGCCGGGCACCAGCCCTAACAGCCGGAACGTGTCGGCGTGCACCGGGTGCAGGCTGCGGTAGGAGATGTCGAACGCGCGGCGGACGCTGGTGTCGACGTCGTCGATGTCCAGCGCGTGCAGCCGGTTGCGCTCGTCGGTCAGCTCGTGCACCAGGTCGGACACGCCGCGCGCCGGGTTCGCCGCGAGCCGCGCGGCGGCGATCCGCAGCGCCAGCGGCAGCCCGCCGCACAGCTCCGCCAGCGCGGCCGCGGCCGCCGGCTCGGAGGCCGACTTGCCGGGCACGCCCGCCCGGTCGAGCAGCTCGATCGCGGTCTCGGTCGGCAGCGTTTCCAGCGGCAGCACCCGCGCCCCGCTGCGCACTACCAGCCCGTCCAGCCGACGTCTGCTGGTGACCAGCACCAGCGACTCGGCGCTGCCCGGCAGCAGCGGCCGCACCTGCTCGGAGTCCCGCGCGTTGTCCAGCAGCACCAGCACCCGGCGCTTGGCCAGCAGCGACCGGTACAGCGCGGTGCGGTCGTCCAGCTCGACGGGGATCGCATTCGCCGCGACGCCGAGCGCTTTGAGCATGCTGGTCAGCACCTCGCCGGGCGTCAGCGGCTCGCGCTCCGAGTCGTAACCGCGCAGCGATGCGTACAGCTGCCCGTCGGGGAACTCGTGCTCGACGCGGTGCGCCCAGGTCAGCGCGAGGGCGCTCTTGCCGACGCCCGCGGTGCCGGTGACCACGGCGAGCAGGCTGGAGCCGCGTTCGCGTTCCGCCAGCATCTCGTCGAGCGCGGCGAGTTCGCCCTGGCGGCCGACGAATCCGGCCGGGGCCGGCGGCAGCTCCGCCGGGATCGGGCGCTTGAGCTCGGGCCCCGGTTCCGGGCGGCGCTGCGGGCTGCGCAGCGCCGGGTCGTCGCGGAGCAGCTTCTCGTAGAGCTCGCGCAGCTCGGGGCCGGGATCGAGGCCGAGCTCGTGGGACAGCCGGTGGCGCAGGGCGTGGTAGCGGGCCTGCGCCTCGGCGCGGTGCCCCGCTCGGTAGTGGGCCAGCATCAGCTGGCTGGTGAGCCGTTCCCGCAGCGGATTCCGGTCGACCAGGGTGGACAGTTCCAGCACCAGCTGGTGGTGCCTGCCGAGATCCAGGTCGGCGGCGACCCGCTCCTCCAGCGCCAGCAACCGCAGCTCGTCCAGGTTCGGCGCCACCATCCGGTACAGCCGGCTGCTGGCGAGGTCCGAGAGCACCGGGCCGCGCCACAGCGTCAGCGCCTCGGCCAGCATCCGCGACCGCGCCGCCGGTTCCATGCCGTGCGCGCGGTTGATCAGCGCCCGCGCGCGGTGCGCGTCGATCCGGTCGCTGTCGACCCGCAGCAGGTAGCCGGGCGGGCGGGTGACGATCTCGGCCGAAGCCGAGCCGGCGCCGAAGAGCTTGCGCAGCCGGGAGACGTAGCCGTGGATGATGGTCCGGGCGCTGGCCGGCGGCTCGTGCTCCCACAGCGTGTCGATCAGCCGGTCCATCGAGACGACCTGGTTCGGTTCCAGCAGCAGGCAGGCCAGCAGCGCGCGGACCGGGGCGCTGCCGAGCGGTTGCGGACTGCCGCCGACGCGCACCTCAAGAGGGCCGAGCAGGCGGAACTCGAACCCCGCGCCCGGTGCCTCGGTCGAGCTGCCGTGCCCCGCCATCATCTCCAATTCCGACTCTCACTCATGTTTGTTGAGCCTTCAGACAGTCTCGGGTACCGCGCACGGCGAGTCCACACCCCCGGAAAGCCCACGCGGCGGCCGGTCCGCCGCCCAAAACCCGACACACCGTAACGAGGCGCGCCCGAACGCATGTCGATCACCGGCCGACGATTCACTCCAATGGAGCCATGTCCGTTTCCTCCCTCGGCGTCCGGCCCACGCCCGCTGTTGCGGTGAACATCTCCCGGCGACCGGGTACGCCAAGTAAAGTCTGGACACGGCGATCACTCGTACGAGGACACTGTGGAAGGAGAGCCGCACCCGTGCCGACCCCGTCCACAGTGGTCGATCGCGCGGTGGCCTGCCTGCTCGGCGGGGCGCTCGGCGATGCGCTCGGCAGCCCGGTCGAGTACGCGCAGCTGGACGACATCCGCGCCCAGTTCGGCCAGGCAGGCGTGGCCGAACCGCCGCCGCAGGCCTTGCTCGGCGACGCCACGCAGCTGGCGCTGTTCACCGGCGAGGGTTACCTGCATGCCTGGACCACCGGTAACAACGGTGGCAATTGGCGGCCGGTCGAGTCCACCGCCGCCGCTTACCGACGGTGGTTGATCACCCAGCAGGAAGACAAGCCGCAGCCCGGCGCGACCGGCCTGCTCGCCGAGCCCGAGCTGTACGCCAACCGGGCGCCCGGCCTGACCAGCCTGCGCGCGCTGCAGGAACCCGAGCTCGGCACGCCGGACCGGCCGCGGAACACCTCCAAGGGCTGCGGCGGCGTGGATCGCAGCGCGCCGCTCGGCTTCGCGCCCACCGCCGAGATGGCCTACCAGCTGGCCTGCCAATGCGCGGCGCTCACCCACGGCGGCGTCGGCGGCTGGGCCTCGGCCGGGGCGCTGTCGCTCATCGTGCACCTGGTGGCCGTGCAGGAGCGGAAGCTGCCCGCCGCGGTGGACCAGGCGGCGGGCCGCGTGCTGCGCGAGGACGGCGAGGCCGCGACCGCCCTCGCGGAGGCTTCGACGCTGGCGCGGCTGGGCGCGAGCGTCGGGAGCATCGAGCGGCTCGGCCAGGGCTGGATCGGCCCGGAGGCGCTGGCCATCGGCGTCTACTGCGCGCTTGCGATGCCCAAGCCCGACCAGTTCGCCGACGCCCTGCGGCTGGCGGTGAACCACTCCGGGAACAGCGACACCACCGCCGCCGTGACCGGCAGCATCCTCGGCGCCCGGCACGGCACGGCGGTGCTGCCCCGCTCGTGGCTGGCGCGGCTGGAACTGGCGGACGTGATCGAGCGCATCGGCCAGGACCTCGGGGCCTCCTGCGTCGGCGAGCAGTTCAACGAACGCCGCTACCTCGGCCTCGCCTGAAGCACGGTTTCCGCTGGTGAACACCCGTGCGTACTTTGTGCTGCCATAGCGACACAACACACGCACGGCACCTGAACAGCGGAAACCGAGCTCTCAGGCATCTTCGGGCCGAGAGGCCTTGGCCCGGACGACGGCGACGGCCGCGGCGAGGAACCCGATGTTGAAGGCCATGTGCACCAAGGCGACCGCGCGGGCGAGCTGGGACACCGCGTGCACGTCGCCGAAGCCGACGGTGCTGGTGATCGTCAGCGAGAAGTAGAGCGCGTCGGTCTTGGTGCGCAGCGACTCGATCGAGCCCGGATCTTCGCGGGCCAGTCCGAAGTAGACAGCGGCGAAGAACAGCACAGCCAGGTACAACGCCGCGGCCACCCCGGCGATGGAGCTGCCGTGGCGCGCGCCGCCGATCCGGAACCGGCGCACCTGGAACAGGATCAGCGAGGAGACCGCGACCAGGCCGATCGCGAACAGCACGACCGAGTTCACGGTGCCGACGAGCCCGAACCGGTCGAGCGGCAGGAGGTAGTAGACGACGGTGCACGCCACCACCGCGCCCAGCGAAGTCGCCAGGTTGATCAGGACCCGAATCCGGCCGCTCCCAGGCACGACCGCCAGCTTCGGCCAACCCCGGACCCACCGCCATTCGGGCTCCGCGCCCCCGCGCCCCGCGCCCCGTGGTCCGTGGTCCGTGGTCCGCGGTCCGCGGTCCGCGGTCCGCGGTCCGCGCAAGTTTCAATTGAAACTGCGGTCCCCCCTCGCCCCCCGCGGATGGTGGCAGTTTCAATTGAAACTGTCGTCAGGCCGAGGCTGGGATGGCCGAAGCCGGGGTCCGGGACAGGCGGCGGAGTCGGCGGTTGCCGACCACGCGGCACACCAGGTAGATCACGAACGAGATGATCGTGACGAAGGCGCTCACCGGCGCGCCCGGCGCCAGCGACAGCAGGATGCCCCCCAGCACCGCCACCTCGGCGAACACCACGGCCAGCACCGTCGCCTTGACCGGGCTCGCGGTCACCCGCGCCGCCGCGGCTCCCGGCGTCACCATCAGCGCCAGCACCAGCAACGCGCCGACGGTGTAGACGCCGAGCGCGGTCGCCACACCGACCAGCACCGCGAACAGCGGCGTCAGCAGCCGCGCCGGAACACCGCGGGCCGCCGCGACGTCCGGGTCGACGCTCGCGAACAGCAGCGGCCGGTACACGAAGGCCAGCACGACCAGGACCGCCGCCGCACATCCGGACAGCAGCAGCACGTCCGCGGAATCCACGCCGACGATCTGCCCCACCAGCAGGCTGAACTTGTTCGAGGTCCGCTCCGGGTTGAGCCACAGCAGCAGCACGCCGACGCCGAGCCCGAAGGACAGGATCGCGCCGATCACCGAATCGCGTTCGGTCCCGCGCTGCCCCAGCAGCCCGAGCAGCAGCGCGGCGACCACGGCGCCGGCCAGCGCCCCGACGCCGACGCCCACGCCGATCAGCAGCGCCGCGGCGGCACCGGTGAACGCGAGCTCGGCCGTGCCGTGCACGGCGAAGGACATCTTCCGCGCGACGACCAGCGGCGCCAGGCAGCCGGAGACCAGCCCCAGCGCCGCCGCGGCCAGCAGTGCCTGCTGGACGAACGGGTAGCCGAGCAGGTCGATCGTGGTCGAGAAGTCCAGGATCTTGCCCAGCCCGTCGATGATCGCGTTCACGCTTCTTCCGCCTCTTGCACGTGGTGGTCGTGCTCGTGCTCGTCGGTGCCGGCGACCACCAGCCGCCCGCCGACGCGGGCGACCTCGACGTCGGTGCGGTACAGCTCGGACAGCGTCGCGGAGGTCATCACCTCGTCCGGCGGGCCGATCCGGAACCGGCCGTCGACCAGGTAGAGGACCCGGTCGACCAGCGGCAGCACCGGGTTGATCTCGTGGGTGACGAACAGGACCGCGGCCCCGGCCTCCCGCGCCTGGTTCGCGATCAGCCGGCTGACCTTGCGCTGGTGCGCGATGTCCAGCGACAGCAGCGGCTCGTCGCACAGCAGCACCGCCGGATCGCTGACCAGCGCCTGCGCCACCCGGAGCCGCTGCTGCTCGCCACCGGAGAGCAGACCCAGCGGCATCCGGGCGTACTCGGTCGCCTCGACCGCGCGCAGCGCCGCGGCGACCCGCTGCTTGCGCTCGCGGCGGCCGCGCATGCCCGTGCCCCAGTGGTGACCGTCCAACCCGAGACCGACCAGGTCGCTACCGCGCACCATCACGGTCGCGTCCAGCGCCCGCTGCTGCGGGATGTAACCGATCCGGTTGCTGCCCCGGCGGGCCGGCCCGCCGGCGATCTCGACGCTGCCCGCGGAAAGCTGCTGCAAGCCCAGCAGCACGCGCAGGAGGCTCGTCTTGCCGGAGCCGTTGGGCCCGAGCACGGCCAGGAACTCCCCCGGCGCGACGTCCAGGTCCAGGCCGGACCACAGGACTCGGGGGCCGTAGGAGAGCTCCGCGCCGCGCAGCCGCACGGCGGGGGCCGTGGCGGTGGGCGCGAGGACGGTCTCGGTCTCGGGTTTGGCGGTCATATCTCAGCGATTCTGGGTCAGGGCGGCCTGCAGGGCCGTGATCTGGGCGTCCATCCACTGCACGTAGGTCTTGCCCTGCGGCAGGGTCTCGGTCATCTCCACGACCGGGATCTGATTCTGCTCGGCGGCGCTGCGCACGTTGCGGGTGACCGGCGATTCGGTCTGCGGGTTGTAGATGACCGCCGCGGCCTGCTTGGAGTTCACGGCGTTCTGGATCGCGGCGACCGCGGCCGCCGACGGGTCGCTCTCGGCGTCGACGGCCTTGACGAACTCCGGCGGCGTGATGTCCTGCAGGCTCGCCGCTTCCACCAGGTAGTGCGCGACCGGCTCGGTGACGATCACCGGCTTGCCCCGGTTCTGGTCGCCCAGCTCGCCGACCCGCCCCTGCAGCTTGCCGATGTCCTCGGAGAAGTGGCCCGCGGCCTTGCCGAACTGCTCGGCCTTGGCCGGCTGCAGCTTGCTCAGCTCGGCGTTGACCTGGGCGGCCACCTGCTGCACGACGTGCAGGTCGTACCAGACGTGCTCGTTCGCCGAGTGGTCGTGGCCCTCGTGCCCGTGCTCCTCGTGGCCGCCGTGCTCTCCCGCGGGCTCGTCCTTGACGGCCTCGATGGCGGGCTTGCCCTGGCCGCTGCTGCCGAGGATCTTCTCCATGAACTCGTCGTATCCGCCGCCGTTGAACACGACCAGGTCCGCGTCGGTGACCTTCGCGGCGTCCTGCGGGGTGCTCTCGTAGGAGTGCGGGTCGGCGTTGGGGTCGCTGATGATCGCCTCGACCTCGATGTCGTCACCGCCGATCGCCTGCACGACGCTGGCCCACGCGCTGGTGGAGGCGACGACCTTGATCTTGTCGCCGCCGCCGGCCGCCTGCTCGCCGGTGCCGCAGGCGGTCAGGGCGATGGCGGTGGCGGCGAGGCCGGCTAAGGCGGTGGCAGCGGAGCGGCTGCGGACGGTCATCGGTTGCACTCCTCGGTGATAAGCCCCTTGCGCAGCAGACTGACGGCTAACTGCGAACGGTAACGGAAACCGTTGTCAATTACAGTCTAAGCACGTCTCCGCACAACACTCCACCGACCGGGTTATTCCTGTTGTGCACGCAACGACGCCCCCGCCAGGACCAGCGGGGGCGTCGGCATGAGGGGCCGCGACCGGCGGTGGCCGCCTGAGCAGCCACGATCGGTTCGCGATCAGGCGACCAGGCGATCTCCGGTCTCGGGGTGGAAGAGGTGGATCTCACTGTGGTCGCGCAGGGCGACCTTGACCTGCTGACCGAGCGCGGGCGGGGTGCGGCCGTCGGCGCGGACGACGAAGCGTTCCTGCGAGCCGTTGACATCGATGGCGCCGTGGATGAGCGCGTCGGCGCCGAGTTCCTCGACCAGCTCGACGGTCATGGCCATGCCGTCGTCCTCGCTGGAGGTCAGCGACAGCGCTTCGGGGCGCACGCCGAAGGTGATCTCCTTGAGGTCGCCCGCGGCGGCCACGGCCTCGCGCGGCAGCGGGATCGTGGCGCCGTCGAGCACCGCGCCGTCGCTGGTCAGCGGCACCGTCTTGAGGTTCATCGCGGGCGATCCGATGAAGCCGGCGACGAAGGCGTTGGCCGGGTTCTCGTACAGCTCGCGCGGGCTGGCGCACTGCTGCAGCAGCCCGTCCTTGAGCACCGCGACGCGGTGCCCCATCGTCATCGCCTCGACCTGGTCGTGGGTGACGTAGATCGTGGTGGTGCCCAGCCGCTTCTGCAGCGCCGCGATGTTCGCGCGGGTCTCCACCCGCAGCTTGGCGTCGAGGTTGGACAGCGGCTCGTCCATCAGGAACACGCTGGGCTCGCGGACGATCGCGCGACCCATCGCGACCCGCTGCCGCTGACCGCCGGAGAGCGCCTTGGGCTTGCGGTCCAGGTACTTCTCGAGGTCCAGCATCCGCGCGGCCTCGGTGACCTTCTCCTTGATGACGCCCTTGGGCGTCTTGCGCAGCTTCAGCGCGAAGCCCATGTTCTCCGCGACCGTCATGTGCGGGTACAGCGCGTAGGACTGGAACACCATCGCGATGTCCCGCGACTTCGGCGGGGTGTTGGTGACATCGTTGCCACCGATGGTGATGCCGCCCTCGTCGACGTCCTCCAGCCCGGCCAGCATCCGCAACGCCGTCGACTTGCCGGACCCCGACGGCCCCACCAGCACCAGGAACTCGCCGTCGGCGATGTCCAAGGCGAGCTTGTCCACCGCCCGGACCGGTGGACTCCCCTGGTAAACGCGCGAGGCGTTGACGTAAGCAACCTCAGCCATCTGTGACACCTTTCACGGAATCGGTCATGAAAACGTAACCGCAAAATGGCTCGGGGTCAGCCCCTCGAATGAACCAACTCGGAGAGTGATCACCCTGCGTCGCTCCGTGTTCATGATTCGAACGTGAGTGGGATATGCATCATGCTCACTTCACCGAGGGGTACTGAACCGTTACGGTTCCTCCATGGCGCGGTCAACGAATGCCCGGCGGCCTGCGACGCTCGCATCGCTCGCTGCAGAACTCGGGGTCTCCCGGACGACGGTTTCCAACGCGTACAACCGTCCGGACCAGCTCTCCCCGGAGCTGCGCAAGCGAGTCCTGGAGACCGCTCGCCGGCTCGGCTACCCGGGGCCGGATCCGGTCGCGAGGTCGTTGCGGACCAGGAAGGCGGGCGCCGTCGGCCTGCTGCTCACCGAGAACCTCTCCTACGCGTTCCGCGACCCGGGCGCCGTCGGCTTCCTCGAAGGACTCGCGCTGGCCTGCGAAGACGCCGGCCAGGGCCTGCTGCTGATCCCGGCGAGCCCAGAGCGCGAGGACGTCGCCTCGGTGCACCGCGCCGGCGTCGACGGCTTCGTCGTGTACTCCGTCCCCGAGGACGACCCGCACCTGGCCGCCGTGCTCGAACGACCCGTCCCGGTGGTGGTCTGCGACCAGCCGCGCCTGGACAACCTGGACTGGGTCGGCCCGGACGACGGGAAGGCCATCAAGAGCGTCGCCGACCACCTGATCGGGCTAGGACACCGCCGCATCGGCGTGCTGTGCATGCGCCTGGCCCGGGGTCGCAACGACGGACCCGCGTCGGTGCAGCGGCAGGCCAACGCCAGCTTCCACGTGCAGAAGGCCAGGCTGACCGCGCTGGCCGAGGTGTTCAGCGAAGCGGGCGTGGACTGGACGAAGGTGCCGGTGGTGGAGCGCTTCGACCACACCACGGCCTCCGGGGCGTCGGCGGCGGCGCAGCTGCTGGAGATCGACCCCGAGATCACCGCCATCGTGTGCACCTCGGACATCCTCGCGCTCGGCGCGCTGAGCGAGGCCCGCAACCGCGGCCTGCGGGTGCCGGAGGACCTGACCATCACGGGCTTCGACGGCATCCCGGACGCGGAGCGGGCGGGCCTGACGACGGTGCGCCAGCCGTGGCTGGAGAAGGGCCGTGCGGCCGGGCGCCTGCTGCTGGAGGCCAGCGAGCCGGGCCGCCCCCGCCACATCCAGCTGGAAACCCAGCTGATCACCGGCGCCACCTCGGCCCCGCCCCGCTCGGCGGAGGAGCGCTGGTTCGGCCCGTGATCGCGCTGACCACGTCCCGGACAGTCCGCCGTCGACGGCGGTGTAGCCGCCGGTGACGTGCCTGGTGAGGTCGCTGGCGTAGGCGACGATCGCGGCGGCCACGTCCTCGGTCCCGGCGACCCGGCCCAGCGGCGTGCGCGCCCCGGTCTCGTCGATCATCGCCTGCTGCTGCGCACCGGCGTTGGCATCGGTGGGCACGAGCGAGAAGATGCTGTCGCAGACGCTCCGCGTCCTCGTGCGCGACGGGCTGATCGAACGCACGGTGGCGCCGTCGAGCCCGCCCAAGGTCAGCTACGAGCTGACGCCCCTCGGCCGGGACCTGACAGATCCGCTCCAACACCTGATCCACCGAATCGCGGCCCGAGACGACGACGTGGTGGCAGCCCAACACCACTTCGACCACGCCTGACGCAGACCACCAGCTCGGCCCGCGATCGAAACCTTCCCGATTTCGCCTGAAATCGGAAAATTCCGGCACCACCGGCCGTCAGGCCAGGCAAGAGACGTTCCCAATTTTGCCTAAAATTGGGAACCTCCCAGCACCGCCCGAGCAGTAGGCCGGGTAGGGGCCTTCCATTTTTGCCTAAAATTGGGAATTCTTCTTGACCTGGCCGGTCAGTAGTTCGCCCACTCGCCCTGGGCGTACTGGAGGATCGTCGGGTGCATCAGGGTCGACGGCTCCAGGCCCGGGATCCGGGTGCGGTCCGGCGAAAACGTCGCCGCCGCTTGCAACGTCGCCGCATCCAGGGACCTCAGCGGCGGGGCATCGGCCGGGAGCTGCAGGGGCGGAGCGCCGGGCGAGGCGAGCGGTGTCCGGCCGGACGAGACCATCGAGGGTCCGTCCGTCGTGTGACGGTCCGCAATTTCCATTGAAATCGAAGGTCCAATTTCCATTGAAATTGCGGACCCCGGGGCGGAGTCCGGGGTGGTTGGGGGTGGTTGGGTGGGGGTTGCGTTGGCCAGGTGGAAGCCCCATTCGCCGAAGCTGGGCATCGCGATCTGGTACGGGACCGTGTTCAGGCCCGCCGACCTCATCGTCGACTCGATGCACCAGAACGCCTTCGGCGCGAAGAACGGCGAACCCGCCTGCACCACCACTCGCGCGTCGTCCGACATCGCGTGCCGGACCAGGCCGTAGAACTCCGTCGAGTACAGCTTCGCCGTCGCCGTGGAGTCCGCGTCGGGCATGTCCACGAGCACCACGTCGTAGCGTTCGCGGTTGTCCCGCAGCCAGCTGAAGGCGTCCGCCGCGATCGCCCGCACCCGCGGATCCGCGAAGGCGTCCTTGTTCAAAGTGGACACTCGAGGGTCGGTGCGCGCCAGTTCCAGCACCGCCGGGTCCAGGTCCACCAGCGTGGCCTCGCGGACATCCGGGTACCGCAGCACCTCGCGCAGCGCCAGGCCGTCGCCGCCGCCCAGCACGAGCACCCGCTCCCGCGGCCCGGCCATCGCCGGGTGCACCAGCGCCTCGTGGTACCGGTACTCGTCCATCGAGCTGAACTGCAGGTCTCCGTTGAGGTACAGCCGGGTGTCGCTGTTCCCGTTCAGCGAAACCGACTCGGTCAGCACGACGTCCTGGTACGGCGTGCGCTCCGAATGCACCACCGGGTCCGCGTACAGCGCCTGGCGCGCGGTGACCTCGAAGTCGTCGGCGAACGCGTAAGCCCCGACGAGCACGCCGCCGACCAGCACGGTCGCCCCGGTAAGCAGCAACGTCGCGCGCTTGGAGAGCTCCCGGCGGAACACGGTCAGCACCAGCCCGATGCCGGCGGCGGCGTTGACCATGCCGACCAGCAACGCGCCCTGCACCTGCCCGAACAGCGGCAGCAGCAGGAACGGGAACGCCAGCCCGCCGACGAGACCGCCGACGTAGTCGGCCGCGAACAGGTCGGCGACCGCGGAACCCGCGTCCTGCCGCCGGATCCGCTGCAGCAGCACCATCAGCAGCGGGATCTCCGCGCCGATCAGCACGCCGAGCACGAGCGCGGTGGCGATCAGCGCGGGCATGTACAGGCTCAGCCACGCGAACGCGGCGTACAGCCCGAGCACGCTGATCCCGCCGAGCAGCGCGAGCAGCAGCTCGATGCCCGCGAACGCCGGAGCCGCCCAGCGCTGCAGGGGTTTCGCGGCGAGCGCGCCGACGCCCATCGCGAACACCATCAGCGACAGCACGATCGACGCTTGGCCGACGGTGTCGCCGATCAGGTAGCTGCCGAGCGCGACCAGCGCCAGCTCGTAGACCAGACCGCAGGCGGCGCAGATGAAGACGGCCACCAGCACCGCGGTCCGGGCGACCCGGCCGCGCGGCTTGACCGGATCGGCGGGCTCGGCGGCAGGCTCGGCACTCACCGACACGCGCTGATCACCAGATCGAGGCGGCGATGATCACCGCGATCACCACGTGCGCGGACGCCGAAACCCAGGTCGCCGGGTGCATGTTCGGGGAGGAGAGCTCGTCGCCGAGCTTGCCGGGCGTGACCACGTCGATCAGCAGGAACGACAGGCTCATCAGGATGAGCCCGAGGAGGCCGAAGACAAGGGTGTCGATCAGCCCGGCGATCAGGTCGTCGGCGCTGCCCACGATCGCGGTGGTCAGGATGATCCCGACCCCGATCAGGCCGGAGACCAGCAGCAACGCCGCGTTCGGGTTGCGCTGGACCCAGATCAGATCGCGGAGCTTGCCCGGCGTGGCCAGGTCGACGAGCACGTAGCCGAGCGCCATCATCGCCACGCCGATCACCCCGTAGGCGACGGCGGCGATCAGGCCGGCGAGCATTTCCTGGAGCAAGGTGAGGCCCTTCTGGTGTCGTGTTCGGTGCGGTCAGCGACGGGGACCTGCCGGCGGCGGCCCCTGCGGCGGTGGCCAGGACTGCCGCGGACCCCCGGGCGGCGGAGGCCACCCCTGCTGCCCCGGCGCCGAGGGTCCTCGCGACGGGTGCGGTCCGCTCGGCGACGGTCCCTGCAACGGCGGTGCAGGCCGCGTCCCTTGCGATCCACCCGGTGGCGGACCAGGCGGCCCACTCTGCGGCGGCCCCTGCAGTGGCGGCCCGCCCTGCGGTCCCGCCGGTGGCGACGCGGGCGGAGCGTCCGACGTGGACTTCTGCTTCGCGCGAGCCCGGAAGCCCAGCAGCAGGCAGAGCACCACGACGGCGCCCAGCCCGCCGAGCCACGCCCAGGGCACCCAGTCCGAGCCCGAGCCGTCGCCCTTCGACAGCGGCGGCACCGACGCCGTGCCCGACGCGTCCTCCGTCGCCCGCGGCGCCGTCAGCACACCCTTTTCCACCAGCAGCAACGGCAATCCGAGCGCGGCCTGCCCGGTCACGGTCACCGGTTCTTCGACCAGCGAGTCGGCGGTGACGCCGAGGTTCACGAAGTCGTCCGCCTCCAGCTGCGCGTCGAGGTCGCCGGACGCCGCGACCTTGATGTCGGCCGAGTCGGCGTCGTCGGTTTCGCCGGCGGCCGCCACGAACACCTGGGTTTCCGCCCAGCGCGGGCAGCTGTCGGCCGGGACGCCGGGGCCGCGGCTGGAGCCCTGGTCGAACTCCTCCGTCGAGCCGTCGACGAGCTTCCAGCCGAAGCACACCCCGTGCGCCCGCTCCGCCTCCGCGAGCGCCTGTGCGAGCTGCTGCGCATCGGCGGGCGTGAACCGCTGGATCGACGGCCCCGAGTAGCTCGTGCCGTCCAGGTAGTAGGTGGTTTCCTCCGAGGTGAAGGTGTTCTGCGCGGACTCGCCGCCGATCGTCCCGGCGACCGCCAGGCCGACGGCGATGACGGCGCCCGCGGTCACGACGAGCCCGATCTTCTTGCCGCTCATTTGCCCGCTCCCGGCCCTCGGCCGCGGAAGCTCTCGCCGTGCGGGCTGCTCCAGCCCCAGACGCCGCCGACGTGGCTGTGGTAGCGGCGGTAGGCGCGGTCGGAGTCCATCAGGTGGATCACCGATCCGGGTGCCTGCGGCTGGATGATCACCGCGTCGCCGGAGTACCGCAGGTAGATGCCCGACGAGTCGGCGGACTGGGACTGCGGGCGCCACTTCGAGGTGATCTCGGCGGCGACGACGCTCGGCGGCTTCGGGCTGGTGTAGGCCCGGTTGTCCGAGTCGCCGGACAGGTCGAGGTGGGCGGCGCGGGTGTAGTTCTTCGCGACGTAGGCATGCGGCCCGGTACCGGTGGAGAAGATCGTCACCAGCCCGATGATCAGGGCCAATACCGCGGCGGCGCCGGCGATCGCGAACCAGAAGCGAGGTTTCACCGGTCAGCCCGCCGTCGGGTAGATGAGCACGTCGTAGCGGCTGAGCGCTTCGCCGCTGCTGGCTTCCCAGTCGGCGCCGCCGTAGGACTCGAAGCCCAGCATCGATCCGTCCGAGGCCTCGTAGTCGTGGTAGCGCACGGTGCCCTGCTCGGCCAGGCCGGTGGTGGCCTCGCTGCGGAACTCGGCGCTGCCGGCTTCCTCGGAGTGGTAGGTGCGGCCGCCGAAGTCGATCGTCTTCGGGCCGGGCTCGCCGGCGTCGGCGACGGGCGTCCACAGCGAGAGGATCAGGTCCGGGTCCTCTTCCACGGCCAGCCACACCTGCCCGCCCTTGGCGTCGTCGAGCAGGTGCTCCGCCCAGGTCCAGCCGCCTTCGGAGAGCCGGAGGGTGCCGCGGACGGTGTAGGTGCTGCCGCGCACCTCGACGATGTCGCCGGCCTTCAGCGCCCGCGGGTCGCCGCGCAGCGAGTCCTGGTCACCGGTGTGGAACGGATCGCCCGCCCGGGTTTCCGGTTTCGCGGCGGAGCGCTTGGCCCGCACCCCCATGATCACGGCGGCCACCGCGACGACGATCAGCACGATGATCACGACGATCAGCGTTGCGGTCAGTCCGTTCACCCGTCCGCCTTCCCCTCGTGCGAGCGTCCGGCACAGAGCGTATTAGCCCTCCCTCGACGGGATGACATCAATCGCCCAAATCGTGACCAGTTGAACGTTGAACGGACCGGTCGATGCGCCGAACGTAGCGAACGGCCCGTTCACCTCACCCATCAGGCCGAAGCGAACGGACCGTTCACGCCACACAACAAAACGAACGGCCCGTTCACTTCCAAAACAGACCGGGCGAAGCGAACGGACCGTTCACACCCCACAACAAAACGAACGGTCCGTTCACCTCAGCCACCAGGCCGAAGCGAACGGACCGTTCACGTCACACAACGAGACGAACGGCCCGCTCACCTCAGCCACCAGGCCGAAGCGAACGGACCGTTCACGTCACACAACGAGACGAACGGCCCGCTCACCTCCAAAACCGACTGGGGCGAACGGGCCGTTCACATCGCGGGACTAGGCCGACAGCAGCTGGGCGCAGCGGATCAGGCCCAGGTGGGAGTACGCCTGCGGGTGGTTGCCCAGGGAGCGCTCCGCGATCGGGTCGTACTCCTCCGACAGCAGCCCCGTCGGACCGGCCGTGTCGACGATCTGCTGGAACAGCTCCTCCGCCTCCGTGCGGCGGCCGATCAGCAGGTACGCCTCGATCAGCCAGGCCGCGCACAGGTGGAAGCCGCCCTCGTCGCCGGGCAGCCCGTCGTCGCGGCGGTAGCGGTACACGGTGGATCCGCTGCGCAGCTCCGCCTCGATCGCCGTGACGGTGGCCTGGAACCGCTCGTCGGACGGGTCGATCAGCCCGGACAGCCCGACGTGCAGCGACGCCGCGTCCAGGTCCGAGCCCTCGTAGGCGGTGGTGAACGCCTGCACGTCCGGGTGCCAGCCGTTCTTGACCACGTCCTGGCCGATCTGGTCGCGCAGCGGCGCCCACGACGGGTCGGCCTCGCGGCCGTAGGCGGTCGCCAGCTTCACCGCGCGGTCCAGCGTCACCCAGCACATGACCTTGGAGTACACGTGGTGGCGCGGCACGTCGCGCTCTTCCCAGATGCCGTGGTCGGGCTCGAACCAGCGGTGCGAGACGGCCTCGGCCATCGCCTTCACCAGGTCCCAGTCCACGTCCCGGATCCGGCCGGTGGCCTGCGCGAGGTGCGCGATCAGCTCCACCACGGGCCCGAACACGTCCAGCTGCACCTGCTGGTCGGCGAGGTTGCCGACGCGGACCGGCCGCGATCCGGCGTAGCCGGGCAGGCTGTCGATCACGGCCTCCGGGCCAAGCCCGGTGCCCTGCAGCGTGTACAGCGGGTGCAGCCGCTCCGGGCCGGGCAACGTTTCCAGCACCCGGTGCAGCCAGTTCAGGAACGCCTCGGCCTCGCCCGTGGAACCGAGCGTGACCAGCGCCTGCGCGGTCATCGCGCCGTCGCGCAACCAGCAGTACCGGTAGTCCCAGTTGCGGACGCCGCCGATCTCCTCCGGCAGCGAGGTGGTGGCGGCCGCCATGATCCCGCCGGTGTCGGTGTTGCACAGCCCGCGCAGCGTCAGCGCGGAGCGGGCGACCAGGTCGCGCTCCACGTCGGGCAGCGACAGCGTCTTCATCCACTCCGACCAGTACCGGTCGGCCACGTCGCGGCGCTCGGCCTCGGTGTCCGCCGACGACAGGTCGTCGGTGCCGCAGCGCAGCTCCAGCACGACCGGGTTGTTCTCGCGCGGGTCGACGACCGCGTGCGCGGATTCGTGCATGCCGTCGGAGGTGATCTCCCACTGCACGCCCGGCGAGTACAGCACCATCGGCTCGGCGGTGCCCTGCACCCGCAGCCCGCCGGCCTCGGCGGTCAGCCGCACCGGCACCTGCCCGAACTCGGGGCGCGGCGCGAACTCCACCGCCGCCGTCACGCCGCCGCTGATCACCCGCACCAGGTCGGTGCGGTGGCTGTCGGTGCCGTGCGCGAGGTAGTCCGTGACCAGCAGCCGCGACCAGCGGGTTTCCACGATCATGGTGTTCGGCACGTACCGCTGGCCCAGCGGCAGCGGGCTGCGCTGGGCGCCGTTGCCGCCCTGCGGGCGGATCGTGAAGTGCCCGGCGCCGGGGCCGCCGAGCAGGTCGGCGAACAGCGCGGCCGAGTCGGGGCCGGGGTGGCACATCCAGGTCATCCGCGCGTCGGGGGTGACCAGGGCGACGGTGCGCTCGTTGGACAGCATCGTCAGCCGCTCGATCGGCGGGGCCTGCTCGCCGTAGAGCCAGGTGCGCCGTTCCTCCATCAGGAACGCCAGCACGGTCGCGACCTCGGTGGTGCTGCCGATCCGGTAGGTCGCCAGCGTGTCCCCGTCGCCGACCTTGATGCCCAGGTCGGGACCGTGCAGCCGGGCGAAGGCCTTCTCGTCGGTGACGTCGTCGCCGAGGAAGATGGCCGCGGTGGCGCCGACCTGGTGGCGCAGCGCGTCGAGCGCGTTGCCCTTGTCGGTCTGCACCACGGCCAGCTCGATGACCGCCTTGCCCTCGGTGACCTGCACGCCTTCCCAGACCGCCGGGCCGGTGCGGACGGTGTCCAGCACCTCCTCGGCGACCTCGGCTTCGGCGCGCCGGACGTGCACCGCGACGCTGGCGGGTTTGTTCTCCAGCGTGACGCCGGGTTTGCCGCGCACGATGTCCTGCAGGGCGATCTGCAGCTCCGTGCGCAGCTGGGTGGCTTCGGGTTCGAGTTCGTGCACGAACCCGACGTCGAACTCCGAGCCGTGGCTGCCGACGAGGTAGACCTCGGCGGGCAGCCGGGACAGGGTGGCGAGGTCGCGCAGCGCGCGGCCGGAGATCACCGCCGTGGTGGTCGCCGGCAGCGCGGCCAGCGACCGCAGGGCGTGCACCGATTCGGGCAGCGGTTTGGCCTGGGTGGGGTCCGCCACGATGGGGGCGAGGGTGCCGTCGTAGTCGCAGGCGACCAGAAGTCGAGGCGTCCGCGCGAGCTGCACGATCACGCGGCGCAGCTCGGCAGGAAGGGCTTCGGCGGTCAACGCCATACTCCTCAGGGGGGCGCGGTCAAGTCGTTTGTGGATCGATCCCGTTCGCGCCACGGTGGTGACCGTCGACGGCGAGCGGTTCGAACAAGTATCGCTGAGGCCGGGCCGTCCGTGTTGTGGACCGGTTACCCGCGGCTACTCCACGAGCGGTGCGCCCAACGCTTCGAGGAACGACCGCGCCCAGCGGTCGACATCGTGCGTGAGCACCTGCCTACGCAGTGCGCGCATCCTACGGCGTCCTTCGGCCTCGTCGATGTCGAGGGCCGCGAGCAACGCGTCCTTGACCCCGTCCAGGTTATGCGGGTTCACCAGGAACGCGCTCGTGAGTTCGGCCGCGGCACCGGCGAATTCGCTCAGCACCAGCGCGCCGCCGAGGTCGTGGCGGCAGGCCACGTACTCCTTGCACACCAGGTTCATGCCGTCCCGCACCGGCGTCACGACCATGACGTCGGCGGCGCAGTAGAAGGTCACCAGGTCTCTGCGGTCCACCGAGGTGTGCAGGTAGTGCACGGCCGGGTGGCCGACGCGGCCGAACTCGCCGTTGATCCGCCCGACCTCGCGCTCGATGTCCTCGCGCATCTGCTTGTAGTGCTCGACGCGTTCCCGGCTGGGCGTGGCGATCTGGATCATCGTCACGTCGTTGGCCTTGATGTGGCCTTCGGCGAGCAGCTCGTGCATCGCGTGCAGCCGCACGTCGATGCCCTTGGTGTAGTCGAGGCGGTCGACGCCGAGCATGATCTTCTTCGGGTTGCCGAGCTCGGCGCGCAGCGATTTCACGCGCTGCTGGATCTCCTTGGTGCGCGCCAGCTTGTCGAGCCCGGCGGCGGCGATGGAGATCGGGAACGCGCCGACGCTCACGGTGCGGTCGCCGACCTGCACGACGCCGGGCCGGGAGCGGACGCCGACCTGGCCTCGGCTGGGTTCGAAGCCGGCCAGCCGGCGGGCCAGCCACAGGAAGTTCTGCGCGCCGCCGGGCCGGTGGAAGCCGACCAGGTCGGCGCCGAGCAGCCCGCGCACGATCTCGGTGCGCCACGGCAGCTGCATGAACAGCTCGACCGGCGGGAACGGGATGTGCAGGAAGAACCCGATGCGCAGGTCGGGCCGGAGCTCCCGGAGCATCGCCGGGACCAGCTGCAGCTGGTAGTCCTGCACCCACACCGTCGCGCCTTCGGCGCTGACCGCGGCGGCGGCCTCCGCGAACCGCTTGTTGACCCGCCGGTAGGAGTTCCACCAGGCGCGGTTGTACACCGGCGGCACGACCACGTCGTGGTACAGCGGCCACAGCGTGGCGTTGGAGAATCCCTCGTAGTACTCGGCGAATTCGTCCGCCGACAGCGGCACCGGGTGCAGCTGCAGGCCGTCGTCGCTGAACGGTTCGACCTCGATGTCGGCGACGCCGGGCCAGCCGACCCACGCGCCGCGCCGGGCGCGCAGGAACGGCTCCAGCGCGGTGACCAGCCCGCCGGGGCTGTGCCGCCAGCGTTCCGTGCCGTCGTCGAGGCGTTCCAGATCCACCGGCAGCCGGTTCGCGACTACGACGAAGTCCGCTCGATCGGGCGTGCTGCCCTTGCTCACCGGTATTCCTCCCGCCGTGTCGGCCACCTGTCGCGAGGCTAGCCAATCCAGCCTGCTGCTGCGTGCTGCGTGTGGTGCAAACCGGGCCGGTCGCCGCGTGGGTCGTCCGGCCCGTCGGAACGCCGCCGGAAGACCCGCAACCGATCAGTCGATCCGGCGATTGGTGGGGCGCAGCGGGCCGGACATCCGCGGCCCGGCGAACCGGCGTTCCAACCTACCGAGCCGGGAGCGGACCGGCTGCGCGAGATATTCGCCGAGCACCACGCCGGCGCCGAGCGCGAGCCCGGTGGCGACGGCGAGCATCAGCGTGGCGACGCCGGTCGGGCTGCCCAGCACGGACAGCTCGTACAGCCCGCGGTAGGTCGCGAATCCGGGCAGCAGCGGCGCGACGCCGGAAACGGCGATCACCAGCGCGGGGATCCGCAGCCGCCGCGCGATGATCCCGCCGATGAAACCGACCACGGTCGTCGCCACGGCCCCGGCCAGCACGGTGTGCACGTCGACCAGCGTCAGCAGCGAGTGCACCGCCGCGGCCACGCCACCGCCGATCCCGGCCGCGAGCAGCGGCCGCGGCGGCGCGTAGCTGGCGAGCGCGAAGCATGCCGACGTGGACGCACCGGCGAGCATCTGCACGGGCAGGTGCAGGGCCGGTGCCAGCACTTCGGCGCGCCCGAGGCTCTGCGCGTCCAGGCTGCCGACGGACTCGCCGCCGATGCGCAAGCCGATGTACAGCGAAAGCACGACGCCGGCGATCAGGCCGGCGGACATCAGGGCCAGCTCGGCGATCCGTCCGGCGGCGGTGACGTTGTAGCCGGTGATGGCGTCCTGCATGGAACCGACCACGGTCATACCGGACAACAACACGATGATGCTCGCCGCGATCGCCAACGCGGCGTTGTCGAGCATGCCGGTGGCGTAGCAGCCCAGCGCGACCGCGGTGGCGATCGCCCCGCCGACGGCCTGCTGGAAGAAGAACGGCAGCGCGCGCTTGTTCAGCAACCGCCCGACGCGGTCCACCAGCGCGGTCGATCCGGCGGCGACCAGCGGCAGCAGCGGGGTGGAGCCGCCGCCGAGCAGCACGGCCAGCGAGGCGGCCATGCCGGCCCAGGACAGCGTGGCGACCCAGCGGGGGAACGGGTGCGGAGCAGTGGTGATCCGGTCCAGCTCGGCGTATGCCTCGGCGGCGGTCAGCTCGTTGGCGGTGATCCGCCGCAGCAGCGTCTCGACGTCGGCGAGGCGCGTGTAGTCGAGGGAGCGGTTGCGGACCACTCGCAGCGAGGTGATCGGCGGCAGGTCGGTGCCCCGGTAGGTCGACACCGTGATCGACGTGTAGATGACGTCGACCTCGGTGTGCGGCAGACCGTAGGCGCTGACCACGGCGATGATCGTCGCGGTCACGTCCGAGGCGCCGGCCCCGCTGGCCATCTGCACCTCGCCGATGCGCAGCCCGAGGTCGAGCACGAGGTGGACGGTGGATTCGTCGGGCAGAGCCGGCCCGTAGACGACGTTGCGAGTCCCGGGCGGCATGGTCAGTTCCGGGTCGCGCCGCCGAAGCACACCGCGGGCGCGGTGCGTGATTCCCACTGCTGGTCTTCCTTCCTGCCGGGCCGCCTTGCGGGCGGGCCGCCGTGCCTGATCTTCCCCTCGGGCATCGCCTGTCATCAGCCGACCGTTGCACTCACAATCTGTGTCGTCCATCACTGGTTTCCGGCCAGTCGTCGACCGCACCGGAAGTCACCGCCCGGCGCCGGTCGCGCGGCCGCTTTCCACCCCGGGCGGATGGACGCATACGATGTCCCCGCACGACGGAAGTGCATGCCGCTGTAGCTCAGTTGGTAGAGCGCCCGCCTTGTAAGCGGACGGTCAGGGGTTCGAGTCCCCTCAGCGGCTCCAAAGGTACCTGACCTGCGCTTTTGACGAAATCAGACGATCTGTCGATTGCAGCACAACAACGCCCCGCCCGGCATCGGCCGAGCGGGGCGCATTCGTTCGAACGGCCGGAGCTGAAGTTTCGGCAGCTCATGGCCCGTGAGTCTTTTGGGTCGCTATGGCGACTCAAAAGACTCACGGCCACCTACCTGCGGAAACCGCCAGCCTTGACCTTGCCGAGGAAGGACGCCCAAGCGTCACCGCTGAACGCCAGGACGGGACTCGACTCGCCGAGCTTGGAGTCCCGAACGCCCCGAGCGCCGGGCGCAGCGCCAACCTCGACGCAGTTGCCACTGTTCCCGCTGTAACTGGACTTACACCACTCGGCGCTGGCGTCCCGAAGCTCGGCGATTTCGACGCAGTTGTTGTTCCCGCTGCTGTAGCTGGACTTGCGCCAGTTCAGCGGTCCCAGGTCGGGGGCGCGCATGCCACTGCTCCCTTACTCAAGCTCCTTGGCTCGCTGTTCGAGCAACCGTGCCGACTCTCTGTCATCAAGAGCAGCAACTCTCAGCCTATCGAAAGCCTGCACATATACGTTCGTGTGACTTGGGCGATCGAGATAGTCAGCATCGGTCAAGCCCTCGAGGCATGCGTAGGTCGCTACAGGGTCGGCGAGGTGAAGCACGGTAAACGGGGTTCCCAGCGCAACGTGTTCGCCACGTCGGTACGGCAAGATCTGCACAGTGACGTGGCGGGACTCCGCAAGTTGACGGATATGCCTGAGCTGTTCGCGTAGCACCTCTTGCCCGCCAACCTCGCAGTACAAAACGCCTTCCCCGAGCACCGCAGAGATTTCGCGGACACTGTTCTCCATGATCAGCTTGCCGCGCCGGGCGCGCTCGGACGCACGCTCATGAACCTCCGCAAGCGGCGTGAGCAACGATGTCGACAGGACCGCGCGTGCGTAGTCTTCGGTCTGCATGATCCCCGGCACGAGATCGATGCTGTACGCCTTGACTTCGGCAGCAGCTGCTTCCAGCGCGGCGTAGGTCTTCGCCCAGTCCGGCACGCGGCTTGGGCGGTCGCGCTTCCGGGCATCAGATGCCAGCCGACGTAGCTTCGCAGCCTCTTCTTCGTCCACCACTCCGAACAGATCGATTAGGACATCCATCTCAGCCGCAGCGATGGTCAGCTCGCCCTTCTCAACACGAGTGAGCTTGCCGGAGTACCAGTCGAGTCGGTCCGCGATCACCTTGGGCTTGATCTCGTTCCGCTCGCGGAGTTCGCGAAGCAGCAGGCCCAGCTGGACACGCCGAACCGCCGGGTTGTTCTCCGGAGTAACCATCGCTCCCTCTCGTCGTCTGTCCGCGTCGCATCTTGCCCTGCCCGATCTCGGGCATCCACAAGATCGCCCGTCCAGGTAATACCAAACCTGCAATTGCAAGTTGTAGTTTGGCGTCACTGCTGGTTCAGATGAGGCCGCCGAGCCAACTGGGGCACATGCGACGGCGGGCGGATCACGAGGGGAGACAGTGTTGGTAGCGAACGACATGAGGCCCGATCCCTGGTTGGTTCCGCATCTGGATGCGTTGCGGGCGAGCGTTCTCGCCGGGTTTCGGTTCTTGCACCTGCCTCGGTTCGACGATGTTCTTGTCCTGCAAGGACTTCGGATCGCGCACGGGGCTATGGACATGTTCCGGGCGAGTTCGGCCGACGATGCACTCGCGGCTCGGTTCCGCGTCGAGGACCTGGAAAGCAGCTCCCCGCAGCCGGTTTGGCATCGGTACGGGCCGGTCGCCGATGCCGTCCGCGCACTGCTTGAGCTTCCGCCGCACGGCTCGCCCGGCGCGCCGAGCTTGGCGCGGTCGCGGTCGCTGTGGCTTCCCGGCGATGACCTGCTTCGAGACGGAGGACTGGGATGACCTGGCTGTTGTGGTTCTTCGCGGGATACGTGCCCGGTCTCGCCGTGCTGGTCGTCGCGTTGTGCCGGTTGCACGGGCGCGAGCCGACCGGTCAGCACTCCGGCTCCGGCGACGGCGCGCTCACCGTCGAGCGCCTCATCGCTCGCGTCGAAAACGACCAGGTGTCAACGGATTGCTACGGCCGCCACGCACTCCGCGATCCGGGCCTGTTCCGGGTGGCGGTGTAGCCATGACCGCGAATGCCAAGCCACCGCGCGTGGTCCGGGTGAAGCGCACCAAGCCGAATCGGTTCCTGCCGATGGCCTGGCGCGTCGAACGGCTCTCGCCCACCGAGGCCTACACGATCCGCTGGGGCCGCGGCGCGGGCTACTTCACCGTCCACCGCGGCGA
Source organism: Saccharopolyspora sp. NPDC045839 (assembly GCF_056431645.1). Classification (NCBI taxonomy): domain Bacteria; kingdom Bacillati; phylum Actinomycetota; class Actinomycetes; order Pseudonocardiales; family Pseudonocardiaceae; genus Saccharopolyspora; species Saccharopolyspora sp. NPDC045839. Next base: position 188,464 of record NZ_JBWKKH010000010.1, read on the forward strand.
CATCGGCAGCTCCCCCGACGACGCCCACCTGATCGACACCGTCCACATAGGTCACGACTGGTCGGACGAGACCGACGTGGCCGCCCAGCTCCGGACCTGGTTGCGCTACAAGGCGAATCCCCACCGCCGAACGGCGTGACCGAGACTCCGCCCGATGCCGCCTCCCCCCGACCCCGAGGCATCGAGCGGACGGCCGGTCGGCGCAGGCCCCGCGCCGACCGGCCACCCCGGGTCGTGAGTGCAAGAACCGGAGCTCTCACTCACGAGCACGAACCTGGCTCGGGCTGGCGCCGCGCACGCGTTTGAACGCGGTGCTGAAGGCGAAGTCGTTCTGGTAGCCGACCTTCCGCGCCACCGATGCCACGGTCGCTCCCGGCTCGCGCAGGAGGTCCGCCGCCAACGCCATCCGCCAGGACGTCAGGTACGACAGCGGCGGCTCGCCCACCAGCTCCGCGAAGCGCCGCGCCCACGACGGGATCGGCCAGCGCCCGGTACCAGGCCGGCGGTTCCGCTCCCGGGCCGGCGAACCAGGCGCGCAGGGTCCGGACGAGCAGCAGGTCCAGCAGCCGGTCCAGGACGAGCTGCTGGCCGGGCTGGTCGACGTCGAGTTCCTCGGCGAGCAGGTCCACGGCCGACGACGGACCGCCTGCGGAAGCCGGCACGACGACCAGCGGCGGCAGCGCGTCCAGCAGCCGCTGCCCGATGTCACCCGCGAGCCGGTACGCGCCGGTGACCAGCGCGACCGGGGCTTCGGCGAGGGTCGGCAAGCTCGTGCTGCTCTCGGGATTGAGCGCCGGATACGGCAGCCGGCCGATGCTCTCGCGCGAGGAACCGGTGGCGGAATCGGCGCTGGACTGGACGATCCTGCGACCAGGCGCCTTCCAGCAGAACTTCGCCTCGACGCCGTACCCCGAAGCCGTCCGCGACGGCGAGCTGCGGCTACCACTCGGCGCGGCCCGCTCGGCGTACATCGACGTCGCGGACATCGCCGAAGTGGCGGTCGAGACGCTGACCGCCGAGGGCCACTCGCGGCGGATCTACGAACTGGCCGGTCCCCGAGCGCTGTCGTTCCCGGAGGTGCTCGCGATCATCAGCCGCGAAACGGGCCTGCCCGTCCGGTACGTGGACGTTCCCGTGGCGGAGTGGACGGCCCGCATGCGCGCGGCCGGTTCCTCGGATGAACAGCTGGCGTGGTCGCTCGAGACGTTCGCGGCGCTCCGCCGCGGCGAATACGCGGCGGTGGCCGGTCGGCGCCGACCGGTCACCCGGCACCACCGTTCGCCGGGAGACCGGTCAGAGCTGGAATTGCTCGAGGTGGCGTGGGTCGAGGACCCGGCCCCGGTCTCCGAGGATGTTCTGCAGGGTGGCGACGACCTCGCGGTTGACGCCGTCGTGCACTTCCGGCTTGTCCAGGGCCGTCACCAGGTCGTCGTGGTGGCAGGGGACGACGATCCGGGGCCAGCCCAGCGCCTGGAGCACGCGTTCGAAGTAGTCGTGCACCGCCGCGTTGCCGCTGGAGCCGAGGACGAGCACATCCGGCCTGGCCCCGGCGACCTCCCGCTCGACGAAGTTCGCGGTGCCGCTGAGGAACATCACGCGCAGCCGGTCTCCCACGGTGACCTGGTAGCCCAGCGTGCCGCCCTCGACCAGTTCCCCGACCGTCGTCGGCTTCTTCGGTGGCGCGGTCAGGGTTCCGGCGGGCGCGAAGCCGTAGCCGCCCAGCTGGCTGTGCAGGCTGCGGAACACCTCGATGGTGTAGGCGGGGCGCGGCTGTTCGGGGCTGCGCAGCGGGAAGCGCAGGTGCTCGCCGCCGGTGACCAGCACCAGGTCGGGCTCGCGCGCCTCCGGGATTCCCATCGCGCGCACCAGGTTCAGGTGCGTTTCGCCGCCGAGGACCCGGATGCGCTGCCCGGTCCACTTCGGATGGTTCAGCAGCGGCGCGACGTCGGCGAGGTGGTCCCAGTGCCCGTGCGTGAGCAGGATGAACTCCGGCGCACCGCCCAGGTGATCTTCGAGGACCCGGTCGATGATCCGCGAGTTCACCTCCAGCGGGTACCGCATGTCCATCTTGCCGTCGGGACCCGCGTACTTCTGGCGCGTGAGGTACGGGTCGATGAGCAGCCGGTGTCCGTCGAAGGTCATCTCCCAGCCCGCTATGCCCAGCCACCGCAGGTGCACCCCGCTGCCACCGCTCGGTCCGGACACCGCGGCCAGTGCGGCGTTCGGCGCCGGCCCCGAGCACGCGGCGGTGAGCGCGGCCGTACCGGCCAATCCGGCGGCCACTGTCGTCCGCAGCACGTTCCTCCGGCTCACGCCGTTGGCGGGCGCGGCACACGATGTGCACATGGTCGGTCCTCCCCATCGCGGGCGGCGGCTTCTGCGGCCCGCTTTGATCAAATTGAGCGGGAGCGTACCAAACGAACTGGTTCGTTCGATACGACTTTGGCAGACTGCCCATGCCATGCCTCGAGACGCCACGCCCACCAAGAAGCGGATCCTCGCCGCCGCCGTCGCCGAGTTCGCCGAGCACGGCATCAGTGGCGCGCGCATCGACCGCATCGCGACGCGCGCCGAAGCCAACAAGCGCGCGATCTACGACCACTTCGGCGACAAGCGGGAGTTGTTCGGCATCGTGCTCGCCGACCAACTCGACCGGCTGGCCGGGGAGGTCGAGCTGCACGCCGACCGCATTCCCGAATTCGTGGGCGAACTGTTCGACTACTGCGCCGCCCACCCGGAACTCGTCCGGCTCGTGCAGTGGGAGGCCCTGTCGCTACCGGCGAACCAGGCGCCCAACCACGCCACGCGCTCGGCCAGCTACCAGGCCAAGGTGGACGCCATCACCGAAGCCCAACGGCGGGGCCACGTCGACCCGGGGCTCGACCCCCGCCGGATCCTGCTGCTCCTGATAGGCATGGCCGAGTGGACGCTGTACGTCCCCCAACTCGCCACCATGATCGCCGGTGAGCCCACGAACACCCCGGAACAACGTGCCGACCACCGGGCCTTCCTCGTCGCCCTCGCCCAGCAGCTGCTCCAGCCCCGGGACCACCCCGAGTCGTGAGTGATCGTTCCGGTGAGAACCGGAATTCCCACTCACGACTCGGGGGAGATCGCCTTCCCGCTCAGCTCGGGTGCTTGATGCTCTCGATGATGCGGGCGAAGCCCTCCTTGCCGTGGCCGGCGTCGATCTGGCGCTGGATCAGGTTCTGCACCATGCCGATCACCTCGGTGCTGATGCCCTGGGCGGCGCTGGCGTCGATGATGTCGTCGAGGCTGGAGAACTCCAGGCTCTGCTGCCCGTCCACGGTGTAGTCGCCGCCGTCGATCACGGCGGCGAACCCGGCGAACCCGCCGGTCATCGCCGACAACCAGGCCGCCGACCGCTCGGCGAAGTCACCCGCCGACACCCCGGCGGGTGCCACCATGGCCGCACCGTGCACGAATCCGGCGAACATCACGTACATCCCCGACAGCAGCGCGAGGTCGTAGAGCGACGCCACCCCGGCGTCCTCGCCGAAGAAGACGCTCTCGCCCCACAGGTCCAGCAGCGGCCGATGCTGCTCGAAGGCGGCCTCCGACCCGCTGTAGAGGATCGACGACCCCGGCTGGCCGATCATCGGCGGGACGGCCATGATGCCGCCGTCCAGGTACACCACGCCGTGCCCGGCGGCCCAGGCCGCGATCTCCCTGGACTGGTCCGGCGAGGTCGTGGTGACGTTGACCAACGTCCGGCCGGCGAGCTCGTCGACCACCGGGTCGAGGACCTCGTGGACCGAAGCCGCGTCGTACAGGCAGGCCACCACCACGTCGGCGGCGGCCACCGCCTCGCGAACCGATCCTGCTGCCACGGCACCCTTGTCGGCCAGCGCGCCGGCCTTGCCCGCCGACCGGTTCCAGACCGTGGTCGGATACCCGGCCTCGACTACCGCAGCGGCCAGCGCGCCGCCCATCGCGCCCAGGCCGAGAATGCTTACGCGGGAATCCTTTTCGTTGCTCAACTTCGACGCTCCTCAGTGCTTCTTCCGATGCTGGAATCGTTTCCGCAACCGATGAGCTCGACAAGTACCGACTAATTAGTGGGGTACTTACCTTTTGGGAAGTAAGGAGCGCGGGTGGCCGGTCGGCGCATGCCCCGCGCCGACCGGCCACCCGGCCGGACCTGCGTCCAGGTCCCGCAGCGGCGATTTCGCGCGAAATCGCCGTACCCCACGCGTGCCAGGCGCCGTTTTCGCGAGAAAACGGCGCCCCCCACGCGTGCCAGATGACGGTTTCGCGCGAAAACGGCGCCCCGCCGAAGCCCAGCCGTCAGCGGCCCTGCAGGGACTTGACGTTGTTGCCGAAGGTCCAGGACTTCGAGCCGTCCCAGTTGATCGACCAGGTCATCAGGCCCTTGAGGCCGCCGTTGTAGTTGTTCCACGCCTGGGCCACCAGGCCCGGCGACATGTAGCCGCCGCCCGCGCCCGGCTGGGCGGGCAGGCCGGGGACCTGCTTGTCGTAGGGCACCTTGATCGTGGTGCCCTGGATGACCAGGCCGTTGTTCAGGCAGTCCGTCTGCACCACGAAGCCCTCGACCGTGCCCGCCTGGTACGAATCGCCGGAGCAGCCGTACATGCTGCCGTTGTAGTACTGCATGTTCAGCCACCACAGCCGGCCGTTGTCCGCGTACTTCTTCACGATCGGCAGGTACGCGCCCCAGATCGATCCGTAGGTCACGCTGCCGCCGGTGACGTACGCGGTCTCCGGCGCCATCGTCAGGCCGAAGTTGGCGGGCATCTTGGCGAGCACGCCGTCGATGATGCGGATCAGGTTGGCCTGCGAGGGCGAGAGCTCGTTGATGTTTCCGCTGCCGCTGAGGCCGGTCTCGATGTCGATGTCGATGCCGTCGAAGTTGTACTTCTGCAGGATCGGGACCACCGTCTCGACGAACCGGTCGGCGACGGCGCTGGACGACAGGTCGATGCCCGCCGTGGCGCCGCCGATCGACATCAGGATCGTCAGCCCGTTCGCCTTGGCCTCGCACATCTCGGCGGGCGTGGCCACCTTCACCGTGCTGTCCATCCCGTCTTCCCACAGGACGGTGCCGTCGGAGCGGATGACCGGGAACGCCGCGTTGATCACGTTGTAGCCGTGCTCGCGGATGGCCGGGTCGGTGATCGGCGTCCAGCCGAACGGCGGGTGCACGCCGTTGGCCGCGCCGTCCCAGTTCTCCCAGTAGCCGTGCAGCACCTTGCCCGCGGGCCTCGACTTCACCGGGCACGTCTCGGCCGCCGCGGGAGCCGGGTTCGCGGCGTTCGCCACCGGCTGCGCCTCGGTCCCTGCCGCGACCTGCGGGATCGACAGCGCGGCGACGAACGCCGCCACCAGCCCGGTTCTCAGCAGACGTTTCGTCCGACCGCTCATTCCCGAATCCCTTCGCGACAGGACCAATTCCGCAATTGGTCCGGTGTTCATCCGATCGCCATCAAGAACTTTTATGACAAATTTCGCGGCCGGAAACAAGATTGCCGGAAAAGTGGTATTTACCAATTTGACCGAAAGTCGCGCGAGATCGCCGGGCCCGGCCCGGGGCCGCATGATGGCGCCATGGGCACCCGAACCACGTTGACCGACAAGCTCTTCCGCGTCGCCGTGCTGCTCAAGGGCCTGGACGGCGCCGTGCAGCTGATCGCCGGAGTGCTGCTGATCTTCTTGTCCCCCAACACCATCACGCGGCTCGCCCACGCCGTCGTCACGCGGGACCTGCTGGGCCCGCCGGCCGGGCCGCTGGCCGGACACTTCGAGGAGGCCCTGCAGCACTTCGCCGGCGGCAACCGGACCTTCGTGATCACGTACCTGATCGCCCACGGCGTCATCAAGATCGGCCTGGTGATCGGCCTGCTCCGCAAGATCATGCCGCTGTACCCGGTGGCGATGGCGGCGCTGGGCCTGTTCGTCGTCTTCGAGGTGCTGCGGGCGGTGCAGACGAAGTCAGTGGTGCTGCCGCTGTTCGCGGCGCTGGACGTGGCGATCATCGTGCTCGTGCTCCGCGAATACCTCGAATTGCGCCGCCGGAACCACTGACCAGGCCCTCGATGTGCGCCACCCCGGGTGCGCCGAGACTCCGCAGTTTCAATTGAAACTGGGGGCCGACTCCGGAGGTGACCATCCAGCGACGGCGGCACGACGAGCCCGTGCTGATCACCGATGCGGCGGCGTCCGCCGCACGATCTGGATCACGGAGCCCGTTCCGGCCCGGCGTTCCCGGCGCGGAATAGTTGATCTCGATCGCCACTTCGCCGATCCGTGAAATACGGGAATTCGACATGGCGGCCCGATTTCCCGACCTCCGGGACATCTTGATCAATTTCGATCCTTCACCAGCAATTGGCGAATTGTGCCCAATCGATGGACATCTTCACTCGATCGAGTGAAGAGTCTCCTCTCGGTTCGAACCAGCTGTGCCCTCGTGAACCGAAGGAGATCAGCGTGTCGCTCGCCCGAAACCTCGCCGGACTCGCCGGAGCCGTGTTGGCCGTCGCCGCCTTCGCCGCCCCGGCCCAAGCAGAGACCCCGCCGCCGGACGTCTCCACCAAGATCATCGACGGCCGGGAGGTGGACAGCGCACCCTGGGCGGCGCGGCTGTTCGCCAACGGCCAGGAGAACTGCAGCGCCACCATCATCGCCCCGGAGTGGGTGCTCACCGCCCAGCACTGCGTCGCAGGCGGCGGCTCCCTCAGCTTCAACATCGGCAACGTCGACCAGACGCAGGGCGAGAGCGCCAACGCCAAGCCCGGCGGAGTCCACGTCCACGACTCCGCCGACCTCGCACTGGTGAACATCGACCACGCGGTCCAGACCGAGTACGCCCCGCTGGGCTCGGTCGGCGACGTCCAGGTCGGCCAGACCGTGCAGACCTACGGCTGGGGCGCGACCTGCACCGACCAGCCCGAGATCCAGTGCCAGTCTCGGATCCTGAAGGTCGCCGACGTGAACGTGACCGACATCGCGTGCAGCGACTACCGCGGCGGCACCGCGGTGTGCGCCACCCGCGGCGACGGCATCCCGGCCGGCGGCGACTCCGGCGGCCCGATGTTCTCCGGGAACGTGCAGGTGGGCGTGGCTTCGACCAGCGACCGCCAGAACAACACGGCCTACACCAACATCACCGAGTACCGCGACTGGATCCAGTCCATCGCGGGCGTGTAGATCAAGATCGCGCAGCGGTCCGTCCGGGTGCCCGCAGGCCCCGGGCGGACCGCTTGTGCATTGATGTTCACCCGATCCGAGCAGTTTTTCGGACTATCTGAGAACTTCTTCTTGATGCATCCCGACGGCGCCGTGAAAGTCAGCGTTTGCGCAGGTCAAGGCCACACTTAATGGATTGATCTAGCAATCCGGAGACGATCGGTAGCATCGCGTCGAAGCGCATTGCAACGTTTGTGTAGTGCTTCTCACGTGTAAAATCGCGTCTCGCCTGGTAGACGGATAGTTATCGCGTCGGGAGCCTGACGCGTTACGGATGTTCTGTTAAGTTGGCAAAGCATGACCGGCGACAAACCGAGCCATAACATCGACAAACGGAATGGCGACAGCGGTTCAGCCGGACGGTTGGAGATCGATACTCCGGTCGTCGCGGACGGCCCTGAGCTCTACCGAATCACCCGTGATTCGGCGGTGCTCGATGTGAACTCGTCCTACGCATATTTGTTGTGGTGCCGGGACTTCGCGCAGACCTCCGCGGTGGCACGCACCGACGGTGCGGTCGTGGGATTCGTGACCGGCTACATCCGGCCGGACGCCCCCGACACGCTCGTCGTGTGGCAGATCGCCGTCGATGCATCCCAGCGCGGTGGTGGCGTGGCGGGCCGACTCCTCGGCCACCTGGTGGACCGCGTGCTGCCGCGCGGTGTGCGGTACCTGGAGACGACGATCACGGCTGACAACGCTGCATCGATCAAGCTGTTCACGGCGCTGGCGCGCAAGCGCTCGGCCGGCCTGGAACGCAGCGAGCTGTTCACCGCCGACCTGTTCCCTGATGCGCACCTGGGGGAGGACCTGTACCGCATCGGGCCTTTCGAGCCCGTTCCGGCGGCCGCCGCCGGAGCCTGACGGCCGCCGTCCTGGCACGAAATCTTGTTCTTGAAGTGCCGGGCGCGCGCACAACGCGCTGCCTGGCCGAACGGAGGATCGTGAACGACATCTTCGCAACCCTGGAATCGGAAGTACGCAGCTACAGCCGCACCTGGCCGACGGTCTTCGACCGCGCCGGCGGCAGCTACCTCTACGACGAGGACGGCACCGGGTACCTGGACTTCTTCGCCGGTGCCGGCGCGCTCAACTACGGGCACAACAACCCGCTGCTGAAACGAAAACTCATCGAGTACATCGAGCGCGACGGCGTCACCCACGGCCTGGACCAGTCCACTGTGGCCAAGCGCGCGTTCCTGGAGACCTTCCAGAGCAACGTGCTCAAGCCGCGCGGGCTGAACTACAAGGTCCAGTTCCCCGGCCCGACCGGCACCAACTCGGTGGAGTCGGCGCTGAAGCTGGTCCGCAAGATCACCGGCCGGGAATCGATCATCAGCTTCACCAACGCCTTCCACGGCATGACGCTGGGCTCGCTGTCGGTGACCGGCAACTCGATGAAGCGCGGCGGCGCCGGCATCCCGCTGGTGCACGCCACGCCGATGCCCTACGACGACTACTTCGACGGCCAGGTCCCGGACTTCCTGTACTTCGAGAAGATGCTCGAGGACAGCGGCAGCGGCCTCAACGAGCCCGCCGCGGTGATCGTCGAGACGCTGCAGGGCGAAGGCGGCATCAACTCGTCGCGGCCGGCGTGGCTGCGCGGGCTCTACGAGCTCTGCCAGAAGCACGGCATGCTGATGATCGTCGACGACGTGCAGATGGGCTGCGGCCGCACCGGTCCGTTCTTCAGCTTCGAAGAGGCCGGCATCCAGCCGGACATCGTCTGCCTGTCCAAGTCCATCGGCGGCTACGGGCTGCCGCTGGCGCTGACCCTCATCAAGCCGGAGCACGACGTCTGGGAGCCGGGCGAGCACAACGGCACGTTCCGCGGCAACAACCCGGCGTTCGTCACCGCCACCGAGGCCCTGAAGCAGTACTGGGCCGACGACTCGCTGGAGAAGTCCACCATCGCCAAGGGCGAGCGGGTCGGCGAGGTGCTCGAGGAGCTCGCCGCCAAGTACGGCGCGGTGGCCAAGGGCCGCGGGCTGGCGCGCGGGCTCGGCTTCGAGGACACCGACGTGGCGGGCAAGGTCTCCAAGGCGGCCTTCGACCGCAAGCTGCTGGTGGAGACCTCGGGCCCGAGCAGCGAGGTCATCAAGATCATGCCGCCGTTGACCGTTTCGGATGACGAACTGGAGCAGGGTCTTCAGATCATCCGCGACTCGGTCCAGTCTGTCCTGGCCTGATCCGGCACGCCGCGTCATGGCGCGAACGGACCGTTCACCTCGCCAAGAGACGTGAACGGGCCGTTCACCTCGCCAAGAGGAGCGAACGGACCGTTCGCGCCGCCGCGGCAGAACTGCAAGTTGATCCACTGGAGGAACTGTGATCGTCCGGCACCTGTCGGAAATCGACGACACCGACGCCGACATCAAGACGGAGAACTGGCGCAGCAAGCGCATCGTGCTGGCCAAGGAGAAGGTCGGCTTCTCGGTGCACGAGACCACCCTCTACGCCGGCACGGTGAACGACTTCTGGTACGCCAACCACATCGAGGCGGTCTTCATCACCGAAGGTGAGGGCGAGATCGAGGACAAGGCGACCGGCGAGGTCCACCAGCTCAAGCCGGGCTCGCTGTACCTGCTGAACAACCACGACAAGCACCAGGTCCGGCCGCGGACGACCATGCGCACGGTGTGCGTGTTCAACCCGCCGGTGACCGGGCGCGAGGTGCACGACGAGAACGGCGTGTACCCGCTGGTCGTGGAGGACGACGAGACGCCGGTCGCCGGCTGAACTCGCTGTTCGAGCTTGTGAACCGCACGTGGCGGGTAACCGGAAGTGGTTGCCCGCCACGTGCGTTGACGGGTCTTCCCACGCGATGACGTGGGAAGTTGCGCGCGCATACGTGCGCCGCTTCTAACCGAGGAACCGAGAAATGGCGGCGGTGCCAGCTGCACCGACCGCTCCGGCGGGAATTCGCGAAGGAGGCGCAAACCATGACCGTCGCTGATCTGAGCACCCAGGATCGCTATCCGACCCGGGTGAGCGCCGAGCCGGCGTTGATCCGGCGAGAGGACCCCACCGTCTGGCCCGGCGTGACGGCCGGCCCGGCGACCGCGGAAGAGCTCGCGGCCCACCAGGCCAAGGGCTTCCACGTCGTCGAGGGCCTGCTGTCGCCTGCCGAGGTCCAGACCTACTGGCAGGAGCTGGAACGGCTCACCAGGGACCCGGCGGTGCGGGCCGATGAGCGGACCATCGTGGAGCGCAGCTCCGACGAAGTCCGCTCGATCTTCGAGGTGCACCGGATGAGCGAGCTGATCGCGGAGCTGGTGCGCGATCCGCGAGTGCTGGACCGGGCAAGGCAGATCCTCGGTTCGGACGTGTACGTGCACCAGAGCCGGATCAACTACATGCCCGGCTACCGGGGCACGGGCTTCTACTGGCACTCCGATTTCGAGACCTGGCACGCCGAGGACGGCATGCCGGCGATGCGCGCGGTGAGCATCTCGATCGCGCTGACCGACAACTACCCGTACAACGGCGGGCTGATGATCATGCCTGGCTCGCACCGGACGTTCGTGTCCTGCGTGGGCGAAACACCGGACGACAACTACAAGTCGTCGCTGAAGCAGCAGCACATCGGGGTGCCGTCGGAGGACGACATCACGAAGCTGGCCTACGAGCACGGCATCGAGCAGTTCACGGGCCAAGCGGGGTCGGCGCTGTGGTTCGACTCGAACTGCATGCACGGCTCGGGGAACAACATCACGCCGTTCCCGCGCTCGAACATCTTCGTGGTGTTCAACAGCGTGGAGAACGAGCTGGTGGAGCCGTTCGCGGCGAGCAACCCCCGCCCGGACTTCGTCGCCTCCAGAAGAACGATCCCAATCCAACGCTGACCGGCTGAGGTGGGGGGGGGGGGGGGGGCCCCCCCCCCCCCCCCCCCCCCCCCCCCCCAACCCCCATATGTGGGCTGTGGGGGGAGGGACTTTTCCCACAAATCTACCCAAACCAACCCCAAGCGGCTGGCTG
>NZ_JBWKKH010000010.1:199678-241343 GCF_056431645.1 Saccharopolyspora sp. NPDC045839
GTAGAGCCTTTCGCGGCAAGAACCCCCCTCCCGGCTTTCTTCGCCTCCAGAAAACCACTCCCACCCAACCTCTGCCCTGTTGGGGTGGGGCGGCCCCCGCTCCCGGTCCCCCCCCCACCTCGGCACCTCAGACCACCCGGGTATGGCCTCGATGGCGCGCGATTTTGCCTAAAACTGGATCCCGACGCGCCCGGGCATGTCCGGCCGGATTCCCATTTTGCCTAAAATTGGGATTTCCAGTTTTAGGCAAAATCGGGATGTCTGGAAGTGCCCGTCCGCATTGCGGAAGGTCAGCGGATGGGGTGGGCTGCGAGGATCGCGCCGACCTGGTCGGCCACCTCCGCGTCGAGCATCGGGTAGCGGCCTCCCGCGACGAAGCGCTCCGAGAGCTCGAAGGTGACCACTTCGCCTTCCGCCAGCAACCGGCCCGCCGCCACCGGGTCCACCGCGACGTTGTCCGGGTGCGTGATCGTGATGTCGGCGAACGTCGCCGCCAGGTACGGGCTCGCGAACTGGGTGAACGAGTCGCCGACCATCCGCACCGGCCGGTCGATCATGCCCGGCAGCGCCGGCGACTCCAGGTGCAGCGGCTGGTGGAAGTCGCTGGGCCTGAACTGCGTGTTGTCCTCCGGCCCGCCGTCGGGCGCCAGCGAGTACGCCTGGATCGGCACGGTCCGGTCCTGCCCGAGCAGGTCCGGGATGTCGGCGCTGTGCGGGTACTGCCGGGACGGCCGGACCAGCCAGCCGCTCGTCACGCCCGGCCGCAGTCGTTCCGCGAGCTGGTAGGTCATGGCGATGCCGCCCTCGTGGGTCCAGTGCGTGTCGATGTCGTGGTAGACCGGCCGCTGGTTGCGCGCCGCGACCTCGCGCAGCTGGGCGCGCAGGTCCACCGCGCCGGTCGCGGCGGGCACCCGGCTCCAGAACTCGTCGCGGGCCTGCGTCGAGCAGTCCTTCCCGGCGTAGCCGTCCGGCATGTTCTCCGGGTAGACGGTGGACTTGTCCGGGGCGATGACCAGCTGGAACTTCCGGCCCGACGCCTCCACCACGGCTCGCCAGCGGCGCAGCCCGGCGATCACCTGGTCCAGGGTCCGCTTCGGCACGCACCGGTATGCCACGTCGTGGCCGAGGTACAGCCAGCCGTTCTTGCCCTCGATGACGGCGGGGAACACGTTCTCGTTGATCGGCGGTTTCTCGTCCACCTGCCCCGCACCTATCGGCGAGGTGTGCGAGCCGCCGGCCAGCCGCGCGGGCTCGCCGAACACGCCGCGGCTGAGCGCGTCGACCGACTGCACGGCGCCCTTGCGGAACGGCAGGTTGTCGGTGGCCCACGCGTTCAGCCCGGTGAAGAACCCCCAGCCTTCGGTGACGCTGGGGAAGGCCGCGAGCGGGCGGTTCTCCAGCTGCTCGGCGCGCGCACCGAAGATCCAGGTCACCACCGGCGCGGTGAAGAACAGCACCGCGCACAGCAGCGCGGCCAGCTGGCGCCTGCCGTGCCGGGGCCGGTGCAGCGGGTGTTCCCGCGGCAACCACGCCTCGTGGACCGGGGGAAGATCGGAATGCTCCTGCCGCGACACGGCACCACGTTAACCGGGCACGCACCGCAACCGACCCAGAACTCGCGGATTCCCGGCACCCCGGCGCGCAGCGGTGAAATTTCCGGGCCCGGCGGTAGCGTCCGCGCATGTTCCGCGAAGCCTTCCCGATCTTGTCGACGCCCGACCTCGGCCGCGCGATGCGCTTCTACTGCGATGTGCTCGGATTCGAGCCGCAATACCGGTTCCCCGCCGAAGGCGAACCCGAATTCGTCACGCTCCGCCTGGAATCCCTCAAGCTCGGCCTCGGCGCGAATCCCGAAGTGCGGCCAGGCCGCCATTTCGCCCTGTGGCTCTACACCGACGACGTCGACGAAGCGGTGGGCCGCCTCCGAGCCGCAGGCGTCCCGATCCTCCGGGAACCCCAGGACATGCCCTGGGGCGAACGCATCGCCACGGCCGCCGACCCGGACGACAACCAGATCCATCTCGGTGCAGCGATCACCTGACCGACACCGCTTTTCCGCCGGCCTGGCCCGTGAGTGTTTTGTGTTGCTATAGCGACACAAAACACTCACGGGCCGCTACCTGACGAAAGCGCATTCGCGGTGCCATAAGGGAAGGCGGGTGTCCTCTTCGGGCAGTTCGTTCTCCGGATTCTTGGGCGGGCACTCCGCGCCCGGATAGCGTTTTCCACGAAAGCGGATCCGCGCAACATTCCTACTATCTCGGAGGAATCATCGTGCTTCGCAAGATCACCGTCGGGGTCGCGGCCGTCGCCGGACTCCTCGCCTTCAGCGCCCCGGCCATGGCCTCCGGTGGCCCGTACCCGGCAGGCGTTTACCCGTCGTACGAAGCGGCTGTGGCGGCGTGCGACGCCGGGAAGGCCCAGGGTCGCTGGACCGGCTGCTCCATCGAGGCCGGCATGGGCGACCCGATCCTCCTGTGGGTCTGGACCGACTGAACGAACTGACTTCGAAGCGCCGCCCCCACATCCGAAGAAGGCGGCGCACCAAGACGCACACCCCGGGGTGCAGGTTCAACAGGCGCATCGAACCTGCACCCCGGGGTGCTTCTTTTCAGGAACGGGCTGCGCGTCAGCCGGTAGGGGCGAGCCGGCTCGCGACGGTCTCACAGGCGAGACGCACCACGGTCCGCAGCTCCCGATCCGATGCACCGGCACGGCTGAGCACCGCGAGGGATTGGTTGATCGCGACGACGTAGATGGCGAGGTCGTCGAGCGTCGCCGGATCGGCGCGCTGATCGTCGAGCGCGGCTCGGATGCGCGTCTGCTGGATGTCGAGCAGGCGGCGGACGTGCGCAGCACTTTCGGGCGTCAGCACGGCCGACTGGGCGGCCGCCTGAGCGATGAGACAGCCCTCCGGCACAGCAGGGTCGTTGATCCTGGCCAGGACGACACCGAAGAACGCCTCGACGGCACGGACCGGATCGCCCGGGTGCGCCGCGAGCGCGTCCTCGAAGCGGGCACCGTACGTCGCGGAGTACCGGTCCAGCGCTCGGCGGAACAACTCGTCCTTGCCGCCGAACGCTCCGTAGAGCGATCCCCGGCCCAGTCCGGTGGCAGTGCCGAGCATGTCCAACGATGCGTCTGCGTATCCCCGCTGCCAGAACACCGCCATCGCCTTGTCCAGGGCTTCGTCGACGTCGAACTGCTTGCGACCCGACATGCCACCTCCTCCGCTCGGCGTGAGCCTACCTACTTCTTGGATCGAACAGTACAAGAATCATGGACCGATCGTTCCAAGATGGTTTACGGTCGGAGCATGGGAGAAACAACCGAGCTCGCAGGCCGCGGCTCCGCCAGCGGCGCCCCCGGGCTGCCCGCCGGGTTCACCGACACCTTCCGCAGCCGCTGGGTGCAGGTCGGTGACCTGCGCCTGCACGCCGTGACCGGCGGCGATGGGCCGCCGTTGCTGCTGCTCGCCGGCTGGCCGCAGACCTGGTACGCATGGCGCGAGCTGATGCCGACGCTGGCGCGGGACTTCACGGTCGTCGCCCCAGACCCCCGGGGCGTTGGCCTGTCCGGCAAGCCGGACGACGGCTACGACACCGGCACCCTCGCCGCCGACATGGCGGGCCTGATGAGCGCGCTGGGACACGACCGCTTCGCGATGGCCGGCCACGACGTCGGCATGTGGACCGGATGCGCGCTGGCCGCGGACCATCCCGAGCGCGTGGAACGCCTGGCCCTCACCGAGGCCGTGATCCCCGGTTTAGCGCCCTCCCCACCGCTGTTCGCGCCGCAGGAGGCCGTCGATCGGCTGTGGCACTTCGGGTTCAACCGGCTCGGCTCGCTGAACGAGGAACTCGTCGCAGGCCGGGAACGGCTCTTCTTCGGGTACCAGTTCGCGACCAAAGCGGCCCGCCAACTGCCGGAGCACGCCGTCGACCTCTACATCGAGGCCCTGTCCGCCGATCGAGAGGCCCTGCGCGCCAGCTTCGAGTTCTACCGCGCGATCGACACGACGATCGCGCAGAACGCCCAGCGCAAGGAGCGGAAGCTGACCATGCCCGTGCTGACCATCGCCGGCGCCCGCTCCGTCGGCGACCTGGTCGGCGAATCCCTGGCCCCGGCCGCCGAAGACGTCACGAGCGTCGTCCTGCCCGAGTGCGGGCACTACCCGGCCGAAGAAGCCCCGCAGGAAATGCTCGCCGCCATGACCGAATTCCTGACCCCGTACCGCGCCGCATTCTGATCGTCAGAACCAGTGAGGTTCTTCCAACCTCGTTTTGCGTGGCGGTGCGGGTAACGGAACCTCAGAGGCTCCCTGGTCCGTGGGTGCCCTGACTTATGCATGTCCGTGTGCGCGGTGCGCTCAGCCGCCGCCGGTGCCGGTGTCGCTGTGGCCGCCAGTGCCGGTACCGCTGCCGCTGCCGCCGATGTCGCTGCCAGTGCCAGTGTCGCTACCCGTGCCGGTGCCGGTACCGCTGTCGCTGCCAGTGCCGCTGCTGCTGTCGCTGCCGCCGGTACCGCTGTCGCTGCCAGTGCCCGTACCGGTGTCGCTGCCGGTACCAGTGCCACCGGTGCCGGTATCGCTGCCAGTGCCAGTGTCGGTGCCGCTGCCAGTGCCCGTACCGGTATCGCTGCCCGTACCGCTGCCGGTGCCAGTGTCGCCGCCGGTGCCAGTATCGCTGCCAGTGCCGCCAGTGTCCGTGCCTCCGGTGCCGGTGTCGGTGCCTCCGGTGCCGCTGTGGCCGCCGGTGCCGGTATCGCTGCCAGTGCCGCCTGTGTCAGTGCCGCCGGGGTTGCTGCCGTGCTGCCCGGGCTCGAACGGATTCGGGGGTGCGGGTGCTGCCGGGGGCACCGCTGGCTCACTGTTCGCACCCTTACCGGGTTCGAAGGGAGGCGGCGGTGCCGGTTCCGGGACGTGCGGCGGTACGTACGGGTTCGGAGGCGGGGATTCGGGCCCACCGAACGGGTTCGGCGGCGGGGGTTCAGGTCCGCCGAACGGGTTCGGCGGCACCGGTTCCGGAACATGAGGTGGCACGAACGGATTCGGCGGCGGCGGTTCAGGTGCCGACGGGGCCTGCACACCGGGAGGTTCGGGAGGCCGTGGCTCGGGAGCACTCCCGCTCGGCCAGAACGTGTAGATCAGGCCACCGGCGGCGACCACTGTGCCCACCACGGCGACGATCTTCTTGAACCGACCCTTGACGACCTCGAACCCGACTTGCGCAGCCTTGACCAGGCTCGTGCCTGCCAGCCACTTCGCGATCTGGCTCACCACGCCCGGGCCTTCGGCAGACTCCGCTCCACCCGGTCCCGGCGCCGGAGGCAGCTGATCACCTGGCTCGGTCGTGGACGGCTCACCGTCCGGCCCCACGGGCGACGGCGCGGAAGGCCCGGGGGCCTGCTGTGCCTGACCAGGCTTCAGGGTCCAGTCCGGCGTTTTCTCACCGGTGCGCAACGTGGGCGTCTTGCCGCCGGCACCCGCATCCACCGCCGGCGGCTCGCCGGCACTCGGCAGCGGCTCCGCAGCTTCGGTGATCGGCAGCTCCGAAACGTCATCACCGCCCGGCCGCCCCGGTTCGTAACCGCTCTCGACCGGCCCCAGCCCGGAATCTTCAGGCGGCGTCACACCGAACTCGTCCAAGGCGGTCTGGTCCGCCCAGGTGTCCCCCTGGTGGTCGTTCAGGAAATCCTCGCTCGCGCGGGACCCGTTGAGGCGAGCGTTCCGCGCCTCCTCGATGCGTTGCCTGGTCGCCTCGATCTCCCGCTGACCGTCCCGGAGTTCGTCGCTGAGCCCGCGTCCTTCCTCATCGAGGTGCTCGACCTCCGACACCGGTTTGCCGAGGGCCTCGGCCGCCTGCATCTCCGACCGATGCATCTTCTGGTGCATCGCCAGCGCCTTCTGGGCGACCTCCAGGCCCCTCTCCTGGTTTTCGATGTAGTTGTCGATCGCCTTCTGGACGACCTGCTGCTTCGTAGTGACCATTCGTCCCCGCCTCCGGATCCGCCACGTGCTCGTCCGAAGAGAGGGCTGCGCCGGCCGGGACCACCATGAGGCGCAGCCGGTCCCCGACAGGCCGGGAATCTCCACTTCCCAGTCCACGCCACATCGATTCGTGGACCGACAGAGCAGAAAGTCCCAACAAGCGAAAAGCCTGGTCAGGGACCCTGAGATGGTCAGAATTGGTAGTACAGGAACGGGCTGAAGGAGCCGGTGGCGACGAGCAGGCCCGCGTAGCCGAGGCCGAGGGTCAGGACGCCGATCCGGAGCGCGTAGGCCTGCGGGGTCCGGACCGCCTCCAGGAACGGGCCCGTGCCCGAGTTCGCCGGCAGCGCCACGACCACCAGCGCCAGCAGCAGGAACACCAGGCGCTGGTTCGTCACCGACGCCGCGACGATGTCCGTCAGGCCCGCGAAGTCCGGCAGCAGCATGTGGCCCAGCATCACCAACGCGCTGCCCAGGTCCGACGACCGGAAGAACACCCAGCCGATCACCACCAGCAGCATCGTCAGCGCGCGGCGGCCGAGCCGGGCCCGGGTGCTGCTCGGCGCGTGCGACCAGCCGAAGGCGCGCTCCACCACCAGCAGCGCGCCGTGGAACAGCCCCCACACCAGGTACGTCCACGCCGCGCCGTGCCAGAAACCGGTCAGCACGAAGATGATCGCCAGGTTCCGGTAGGTGCGCGCCGTGCCCCCGCGGTTGCCGCCCAGCGGGATGTAGACGTAGTCCCGGAACCAGCGGGACAGCGACATGTGCCAGCGGCGCCAGAACTCCGTGACGGTCACCGAGGAGTACGGCCGGGCAAAGTTCTCCGGCAGCCGGAACCCGAGCATCCGGCCCAGCCCGATCGCCATGTCCGAGTAGCCGGAGAAGTCGAAGTACAGCTGCATCGTGTAGCCGATCGCGCCGAGCCAGGCGATCGCGAACGTCATGTCCTCGTTCGGAGTGGCGAAGCAAGCGTCCACCATCGGCGCCAGCGTGTCCGCGATGACGACCTTCTTCGTCAGGCCCCACGCGAACCGCGGGAAGCCCGCCGCGATGTCGTCGAGCCGGTGCGTCCGCTGCTGCGGGAGCTGGTCGGCGATCTCCCGGTAGCGCACGATCGGACCGGCCACCAGCTGCGGGAACATCGCGATGTAGGTGATGAACGAGACCGGATCGCGCAGCGCCGGGCGCTCGCCCCGGTAGATGTCCACCACATAGGAGATGTGGTGGAACGTGTAGAACGAGATCCCGATCGGCAACGCCAGGTGCAGCACCGGGAAGTCGCCGCCGAACCACTGGCCGAGCACCGCGAGCTGCGCGGTGGCGAACCCCGCGTACTTCCAGATCGCCAGGATCGCGAGGTTGAACGAGATCGTGCCGATCAGCAGCCACTTCCGCCGGTTCTGCTCGAAACCCCAGTCGTCGGGCTCCAGGCGCCGGCCGGCGAAGTAGTTCACTGCGATGCAGGCGAGCAGCAGCAGTGTCGTCCCGCCCGCGCCGCTGACGTAGAACAGCAGGCTCGCCACGGCGATCACGACGTTGCGTCCACTGCGCGGTGCGATCAGCACGGCCGCGAGCACAGCCGGCAGGAAGTACCAGAGGAACAGCGGACTTGCGAACGACATCGGGGGCCTCGGGGTACGGGAGGCCCTCGCCTCCTCGCTGGTGCTGAATTGCTCCGTCGGACTCTAGCCGAGCCCGGACCGTCACCGGCCCGGAACGCGATGAGTGCAAACCCGGGACGGCCGCCGCGGCGATCGCCTAGCCTGAGGCCCATGAACGCTCCGCCGCCCGGCTGGTACCCGGACCAGGCAGATCCGCGTTACGTGCGCTGGTGGGACGGCCGGCAGTGGACCCCGCACGTCCAGCCCGCCCAGCCGGTCCAGCAGCAGCCGCAGTACGCGCAGCAGCAGAACGACGCCTCGGCCATCGAGCTGGCGATGGGCGGCACCGGCGACGCCGCGTCCGTCCAGCAGCAGGTGCAGCAGCGCGCCGGTGTCGGCGGCACGGTCGCCGGCGGCGGTGGCACGCTGTTCACCGAGCCGGTCCTGGTGATCAACCAGAAGGCGAAGCTGATCGAGATGGCGAACGAGTACGCCGTCTACGACCAGCACGGCCGCCAGCTCGGCTCGGTCATGCAGGTCGGCCAGAGCGGCGCGCAGAAGGCGCTGCGGATGTTCACCAAGCTCGACTCGCTGATGACCGTGACGCTGGAGATCCGCGACGTCACCGGCCGGCCGATGCTGGTGCTGACCCGCCCGGCGACCATGTGGAAGGGCACGGTGCACGTGCAGCGGCCGGACCAGTCGCCGGTCGGGGACATCAAGCTGGCGAACGTCTGGGGCAAGGCCAGGTTCGACTTCGAGGTCAACGGGCAGCGCATCGGCGGCATGCGCGCGGAGAACCTGCGCGCCTGGGACATCAAGGTCCTCGACCACGCGGACACCGAGATCGGGCAGATCACCAAGACCTGGCAGGGCCTGGCGAAGGCGGCGTTCACGACCGCCGACAACTACGTCCTGCAGGTCCACCGACCGCTCCAGGACCCGTTGCTGAGCATGGTCGTCGCATCGGCCCTGACGGTCGACACCATCCTCGGCCAGAACCAGTCCTGACGCCCCCACCTGCGGTTTCAATTGAAACTGACCCTCAAGTTCCAACCGAAACCGCACCCCTCCGGTGTGTCGGGGTCACGACACACCGGAGGGTGTGGACAACCTCGTACGGCTGTGGAGAACTTCCGCAATTTCAATGGAAATCGGACCTTCGATTTCCATTGAAATTGCGGACCACCGGACCGGGGGTCAGTGCCTGCGGCGGCGGGCGACCTCGGCGAGGACGACGCCCGCGGCGACCGAGGCGTTGAGCGACTCCACTCCTCCCGCCATCGGGATCGACACCGTCTGGTCGCAGGTTTCCCGGACCAGCCGGGACAGTCCGCGCCCCTCCGAGCCCACGACGACCACCAGCGGTCCCGTCGCCAGCTCCAGCTCGTCCGAGGTGACGTCGGCGTCGGCGTCCAGGCCGATGACCATCAGCCCGGCTTCCTTCAGGTCCTTCAGCGTGCGGGTGAGGTTGACCGCCTTGGCGACCGGCAGCTTCGCGGCCGTGCCCGCGCTGGTGCGCCAGGCGACGGCCGTGATCCCGGCGCTGCGCCGCTGCGGCACGATCACGCCGTGCGCACCGAACGCCGCCGCGGAGCGGATCACCGCGCCCAGGTTGCGCGGGTCGGTCACGCCGTCGAGCGCGACGATCAGCGGCGGCATGCCGGAATCGTGCGCCGCCGCGAGCACGTCCTCCGGGTGCGCGTAGGAGAACTGCGGCACCTGGAGCGCGAGCCCCTGGTGCATCGCGTTGTTCGTCATCCGGTCGAGCTCCATGCGCGGCACGTCCACCACGGAGATCCCGCGCGACTTCGCCTCCCGCACCGCCTCGGTGACCCGGTCGTCGATGTCGATGCCCTGCGCCACGTACAGCCCGGTCGCGGGCACACCGGCCCGGATGCACTCCACCACCGGGTTGCGCCCGGCCACCAGCTCCGGCTGCGTGTCCTGCTGCGCCTTGCGCTTCGCGCGCTGCTGCTCCGCCTTGCTGCGCGCGTCGGCGCGCCGCTTCGCGGGGTGGCTGACCCGGTCCTCCGCCTTCGGCGTCGGCCCCTTGCCGATCAGCCCCCGGCGGCGCTGCCCGCCGGATCCGACGACCATGCCCTTCTTGTTGCTCTTGCGCATGCCGCCGCGGCGTTTGTCGTTGCCGGCCACGTGTTACCCGTCTTTCAATGTCCACATCGGACCGTCGGGGGTGTCCTCGACGGCAATCCCGCTGGCCTGCAACCGATCGCGCAGCAGGTCGGCGGTGGCGAAGTCGCGCTCCTGGCGGGCCTGCCGGCGCTGGTCGAGCATCGCCTGGACCAGGTCGGCCAGCGCGGCGTGCGCGGCATCGTCCGAACCGGCGTCCTCGGCCCACTTCTCGGACAGCGGGTCCAACCCGAGCACGTCCATCATGGCCCGCACCGACGCCGCCGCGTCGCGAGCCGCCTCGTCGTCGCCGCGGTCCAGCGCCGCGTTGCCCTCCCGGACCACGTTGTGCACCGCCGCGATCGCCTGCGGCGTCGACAGGTCGTCGTCCATCGCCTCGGTGAACTCCGCGGCCGGCTCGCCGGGCTCGACGTTGCCGGCTCGCTGCCCGACGCGGCGCACGAACGACTCGATGCGCCGGTACGCGGCGACCGCCTCGGCCAGCCCGCCCTCGGAGAACTCGATAGTCGACCGGTAGTGCGGCGTGACCAGGTAGTAGCGCAGCTCGGCCGCGCGGGCGCGCTTGAGCACCGCCGGGATGGACAGCGTGTTGCCGAGCGACTTCGACATCTTCTCGCCGCTCATGGTCACCCATGCGTTGTGCATCCAGTACTGCGCGAAGCCGTCCCCGGCCGCGTTCGACTGGGCCAGCTCGTTCTCGTGGTGCGGGAACACCAGGTCCAGGCCGCCGCCGTGGATGTCGAACTCGCTGCCGAGGTAGAACGTGGCCATCGCGGAGCACTCCAGGTGCCAGCCCGGGCGGCCGTGCCCCCACGGCGTCGGCCAGCTCGGCTCGCCCGGCTTCGCGCCCTTCCACAGCGTGAAGTCGCGCGGGTCGCGCTTTCCGCTGGCCAGGGTCTCGCCCTGCTGCACCTCTTCGAGGCGCTGCCCGGACAGCTTGCCGTAGTGGTCGGCGTAGGAGGCCACCGCGAAGTAGACGTCGCCGCCCGCCGCGTAGGCGTGGCCCTTGTCGATCAGCCGCTGGATCAGGTCGACCATCTGCGTGACGTGCCCGGTCGCGCGCGGCAGCACCGACGGCGGCTGGCAGCCGAGCTGGTCGTAGGCCAGCTCGAAGGCGCGCTCGTGCGTCGCGGCCCACTCCCACCACGGCCGACCGGCTTCGCCGGCCTTGGTGAGGATCTTGTCGTCGATGTCGGTGACGTTGCGGACCAGGCGCACGTCGTAGCCGACCCGCTGCAGCCAGCGGCGCAGCACGTCGAAGTTCAGCCCGCTGCGGACGTGGCCGACGTGCGGAATGCCCTGCACGGTGGCACCACAGACGTAGATCGACGCCACTCCGTCGCAGCGCGGGTGGAATTCGCGCGTCGTGCGGGTCGCGGTGTCATGCAGGTGCAGGCTCACGCCCCTGATGGTACGGGGACAGGTCGGCGCGCAATCACGACAGGGGCTGGCGCGTCAAGGGGTAGTGATCGTCAGCGCAGCACGTCGGCGACGGCGGTCAGCAATCCGTCCGGCCGCTCGGCGGTGGACACGGGGTCGACGATCGCCACCCGGCAGCCGACCGCCGCCGCGCCGCCGTCGGCCTCCTCGCTGTCGCCGACCATCAGCGCCTCCTCCGGCGCGACGCCGAGCCGCTCGCAGGCGCGCAGGAAGATCTTCGGGTCCGGCTTGATGACACCTTCGAGGTAGGACAGCAGGAACTCGTCGACGTAACCGGTGACGCCGATCCGCTCGAACGCGGGCCGGATGTCGAAGGCGATGTTGCTGATCACGCCGATCTTGGTGCCCGCCTCGTGCAACCGGCGCATCACCTCGACGGTGTCCGGGTACGCCGTCCAGAAGCCGGGGTCGATCAGCCGCTCGTAGAGGCCCTCGGCCTGACCGTCCTGCACCCCGGAGCTGCGCAGCACCTCCAGGTAGACCTTGCGGTGCAGGGCTGGATCGAGGTCGCGGTTCTCCCACGCGTCCTGGAATTCCGGGCCGAGCTGCACGATCTGGCCGACCGGCGCCGTCATCCGGCGCATCACCTCGGCCTGCGCCTCCAGGTCGAACGGGGCGCCGTCGGCGCCGGCGAGGTCGGTGAACCAGGACTCGTCTTCTTCGAGACGGAACAGCGTGCCGGAGAAATCGAAGAGCACCGCGCGCGAAGTCACGCCACCAACGGTAAGTGGACTGGACCGGGTCGGGCACCGACATGCGGCCAAGCTCACGACCCGGACCACCCCTCCGCCGCAGTCAGCAGCGCCGCGCCTGGTGGCTGCGCATCGGGACGACGATGCCCGCGATGCAGATGGCCGCACTCGCCCACAACAGGATCACGGCCGCCGCCAGGCCGAGGCCGCTGCCCCCGGACCACAACACGAACGACACTGGCCACACCAACGCCGGCTGCACTACGAGCAGCCGACGCACCCACCGGTTCCGCTCGATCACCATGCGTCGAGCATGGCGCGGACCGACCCCGGCATTCCAGACCGCGAGCCCTGAGTTTTCCCTGACTCCGCCTATCCGTTACGCCTAGCTATCCGCCTGTTACTCGACGGGCCGGACGCAGCCGCCGTGCGCACTTCGCGTCGCTATCGCAGCACGAAGTGCTCACGGCCCCGTGGCCAGCCGGAACCGTCAGGTCGCCGGGAAGATCAGGGCGGTGGCCACGGCGGCGATGCCTTCGCCGCGGCCGGTGAGGCCCAGGCCGTCGGAGGTCGTGCCGGACACCGACACCGGCGCGCCGACCGCCTCCGAGAGCACCTGCTGCGCCTCCTCGCGGCGCTTGCCGATGCGCGGCGCGTTGCCGATCACCTGCACGGTCGCGTTGCCGATCCGAAAACCCGCCGCAGCGACCCGGTTCCGCACCTCGACCAGGAAGTCCGCGCCGTGGGCGCCGGCCCAGCGGTCGTCGTCGGTGCCGAACACCGCGCCGAGATCGCCGAGTCCCGCCGCCGACAGCAGCGCGTCGCACAGCGCGTGCGCCGCGACGTCGCCGTCGGAGTGCCCGGCGCAGCCGTCCACGCCCGGCCAGAGCAGGCCCGCCATCCAGCAGTCGCGCCCGGCTTCGACGGGGTGGACGTCGACGCCCTGGCCGACTCGGGGCAGCAGCTCGGTCACTCGGGTTCTCCAGCCACGGCCAGCACCGATTCGGCGATGGCCAGATCGAAGGCGGTGGTGATCTTCAGGGCGTGCGGGTGCCCGGCGACGGTGTGCACCTTGCCGCCGACCCGCTCCACGAGCCCGGCGTCGTCGGTGGCCACGTCACCGGCCGCGGCGTAGGCCGCCCGCAGCACGTCGATGGCGAAACCTTGGGGCGTCTGCACCGCCCGCAGCTGCGAGCGGTCCACGGTCGAGACGACGTCGCCCGCGTCGTCGACCTGCTTGATCGTGTCGGTCACCGGCAGCACCGGGATCACCGCGGGAGCGCCCTGCTCGACCGCGGACACGACATCCCGGATCATCGAAGCCGGGGTGAAAGCACGTGCGGCGTCGTGCACCAGCACGACCCGCGCATCCGGCGCGATCCGCTCGACCGCGTCGAGCGCGCGCCGCACGGAGTCGGTCCGCTCCGCTCCCCCGGCGACCACGTGCGCGGACGGCAACGCGGCCAGCTCCGCGGTCACGACCTCGACCTGATCGGCCGGGGCCGCGACCACGACGTGCTGCACGCGGCCCGAGGCCAGCAGGCCGCGGACCGCGCGCAACAACAACGATTCACCGATCACCGGAACCAGCGCCTTCGGCATCCCGGCACCCAGGCGCACCCCGCGGCCGGCCGCGGGTACCAGCGCGACAACGCTCACGCTCGTCTATTCCCGATGATCACACTGCGGTGGCGAGGACTTCGTCCAGCAGGGTTTCCGCCTTGCCTTCGTCAGTACCTTCGGCCAATGCCAACTCGCTGACCAGGATCTGCCGCGCCTTCGCGAGCATTCGCTTCTCGCCTGCGGACAGGCCACGATCCTTCTCGCGTCGCCAGAGGTCGCGCACCACTTCGGCCACCTTGTTCACATCGCCGGAGGCGAGCTTCTCCAGGTTGGCCTTGTACCGTCGAGACCAGTTGGTGGGCTCTTCGGTGTGCGGGGCCCGCAGCACATCGAAGACCCGATCGAGCCCCTCCTGACCGACAACGTCCCGGACGCCGACGATCTCGGCGTTGTCCGCGGGAACGCGCACGGTCAGGTCGCCCTGCGCGACCTTGAGGACGAGGTACTGCTTTTCCTCGCCCTTGATCACACGAGTCTCGATTGCTTCGATGAGCGCGGCACCGTGATGCGGGTAGACGACGGTCTCTCCGACCTTGAAAACCATGTGTCCTCTGCCCCTTTCGCTACGCCCAGTTTAGCACGTCGGGCAACCGGGCCTCGACCACCTCGCCATCCGTATTCGCAGGTCAGGCGGCGGACAGGGGTTGACAAGGATGCCCCGAACGTGCAAGGAGACACCTTTCGGCCCACTGAAATCGTCCACTATGGATAGTCTGGACGGAGTGCCATCCGGGCCTCCGGGGACCCGGAAATAGGTAGTTCGGCTAGCCCCTCGAACGGCCGCGCGCGGTGGGGATTAAGCTTCCAGCGGTTGTCCGGCAATCAGGAAGGACGCTGCATCCGTGAGCCGCCCTCAGCACCTCAAGGCCGTTCGCCTGCGGTTGATCCCGGCCGTCATCGGGCTCGGCGCCGTCGTCGCCCTCGCCGGGTGCAGTGCCGGTCAGGTGACCGAGACCGACACCCAGGTCGCCGCCGTCAACGGCGGCAACGGTGACCTCAAGCAGATCTCGATCCGCGACGCCACCTTCACCTTCCCGACCACCGACGCGCGCTACCCGGCCGGTTCCTCCGCGCCGGTGCAGCTGGTGATCGCCAACGAGGGGCCGAGCGACAAGCTGGTCCAGGTCTCCAGCCCCTACGCCGCGTCGGCGACCCTCGGCGGCATCACCGACCTGCCGAGCCGGACCGCGCTGCACGCCGTCGGCAAGTCCGCGCAGGTCCAGCAGGGCGAGACGGCCGCGGACCGCGTGGTGGAGATCACTCTGAACGGGTTCAAGCAGGACATCACGCCGGGCGTGACGGTCCCGGTGACCTTCGTCTTTGAGAAGGCCGGCTCGGTCACCGTGCAGGTGCCGGTGGGTGCCGACCACTCACCGCGCCCCGAGCACGGCAGCCCGGTGTCGGGCGCCGAGCAGGGCGGCGGTCACTGACCGCAGGCTTCGCCGGAACGGGCCGTCCGAACGCGCGGGCGGCCCGTTCTCGCGTCTCGTGGGGCCGCAATTTCCATTGAAATCGAAGGTCTGATTTCCATTGAAATTGCGGCACCACGGACGGCGGGCCGGGCTGCGGGCAGGGTGTTGACCGCCTGATCCACTCGAACGTGGTGAATCCGGTGCGGCGGTGCGGCGGTGCGCGATGCCGGTGACCGGGCCTGTCGTCGCGGGCGGATAGCCTCGCCGCGTGCCCCCGAAGAACACCCGCACCGCCCGTCCCGCATACCGCTGCGCCGACTGCGGCCACGAGGTCGCCAAGTGGGTCGGCCGCTGTCCGAGCTGCCAGGCGTGGGGCACCATCGACGAGACCGCCGCCGCCCGACCCGTGCTGACGAAGGTCGCGGCGGGCGCCCCGTCCACCCCCGCCCGGCCGATCGCCGAGGTCGATCTCGATTCCGCCCGCGCGGTGTCCACCGGCATCGCGGAGCTGGACCGGGTGCTGGGCGGCGGGATCGTGCCCGGCGCGGTCGTGCTGCTGGCCGGCGAGCCCGGAGTGGGAAAGTCCACACTTCTGCTGGAGGTCGCGCACCGCTGGGCCGCAGGCGCCTCGCCCGGCCCGTCGCTCTACGTCACCGGCGAGGAATCCGCAGGTCAGGTGCGGCTTCGCGCGGAACGCACCGATTCGGTGCACCCGGAGCTCTACCTCGGCGCCGAGAGCAACCTGTCCGCCGTGCTCGGGCACGTCGACGCGGTGCGGCCGGGTCTGCTGATCGTCGACTCGGTGCAGACCGTGCAGTCGCCCGAGGCCGACGGCAGCCCCGGCGGCGTCACGCAGGTCCGCGCGGTGACCACGGCGCTGGTGTCGCTGGCCAAGGAGCGCGGCCTGCCGGTGGTGCTGGTGGGGCACGTCACGAAGGACGGCGCGGTGGCCGGTCCGCGCGTGCTGGAGCACCTGGTCGACGTGGTGCTGCACTTCGAGGGCGACCGGCACTCGGCGCTGCGGATGCTGCGCGGCGTGAAGAACCGGTTCGGGCCCGCCGACGAGGTCGGCTGCTTCGAGCAGCGCGACGACGGCATCGCCGAGGTCCCGGACCCGTCCGGGCTGTTCATCAACCGCAACGAGACCCAGGTCGACGGCACCGCGGTGACCGTGATGGTCGAGGGCAAGCGCCCGCTGCTGGTGGAGGTCCAGTCGCTGGTGATGAAGACCCAGATGGCCATGCCGCGGCGGTCGGTCAGCGGCCTGGACTCGGCCCGGGTGTCGATGATGCTCGCGGTGCTGGGCAAGCACGGCAAGGTGCCCACCGGCGAGTACGACGTGTTCGCGGCGACGGTCGGCGGCACGAAGGTGCACGAGCCCGCCGCGGACCTCGCGATCGCGCTGGCCATCGCCTCGTCGCAGAAGGGCAAGCCGCTGCCGCCGAACCTGATCGCGGTCGGCGAGGTCGGGCTCGCCGGGGAGATCCGGCGGGTCAGCAGCGTCGGGCGGCGGCTGGCCGAAGCGGCCAGACTCGGGTTCGACCGGGCGCTGGTGCCGCCGGACGCGGGCCCGCTGCCGAAGGGCGTGCGCGCCACGGTGGTGTCGAACGTCAGCGAGGCGCTCAAGATCGTGGGTGTCAAATGAGCAACGAGCAGCTGCGCGGCACGCTCGCCCGGCTGGCTCCCGGAACCGCGCTGCGGGACGGGCTGGAGCGCATCCTGCGCGGCCGCACCGGCGGCCTGATCGTGCTCGGCTACGACCCGGCGGTGGAAGCGCTCTGCGACGGCGGGTTCCACCTGGACATCGAGTTCAGCGCGACCCGGTTGCGCGAGCTGTCCAAGATGGACGGCGCGGTGGTGCTGTCCACGGACGCGACGCGGATCATGCGGGCGAACGTGCACCTGGTGCCCGACGCGAGCACGCCCACCGAGGAGTCCGGCACCCGGCACCGCACGGCGGAGCGCACCGCGATCCAGACCGGCTACCCGGTGGTGTCGGTGAGCCAGTCGATGAGCATCATCAGCGTCTACACGCAGGGCCACCGGCACGTGCTGATCGGCTCGCCGGAGATCCTCTCCCGCGCCAACCAGGCGCTGGCGACCCTGGAGCGCTACACCGCGCGGCTGGCCGAGGTCGCGCAGGCGCTGTCGGCGCTGGAGATCGAGGACTACGTGACGTTGCGCGACGCGATGACCGTCGTGCAGCGGATGGAGATGGTGCGGCGGATCGCCGACGAGATCGAGGGCGACGTCGTCGAGCTCGGCAAGGACGGCCGGCTGATCGAGCTGCAGCTGGACGAGCTGGTCGGTTCCTCGCGGGAGGCGCGCGGCGGTCGCGCCCGGGACGGCATCGACCTGGACCGCGAGCTGATCGTGCAGGAGTACCTGCCGACCGCCGGGGCGATGCCGACCTCGGAGCAGGTCGAGGCGGCGCTGCACGAGCTCGACGGCACGGAGCTGCTGGACCTGACGGCGATCGCCGGGGCGTTCGGCTACCCGGACAAGCCGGAGGCCTTGGAGGAGCACCTGAGCCCGCGCGGCTACCGGCTGCTCGCGAGGGTGCCGCGCCTGCCGACGGCGGTGCGGCGGCAGCTGGTGGAGCGCTTCGGCTCGTTGCAGCGGCTGCTCGCGGCGACGGTGGCCGAGCTGCGCGAGGTGGATTCGATCGGCGAGGCGAGGGCGAGCGCGATCCGGGAGGCCCTCTCCCGCCTGGCGGAATCCTCCATAGTGGACCGCTTCGCCTGACGAGCCCCCGCCCGAGCAGGTTCCCAATTTTGCCTAAAACTGGATTCCCGCCCTCCGCAACACCAGACCGAGTTTCCAATTTTGCCTAAAATCGTGCGCCCCACTCACGACCCGGCGGGCGCGCGATTTTGCCTGAAATTGGGAACCTCCGCGCTCCTGGCAGGCCTTGGCGGGCTCCGATTTCGCCTGAAATCGGGCACACTTGGCCTTCTGGCGGGGCCTTGGTGGGTTCTGGGTTCGCCTGGGGACCCGGTCAGTTGGCCGCGGTCAGGCGGAACGGGGTCGGGGAACTGTTGAGCGCCGCCAGCCTGGCCACCACCTGGTAGTCACCGGCCTGGGCCTTCGCCTGCCCGTCCCCACAGTCCGATGTGGACGTCTGGCCCGACCACTGGATGTCGTTGCGCACCGACTGGCCCGGCTGCAGCAGCGGCTGCTCGTTCGTCGACTCCGAGTAGCAGTCGTTGCTCGACCACACGTGCTTCCCGCCCGGGGTCGACACCGTCAGCTCGCGCAGCAGGCGGTTGATGTCGCGCACGCAGGCGCGGTCGCTCGCGTTGGTCACCACGACGCTCATGCCGACCCGCTCGCCCACCTTGAACTCCGGGCGGGCAACCTCGGCCACGACGCGCATCGACTCGTCCGCGCACGGCTGCGGCGGCGCGTCGGCCGCCACCGCGACCGGCGGCCCCGGCGGCGGGACGGCTTGCGGCCCCGCGGCCCCGCCCAGCAGGGCGATCGCGCCCCAGCCGAAGAGCGCCACCACCAGCACGACCGCACCGATCGCCACCGCGCGGCGACGCCAGTACACCGTGGGCGGGAGCGGTCCGGTCGGATCAAGCACGGCAACGACAGTAACCCGGCGACTACTCCGAACAGCGTTACCAACGATCACCCAATCGGGCGTATCGCGGCCGATCAGGCCCCGGCACCCGGGAACGTGCGCCCGCCGAACGCGCTCCCGACCGCCGCGTGGAGCGGCGCGATTCCTCGCGAAATCAACGTTCGCCCGGGTGACCGGCCGATTTCTCGGGAAGTTGCGCATCACGCCAGGATCCGAGGACATCCTCGCAGGTAGATGAGGTTGTTCCGGATCTAGTTAGGTGGAGGTTCACGCGACGGCCGGGGCGGCTCCGCGTGGTCCTTTCGGGCGTGTTCTCCCCCGCACCGGGGGCCTGGCAGGATCGGAGGTGCCATGAAGACCACCGCCGCGCATCCCGCCCCGCCCCTGGATCCGGTCGAGCTCATCGACTGGTTCGCCGCCACCGCCCGGCCGCTGCCGTGGCGCGCGCCCGGCACCACGGGCTGGGGCGTGCTGGTCAGCGAGACGATGCTGCAGCAGACGCCGGTCAACCGGGTCCAGCCGATCTGGGAGGAGTGGATGCGCCGCTGGCCGCGTCCTTCCGACCTGGCCGCCGAGCCGCAGGGCGAGGTGGTGCGCGCCTGGGGGAAGCTCGGCTACCCCCGCCGGGCCCTGCGGCTGCACGAGGCCGCCGCGACGATCGCCGCCGAGCACGGCGACGTCGTCCCGTCCGATGTCGACACGCTGCTGGCCCTGCCGGGCATCGGCGCCTACACCGCCCGAGCGGTGGCGGCCTTCGCCTACGGCAAGCGGGCTCCGGTGGTCGACACGAACGTCCGGCGGGTGGTGGCGCGCGCCGTGCACGGCGCGGGTGACGCCGGTCCGCCGTCGACCAAGCGCGACCTCAACGACGTCGACGCCCTGCTCCCGGCCGACGACGCGAGCGCCGCGAAGCTCTCGGCGGCGCTGATGGAGCTCGGCCAGATGGTGTGCACCGTGCGGTCGCCGCTGTGCGAGGCCTGCCCGATCGCGCACGACTGCGCCTGGCAGCACGCCGGACGCCCGGCCTACGCCGGACCGCCGAAGAAGGTGCAGAAGTTCGCCGGCACCGATCGCCAGGTGCGCGGCAAGCTGCTGGACGTCCTGCGCGGCTCGACCGGTCCGGTGCTGCGGGAGCAGCTGGACGCGGTCTGGTCGGACGCCGGGCAGCGCGACCGCTGCCTGGATTCCCTGCTGGTGGACGGGCTGATCGAGCAGACCGACGACGGCCGCTTCGCGCTCCCCGGCGAGCACTGATGGCGCAGGCGGTGGTGGCGTTCTTCGACGACGCCGCGGATTCCGCGGTCCGGGCGCTGTGGCGGCGCCTGGACGCAGCCGGGGTGCCGAGCGTCGCCGCGCGCAAGCACCGCCCCCACGTCATCTTCGCCGCGGCCCGCGCCATGCCGACCGCGGCGCGCAAGGCACTGCGCTCGGAGCTGGAGCTGCTGTCCATTCCGGACCTCTGGCTGCACACCTTGGGGACCTTCCCCGGCGAGGAGCGGGTGCTGCTGCTGGGCGCGGTCGTGGACACCGAGCTGCTGGCGGTGCACTCGGCGGTGCACGACGCACTGGCCGGACGGGTGCAGCACCCCTCCGCCTACTACTTCCCGGGCGCGTGGATCCCGCACTGCACGCTCGCCCAGGGCATCACCGACGACCAGCTGGCGGCGGGATTCCGGACGCTGCAACCACCGGAGCCGGTGCGCGCCGGGATCGGCGAGATCGCCATCGTCGACACCAAGACCGGCGAGGCCGAGACCGTCACCACCCGCTGATCCTCCGATCGTGGGCGCAAGTGGCCGCTCCGACGGCCACCGCGACCTCACCCGCGACAGTTTCAATTGAAACCGCCGCTGCCGGGCCCGATTCCGGCCGCGCACCCGAACGCGCTCGACACGCCGCGGGTCCGCGACATTCGATCCACAGTGGACTACCGTCGATCACGAGTTGCCGACCTCCGCGCGAGCCGCCACTTTGGAGCAGCAAATCGCGCACGCAGGAGGGTGAATGGACGTCGACGGCGTGGCCATCCTCGCCCGCGGAATCGCCGCCAGGGGCCCGGAGGGCATCGTGTTCGCCAACCTCGACCTGCGCGTCGAACCGGGCGCGCTGGCCGTGATCACCGGGCCTGCCGGCACGGGCCGCACCTCGCTGCTGCTCGCGCTGTCCGGCAGGCTCCCGCTCGTCACCGGGCACCTGGACGTCTCCGGGCACGTGCTGCCCGCGCAGGCCAAGGCGGTGCGGCAGCTGATCCGCCCCGCGCGGCTGCGCCCCGGCTACGAGCTGGAGGACAAGCACCGGGTCCGCGAGGCGATCGCGGAACGCCGCCTGATCAGCGGCGTCTCCGAGCGCGCCGTCGAAGCCGCGCTCGACCGGGTCCGGATCGCCCCGGACCGCACCGCGCTGATCGA
The DNA here is from genome assembly GCF_056431645.1 of Saccharopolyspora sp. NPDC045839. NCBI lineage: Bacteria > Bacillati > Actinomycetota > Actinomycetes > Pseudonocardiales > Pseudonocardiaceae > Saccharopolyspora > Saccharopolyspora sp. NPDC045839. Next base: position 220,584 of record NZ_JBWKKH010000010.1, read on the forward strand.
CGAGCTGCACCCCGCCGAGCGGCTGCTGTTCGCGGTGGCGCTGACGATCGCCGGCTCACCCGCCGGGATCCTCGTCGACGACGTCGATGCGGGCCTCCCCCGGGCGGCCCGCGCGCAGGTGTGGGCCGGGCTGCGCGAGGTCACCCGCACCGGGATGACGGTGCTGGCCAGCGCGACCGATCCGCCGTCGGGCGACGTCGAGGTGATCCCGCTGCCCGTCCGCGAGCCGGAACGGCCCACGAAGGTGCTCGACCGGCAGGAAGAAGAGGTCGCCCGGTGAAAGCGTTCAAGCTGGCCTGGCTGGAGATGCGGCGCTTCCGCGGGCCGCTGCGCCGCTTCGTGCCGCTCGTGCTGATCCTGGTCCCGCTGCTGTACGGGTCGCTGTACCTGTGGTCGAACTGGGATCCCTACGGCCAGTTGAACCGGGTGCCGGTCGCGGTGGTCAACTCCGACCTGCCGGTCGACGCGCGCGGCGAGCACATCAACGCCGGCGAGCAGTTCGTCCAGCAGCTCAAGGCGACCGACATCTTCGACTGGAACTTCGTTGATTCCGCCGAGGCCCGGCACGGCCTCGTGGAAGGCCGGTACTACTTCACGATCGAGGTCCCCTCGGACTTCAGCGCGAAGCTCGCGACCGCGGCCGACCGCAACCCGGAGCGCGCCGCGCTGCAGATCGTCAAGAACGACGCCAACGGCTACATCGCCGGGATCATGGCCGACACGGTGCAGACCGAGCTGCAGAACCAGATCAACGCCGCCGCGCACGCCACCTACGCCCGGGCGCTCTACGGCGAGCTCGACCAGGCGCGGGAGAAGCTGCAGCTGGCTTCGGAAGCGTCGAAGCAGCTCGTCGAGGGAACCGACCTGAGCAAGCAGGGCACCGCAGCGCTTTCCAAGGGCCTGGGCGGAGTTCGCGACGGCACCGGCCAGGTCTCGCGCGGCGTGCAGGACATCTCGGACGCCACCGCGCAGCTGAGCAAGCAGCTGTCCGCGGTCAGCGACTTCACCGCCGAGCGGCTGCCCGACGCGGTCAACGCCCTGGTCAACGCGAGCAACATCGCGGTCAACAGCCTGAGCACGATCAAGACCACCACCGGGTTCCTCGGCCAACGCGCCGCCGAGGGCCGCTCGGCGATCGAGGAACTCGGCAAGCGGCGCCCCGAGATCGCCCAGGACGCCGCCTACCAGCGCGCCCTGGACAACGCCCAGAAGCTGGCCGATTCCGCGAGCACCGCGGACAAGGACGCCCAGCAGGCCCTGGCCACGGCGCAGGACGCCAACTCGCAGGCGCTGACGCTGCAGAACAGCATGGGCCCGCTGCAGAACCAGATCCACGCGTTCACCGCCCCGGCGGACACGCTGCGCGCGGGTGTCGCGGAACTCTCTGGCGGCGCCAACGGCATCACCAACGGCATGGACACGCTGGCGGCGAGCAGCGGGGTGCTGGAGACCGGCGCCGGGCAGCTCAACGACGGTGCGAAGAACCTGCAGGGCCTGGTCGACGACACGCTGGGCAAGATCCCGCCGACGAACCCCACCGAGGTCGCGCAGGCCGCCGACGTCCTCGGGTCGCCGACCGAGATCCAGACCGACAACCTCAACCCGGCGCACGTCTACGGGCGCGGGCTGGCGCCGTTCTTCTTCGCGATCGCCCTCTGGGTCTTCGGGCTGTTCGCGTACCTGCTGCTCAAGCCGGTGAACCTGCGCGCGCTCGCGGATCGCGTCGGGGCGTTCACCATCGCGTTCGCCGGTTTCCTGCCCGCGGCGGTGCTGGGCATCGCCGGCGGGCTGGTGCTGTACGCGGTGGTCGACTTCGGGCTCGGGCTCGACCCGGTGCACGTCTGGTGGACGATCGGGCTGGTCTCCCTCGCCGCGGTCGCGTTCGTGGCCATCGACCACTTCCTGCGCACCGCGCTCGGCGCGGTCGGCGACCTGCTGTCGCTGGTGCTGCTGATCATCCAGCTGACCGCCTCCGGCGGGCTGTACCCGATGGAGACCGCCCCGGCGCCGTTCCAGGCCGTTCACCCGTTCCTGCCGATGACCTACCTGGTGGACGGGCTGCGCGTGACGATCTCCGGCGGCGTCACCGAGCACCTGCTCCGGGACGTGGCGGTGCTGGCGGGCTTCCTGGTCGTCTTCCTGGCGCTGACCACCCTGGTCGTCCAGCGCCAACGGGTCTGGAACATCGGCCGCCTGCACCCGCAGATCGAGCTGTAGAACCGATCTCGCGGTACCGGGTCGAATTGTCATCGGGCTTCGCTAGCGTTCGGCCACATGGCACAAACTTTTGCTGCGGTGGAGATCCCGGAGTGGCGCGGCGGCTTCGACGCCGAGCAGTTCGAGGCGTTCCGCAAAGAGGTCGACGACGCTTGCGACTGCTTCGGCGCGGGAGGGCAGCACCTCGAATCGGGCTTCGTCGAGTTGGTCTCGGGGGCCTACTCCGACGTCTACGAGTTCCGGCTCGAACAGCTCGCCAAGCGGTGCGCGGAAGCACCGCGTGAGGACTGGGAGGGCATTTGCTTCGGCCAGATCGACGCGTGGAGCATGGCGGAGGCCCAGTCGGAATGGCTGGAGCAGGCATCCTTCGAGCAGGTGCGGGATCTCCTGCGGATCCACCTGTTCGACGGAAGCCCGCGCTGCGAAACGGACGAGTCGGAGGAGCCCGACGAGTCCGAGGAGTGGTTCCGGCTGCCGCTGGCCGACGGGCTCTGGATCGGGCTGGTCGTAGCGGACGCGCCATCGGCGGACGAGGACGAGCCCGAGATCGACACCCAGGTGCACAACGCGGCGGTGCAGGCCTGGGGCGTGGAGCCCGAGCAGCTGGTCGAGGCGGCTCTCGCGAACCTGCGCCGGGAGGAGGAGACCCCGGAGTGGGGCGAGGTGTCCGTCGAGCTGTCCGATGAGGACGGGGAGCCGGTCGCGACGATCACGGTGCTGACCGCCGAGAACGCCCCGTGGGCGCTGCTGCTCGACGAGATCGAGCCGGAGTTGGCGGAGCGCGGAGTGGTGCTGGCCGTTCCCGCGCAGGACTCCGTGCTCGTGGCGGAGGTGCCCGAGCCCGACATGCTGGACCTGGTCGTCACCGCGGTCTCCGAGGTGGCGCGCGATCACGTCGATGCGGCCGAAATCGGCTACGACATCGGCGACAGCACCTACTGGTACCAGAACGGCGAGTTCAGCAGGTTCGAGGAGTCCGAGCCGGACGACGACCAGCACGACGGCGAGGCAGAACCGGTCGGGTAGGGGCGGGGCCGGCGGCTGCCTCGGGCCGTGCGGTCGCCGGTGGTCGCGGCGGGCTCGTAGGCTGGCTGCATGGCTGTTGTGAAGATCAATGCGATCGAGATCCCTGAAGGTGCCGGCCCGGAGCTGGAGAAGCGGTTCGCTTCGCGGCACGGCTCGGTGGACAGCGCTCCCGGGTTCCTCGGGTTCGAGCTGCTGCGCCCGGTGAAGGGCGAGAACCGCTACTTCGTGTACACGAAGTGGGAGTCCGAGGAGGCGTTCCAGGCGTGGGCCAGCGGCCCGGCGAAGGAGGCGCACGCGGGCGAGGCCAAGAACCCGGTGGCCAGCGGGTCCAGCCTGCTGGAGTTCGAGCTCGTCCAGGAGTCCCACCCCGGCAAGTGACCGGCCGGGTAGCCGTTCCGGCTGTTCAGGACCCGTGAGTGTTTTGTGTCGCTATAGCAACCCAAAGCACTCACGGGCACTGACCTGCGGCGCAGCGATCAGCCGGTCAGGACGACCGTGGCGAGGATCGCGCGGTGGTCGGCGCCGGCCACGTCGACGGTGCGGAACGACTGGGGCGCGATGCCGCCGCTGGTGAGCACGTGGTCGATCGTGACCGGCGGCGGGAACCAGGTGCCCGGGCCCGGCCAGGTCGGGTGCAGGCCGTCGCCGGTGGCCTCGGCGACGTCGGTGTAGCCCTGGCCGATCAAGTACTTGAGCCGGGTGTGGTCGAGGGTGGCGTTGAAGTCGCCGACCAGCATCCGGGGCGTGCCGTCGGTGGCCGGCGCCGGCAGCCCGCGCATCTCGCGGTCCCAGACCTCGGCCGTGTCCCGGCCCATCGGGTACAGCGGGTGCACCGCGACGATCTCGAAAGCCGGTGAGCCCGGCCGCTGCACCCGCGCCGATGGCTGGGCCAGCGTCGAATCCGGCACCAGCGACAGTTCCTTCAGCGGGTAGCGCGACGCGATCCCGGAGCCGTCCGCCTTGGGCCCCGGCTGGAACACCCGGTGCGGCAGCGTCTCGGCGAGCCCGGCGGCGTCCAGCGCGGCCACCAGCTCGGGCGTGAGTTCCTGCAGGCTCAGCACGTCGACCTGGTTCTGCCGCACGATGTCCACGACCTGCGCGGCATCCGCCCCGCCGAAGAAGCCGTTCAGCGACATCACCCGCAGCGCAACGCCCTGCGCCGGAGTCGCGTCCGGAATGGCGCGCGGCGCGACGGAGAGCACCAGGATCGCGGTCGCCAGGCCGACGACGAGCGCGGTCAACCAGCGCCGCAGGATCACGGCGAGCAGCGCCAGCACGATGCCGGACAGCGCCGCGTACTGGGTCAACGCCGCCAGCGCCACCAGGTACCGGCCGCTGTCCCAGCCCGACAGCGGCAGCGTCGCCCAGGCCAGCAGGCCGATCGCGGCCAGCACCAGCAGCACCGTGACCACGCGGCCACCGGGCTTGCGCCGCGGCGGGTCGTCCCGCTCCGGCTCGACGACCAACGTCCGATCCATCCTGGCTCCCCATGTCGTCCGCGTCACCCAGCCTGTCAGCGAGCTGTGCGCGGGCTGTCAGCATCCCCCCGGAGGGTGAAAGCATGTCATTCGCGATCCAGGCCGAGGGTCTGGTCAAACGATTCGGCTCCACCACCGCGCTGGCCGGGGTGGATCTCGCCGTGCCGGCGGGAACGATCCTCGGCGTGCTCGGCCCCAACGGTGCGGGCAAGACCACCGCGGTCCGGATCCTGGCCACGTTGCTGCGGCCGGATGCGGGCACCGCGACCGTCGCGGGCTACGACGTGCTCCGCCAGCCGGTCGCGGTGCGCAGCCGCATCGGGCTCACCGGCCAGTACGCCTCGGTCGACGAGGAGCTCACCGGCATCGAGAACCTGGTGCTCATCGGCCGGTTGCTGGAAATGCCGAAGCGCGACGCCAAGGCGCGGGCGGCCGAACTGCTGGAGCGGTTCGGCCTCACCGACGCCGGCGGCCGCGCCATCAAGACCTACTCCGGCGGCATGCGGCGCCGCCTGGACCTCGCGGCGAGCCTGGTCGGCCGCCCCGAGATCCTCTACCTCGACGAGCCCACCACCGGGCTCGACCCGCGCAGCCGCAACCAGGTGTGGGACATGGTGCGCACGCTCTCCGCCGAGGGCGTGACGGTGCTGCTGACCACCCAGTACCTGGAGGAAGCCGATCAGCTGGCCGACCGGATCAGCGTGATCGACCACGGCCGGGTGGTCGCCGACGGCCGCGCCGACGAGCTCAAGCGCCGCGTCGGCGGCCAGACCCTGCAGGTGCGGCCGACCGATCTGGCGAACGTGCCCGCGGTGCGCCGGATCCTCGCCGAGCTGACCGGCGCCGAACCGTCGACGAACGACGACAGCGGGCTGCTGACCACGCCGGTCGACGACCCGGTGCTGCTGTCCACCCTGGTCCGCCGGCTCGACGACGCCGGGATCACCGCCGACGAGCTCGCGCTGCGCCTGCCCAGCCTGGACGAGGTGTTCCTGGCCATCACCGGCAAGGCCGCCGAGGAGGAGACCGCCGCATGACCGCCACGATCGAACGCCCGCCGGCCGCGCCGACGACCGCCTCGGAGCGCATCGGCCCGATCCGCGCGCTGCGGCACGGCCTGACGCTGGCCGGGCGCAGCATCCTCAAGATCCGCAAGTCGCCCGAGGGCCTGATCGACGTCACCATCCAGCCGATCCTGTTCCTGGTCATGTTCGTCTACCTCTTCGGCGGGGCGATCAACGGTGGGGACACCTCGGGATACCTGCAGCTCACACTGCCCGGTGTGATGGCGATGAACATGGTCTTCGCCAGCCTCGGCACCGGCTGGGCGCTCAACACCGACATCTCCAAGGGCGTGTTCGACCGGTTCCGCAGCCTGCCGGTGGCGCGGTCGGCGCCGCTGATCGGCGCGGTGCTGGGCGACATCGTGCGCTACCTGGTGGCGCTGGCGGTGCTGCTGGTCTTCGCCACCATCATGGGCTTCCGCATCCAGACCGATCCGCTGTCCGCGCTGGCCGCGATCGTGGTGGTGATCGCCTTCGCGCTGGCGATGTGCTGGATCTCGGTGTTCCTCGGGATGCTGATCAAGAACCAGCAGGCGCTGCCCGGCGTGGCCATGGCGTTCATGTTCCCGCTGACCATGGGCAGCAACGTGTTCGTGCCGACCGAGACGATGCCGGGCTGGCTGCAGGCGTGGGTGAGCATCAACCCGGTCACCAAGCTCGCGGACACCGCGCGCGGCCTGATGATCGGCGGGCCGGTCGCCGGGCCGCTGACGGCGACGCTGATCTGGATGGTCGCGATCGTGGCGGTGTTCTTCCCGCTGGCGATGTGGGCGTACCGCCGCCGGATGTGACCGACGGCGCCGCACTCCGGAGCGGCGTTTCCGCAGGCAGAGAGCCGTGCGCGTTTTGTGTCGCCATAGCAGCACAAAACGCGCACGGCCCCCGTGACCAGCGGAAACCGGACCGCGAACACGCGCGCATGGTGCCTGACCAGCGGTGACGACGGCGTTATCGGTGGTCCCCGGGAGGTGTCCCCGACCGGAGCGGAATAATCCTCATGTCCGCCTGCGGTCGGTCCCTCCCGCGTCGGGGGCGGGAGGGACCGACCGCAGGTCCGGCAAAGCCTCCGCCCGATTCGGGGCTGACGCCCCTCAACCCCCCAACGCGTCGCGAAGCTCCGCGAAGGCGTCGTCCCGCGAGAGCGCGGCTGCGCCGTCGCGCTCTTCGCGGTGCTCTCCGGCCAGCTCGCGCAGCAGCGCTCGCACTTCGGGGTCTCCTTCGTCGACCAGGCCGCGCAGCACGGTGGCGATGCCGATCAGGCGTGCCGCCCGCTGCGGCCGGCCGGCGGCGAACTCCACGCGTGCCGCTTGCTCCGCGATGGTCGCGTTCAGCGGCATGTCGCGGAGCGCCAGTCCCACGGCGAGGGCTTCGGCGAGCAGTGCCAGCGCCTCGCCGGGCTCGCCTTCGTCGAGGCGCAGCCGCGCTTCGCCGAGCAGTTCCATCTGCCGCAGCGGCTCCGACGTCGTCGCCGCCTCCGCCAGCGCCGCGCGCGCCGCGGCCAGGTAGTCGCGGGCCTGGTCCCGGTCGCCAGAATGCCGGGCGACCTCGGCGAGTCCGGTCAGCGCCGCGATCTGGTGGTAGAGGAACCTGTTCCGGCCGATGCGCTCGGCGCGCAGCAGGTCGGCGCGCGCCCCGTCGAGGTCTCCGCCGCGCAGCCGCTCCATGCCGATCCGCGCCAGCGCGGGCACCAGATCCTCGGTGGCGCGCAGTTCGCGGAACGTCTCGACGGATTCCTGGAACGCCTCGATCGCGCCCTCGTGGTCGCCGCGCCGCGACCGGAACTCGGCGATGCTCGTGGTGGTCTGCGCGCTGCCCCACCGGTCGCCGATGGCGCGGAACTCGGTGCGCGCGGCGAGCATGTCCTTCTCCCCGGCGATGGGATTCCCGTTGTGCTCCGCGCCGAATCCCCGGCAGAACAGGCCGGCGGCCCGCACCCACGGGTGCGGGTGCTGCAGCGCCCGCTTGACGCATCTGTCCAATTCGGACTGTTCGCGGATCAGCATCCAGCCGATCGGTTCCATCACCGACGCGTACAGGTAGCGGAAGCTCGCGCCGGTGTCGCGGGTAGCGGTCACCGCGGTGCGCAGGCCCTCGACCCAGTCGGGGTTGGAGTCGACGGCCAGCACCAGCATCAGGTCGACGACCGCCCGGCTCTCCGGCGGCGCCGCGCCCGGCAGGGCGGCCACCTCTTCCAAGCGGCCCTTCAGCTCGTCGTGCTGCGCGGACATCGACCAGTACCAGCTCAGCGCCGCGCACAACCGGAATCCCCGGTCCGCGTCGCCGGATTCCGTCGCCCAGTGCAGCGCGGCGATGATGTTGTCGTGGTCGGCGTCCAGCCGGTTCAGCCAGTCGATCTGCTCCGCGTCGTGCAGCCGGGGCGCGGCGGACTCGGCGAACTCGACGAAGTACGTCGCGTGCGAGCTGCGCAGGGCGTCCTTCTCCCCGGCCGCGGCGAGCTTCTCGGCGCAGAACGCGCGCACCGTCTCCAGCATCCGGTACCGCATGCCGAGTTCCGAATCGACCGCCTCCACCAGGGACTTCTCCACCAGCGGGACGAGCACGTAGAACACGTCCGCGGCAGGCATCCCGGCGTCGGCGCACACCGCGGAGATCGCGTCGGCCGAGGCATACCCGGCGAACACCGACATCCGCCCGGCCAGCACCTGCTCCCGCTCGGTCAGCAGGTCCCAGCTCCACTCCACCACCGCGCGCAGCGTCCGGTGCCGCGGCATGGCGGTGCGATTTCCGCTGGTGAGCAACCGGAATCGGTCGTCGAGCCGCTCGGCGACCTGCCGGACGCTCATCGCCCGCAGCCGGGCCGCCGCCAGCTCGATCGCCAGCGGCATGCCGTCCAGCCGACGGCAGATCTCCACCACGTCGCGGGTGTTGCCGTCGCCGAGCGCGAAACCGGGCCGGGCGGCGGCCGCCCGATCCACGAACAGCCGGACCGCCGCGGCCTCCGGCGCCGCGTCCTCGGCCTCCGGCAGCTCCAACGGCCCGACCGGCAGCAGCCGCTCGCCGGTGAGCGCCAACGGCTCCCTGCTGGTCGCCACGACCCGCAGCTGCGGGGCCCGGCTCAGCACCTCCTGCACGAACTCGGCGGCGGCCTCGATCACCTGCTCGCAGTTGTCCAGCACCAGCAGCGCCGGCTCCGCCGAGAACAGGTCCGCCGCCCGGTTCAACGCGTGCTTCATCGGCGATTCCAGCAGCCGGGTCTCGCGCACCCCGAGCGCGGCGAGCACCGCCGCAGTCACGTCCTGCCCGTCCCGCACCGGCGCGAGCTCGACGAACCACACCCGCCGATCCGACATCCCGGCGGCGGTCTCGACCGCCAACCGCGTCTTCCCCGCGCCGCCGGGACCGAACAGGGTGACCAGCCGGGAATCCGCCAGCTCCGCGCGAACCCGCTCGATCTCCCGCTCCCGGCCGACGAAACTGCTCAACCGGGTCGGCAGCACCGGCCGGATCGGCGCCCACCGCAGCTCGTCGCGCGAATCCGGCTCCGGCCGCGGTGCCGGACGCGGCACCAGGCCGGGATCGCCGCGCAGCAGCGCGACCTGCAGATCCCGGAGCTCCTGCGACGGCGACACCCCGAGCTCCTGGTCCAAACGGCGCCGCAATGCCTCGTAAGCGACAAGCGCATCGGCCTGCCTGCCGCTCGCGTAGAGCGCGCGAACGCGCAGCGCCGTGAGCCGCTCGCGCAGCGGAAAGCGCGCGCAAAGCCCCTCCAGCTCGGGCACCAGATCGGCATGCCGACCGGCACCGAGATCGGCCTCCGCCCGATCCTCGACCGCGGCGATGCTCAGCTCCCCCAACCGCGCCGCCTGCGCCTCGGCGAACGGCGCGTCGACGAAGTCGACGAGCGCATCCCCGTGCCACAACTCCAGCGCCTCGCGGAGCGTGGCAGCGGCGGCATCGTGCCGGCCGCTGCGGAGCAGGCGGCGACCCTCTGCCGCGAGCGCGGCGAAGCGGATGGCGTCGACGTCGTCGGGATCCACCAGGAGGGCGTAGCCCGACTGGTCGGAGCGCAAGGACAGCTCGCCCGCGAGCGCGCGGCGCGCGCGAGACACCAGCGACTGGAGCGCGTTCAGCGCGCCGGCCGGCTGGGCGGAGCCCCAGAGGTCGGCGATGAGGAGCTCGGTGGAGACGGTGCGGCCGGCGTCGAGCGCGAGTCGCGCGAGGAGCATCCGCACCCGGAGGCCGCCGACCGCTATCGCCCGACCGTCGGGTGCGTTCAGCCGAAAGGGCCCCAGCAACGCCACGCGCACCGCACCAGCTTCGCAGAAGGGACCGACCCGACGCCCGCCATTTCGGGCGTTGCGCACGCGGCCGCACGGCGAAACCCGAGAGGTCATCGGGTGCCCGACGCGCCGGGGGCGCCCAATTTTAGGCAAAATCGGAGCCCGTTCTGCCCGGTTGGGCCGGTCCAATTTTAGGCAAAATCGGAAACCGCCCCGGGTGAGCGGAGCCCGCGAATTATGGGGTAGATCACCCCCCGTCGGGCCGGAGTACCGCCGCAGGCTGGAATCATGGAAGAAACGGACATACCACCGATCATGTTCCGCCGGCACGGCTCGCACGCCGACGTGCTCCACACCGTCCGGGCGGGGCGCTACCGGAGCCGCTCGAATGGATCTGACGACCCTGGCCGCCACCTCCGCCGAACCGACCGGCTTCGCCGCCTGGGTGATCTCCGTGATGGAGGTCCTCGGCGGGCCGGGAGCAGGAATGATCGTCGCCTTGGAGAACCTGTTCCCGCCCATCCCGTCCGAGGTGATCCTGCCGCTGGCCGGATTCACCGCCAGCCAGGGCAACATGTCCGTGATCGGCGCGATCCTGTGGACGACGCTCGGCTCGCTGATCGGCGCGCTGGCGCTCTACGGCATCGGCGCGACGCTGGGCCGCGACCGCACCCGCGCCATCGCCGCCAAGATCCCGCTGGTGAAGATCTCCGACATCGACCGGACCGAGGCGTGGTTCGCCAAGCACGGCATCAAGGCGGTCTTCTTCGGCCGGATGATCCCGCTGTTCCGCAGCTTCATCTCGCTCCCGGCCGGCGTCGAACGCATGCGCCTGGCCACGTTCGCCCTGTTCACCACGCTCGGCAGCCTGATCTGGAACACCGTCTTCGTGCTGGCGGGCTACCTGCTGGGCCAGAGCTGGTACCTCGTCGAGGAGTACGCGGGGCTGTTCTCCCGCGCGGTCCTGATCACGGCGATCCTGACGGTCGCGGCGTTCATCGCGATCCGCATCCGCAACAACCGCCGCGAACGCCAGCTCTCGGAGGCCCCCACGGTCCGCCTCGCCCGGGTGCCCGCCGAGGCCCCGACCGAGGAGATCCGCCGCATCCGCTGACCGGGCCACAGCCCTCGTGAGTACTTTGGGCTGCCATAACGCCCCACAGTGCTCACGAGCCCCTAACAGGAGTCGAGCACAGCAGAAGGCCCCGCGCCGTGGAGCGCGGGGCCTTCTGGGTCTTGCGTCAGGCGGACTCGGAGTCCGAGCCCTCGGACTTCTCATCGGAGGCGGCCGAGACCGCGACCGGCGGGGCGTCCGGGACCAGCGACGGCTTCTGCTCGCCGCGGAAGGTGAAGTGCGCCTTGTCGTCGGCGCCTTCGCCGTCCCAGCCCTCGACGTCGACGATCACGATCTGACCCGGCTGGATCTCGCCGAACAGGATCTTCTCGGACAGCTTGTCCTCGATCTCCCGCTGGATCGTCCGGCGCAGCGGCCGCGCGCCCAGCACCGGGTCGAACCCGCGCTTGGCCAGCAGCTTCTTCGCCTTGTCGGTCAGCTCCAGGGCCATGTCCTTGGCCTTGAGCGCCTTCTCCACCCGACCCGAGAGCAGGTCGACCATCTGGATGATCTCCTGCTCGGTGAGCTGGTGGAAGACGATCACGTCGTCGATGCGGTTGAGGAACTCCGGCCGGAAGTGCTTCTTCATCTCCTCGTTGACCTTGGACTTCATCCGCTCGTAGTTGGACTCAGCGCCCTGACCACTGGAGAAGCCCAGGCCGACGGCCTTGGAGATGTCCTGCGTGCCGAGGTTCGAGGTGAAGATCAGCACCGTGTTCTTGAAGTCGACCGTGCGGCCCTGACCGTCGGTCAGGCGGCCGTCCTCCAACACCTGCAGCAGCGTGTTGTAGATCTCCTGGTGCGCCTTCTCGATCTCGTCGAAGAGCACCACCGAGAACGGCTTGCGCCGGACCTTCTCGGTGAGCTGGCCGCCCTCCTCGTAGCCGACGTAGCCCGGAGGGGCACCGAACAGCCGCGAGGCGGTGTAGCGGTCGTGGAACTCGCCCATGTCGATCTGGACCAGCGCGTCGTCGTCCCCGAACAGGAACTCCGCCAGCGCCTTCGACAGCTCGGTCTTGCCGACGCCCGACGGCCCGGCGAAGATGAACGACCCCGACGGCCGCTTCGGGTCCTTCAGGCCCGCGCGGGTGCGGCGGATCGCCTGCGACACGGCCTTGACCGCGTCGTCCTGGCCGATGATCCGCTTGTGGAGCTCGTCCTCCATGCGCAGCAGGCGGGTCGTCTCCTCCTCGGTGAGCTTGAACACCGGGATGCCCGTCCAGTTCGCCAGCACCTCGGCGATCTGCTCGTCATCGACCTCGGCGACCACGTCGAGGTCACCGGCCTTCCACTGCTTCTCCCGCTCCTCCTTCTGGCCGAGGAGCTGCTTCTCCTCGTCCCGCAGGCGGGCGGCCCGCTCGAAGTCCTGCGCGTCGATCGCGGACTCCTTCTCCCGGCGCACGTCGGCGATCTTCTCGTCGAACTCGCGCAGGTCCGGCGGCGCGGTCATGCGGCGGATGCGCATCCGGGCGCCGGCCTCGTCGATCAGGTCGATCGCCTTGTCCGGCAGGAAGCGGTCGTTGATGTAGCGGTCGGCCAGGGTCGCCGCGGCGACCAGCGCGGAGTCGGTGATCGACACCCGGTGGTGCGCCTCGTAGCGGTCCCGCAGGCCCTTGAGGATCTCGACGGTGTGCTGCAGCGACGGCTCGCCGACCTGGATCGGCTGGAAGCGGCGCTCCAGGGCCGGGTCCTTCTCGACGTACTTCCGGTACTCCTCGAGCGTGGTGGCACCGATGGTCTGCAGCTCGCCGCGGGCCAGCATCGGCTTGAGGATGCTCGCCGCATCGATCGCACCCTCGGCGGCGCCCGCGCCGACCAGGGTGTGGATCTCGTCGATGAACAGGATGATGTCGCCGCGGGTCTTGATCTCCTTGAGCACCTTCTTCAGGCGCTCTTCGAAGTCACCGCGGTACCGGGAACCGGCGACCAGCGAACCCAGGTCCAGGGTGTAGAGCTGCTTGTCCTTCAGCGTCTCGGGCACCTCGCCCTTGACGACCTTCTGGGCCAGCCCCTCCACGACCGCCGTCTTGCCGACGCCGGCCTCGCCGATGAGCACCGGGTTGTTCTTGGTGCGCCGCGAGAGGACCTGCATGATCCGCTCGATTTCCTTCTCCCGGCCGATCACCGGGTCGAGCTTGCCCTCGCGGGCGCTCTGCGTGAGGTTGCGGCCGAACTGGTCCAGCACCAGCGACGACGACGGGGTGCCCTCGCCGCGGCCGCCGGCCTCCGCGGGCTCCTTGCCCTGGTAGCCCGAGAGCAGCTGCAGCACCTGCTGGCGCACCCGGTTGAGGTCCGCACCGAGCTTGACGAGCACCTGAGCGGCGACGCCCTCGCCCTCGCGGATCAGCCCGAGCAGGATGTGCTCGGTCCCGATGTAGTTGTGGCCGAGCTGCAGCGCCTCGCGCAACGACAGCTCCAGCACCTTCTTGGCCCGTGGGGTGAACGGGATGTGTCCGCTGGGGGCCTGCTGCCCCTGGCCGATGATCTCCTCGACCTGTTGGCGCACGCCCTCAAGCGCGATACCCAGCGACTCCAACGCCTTGGCGGCGACACCCTCACCCTCGTGGATCAAGCCCAGGAGAATGTGCTCGGTGCCGATGTAGTTGTGGTTGAGCATCCGGGCCTCTTCTTGGGCCAGGACGACCACCCGCCTCGCGCGGTCGGTGAACCTCTCGAACATTCGCACTCCCTGACTGCTGCGCCGGCGGTCTCGTTGGCTGGGCACGGCTCCTGCATCGCCGATGCCCACGACGGGTTCAGCACTCTTGAGGACCACTGTAGTAGCCCCACCCGGTCGCGGTCCGTGCCCGCTACGGCCTACTGCCCACATTCTTGTCCGGCACCCTGACCAACGGCACGCTGGCCTGCGAGATTCCGGATTTGGACCGATCGGATGGCCCTGTCCGCTCAGCGCGAACAGGTCTTACTTCTTGGACTGATCGGCGGACGCGCCACGCCTCCCGCCGATCGGCACCACCATCGGGGTACCCGCGACGGGATCAGCAATCACCCGCGCCTTCAGCCCGAACACCTCGGCCAGCAACTCCTCGGTGAGCACCTCGCCCGGCGCGCCCTCGGCGACGATCGCGCCGGCCTTCATCGCCACCAGCCGGTCGGCGTAGCGGGCGGCCAGGTTCAGGTCGTGCAGCACCATCACGACGGTGCGACCGCTCTCGTCGTGCAGCTGCCCGACCAGCTCCAGCACGTCCACCTGGTGCGAGAGGTCCAGGTAGGTGGTCGGCTCGTCGAGCAGCAGCAGGTCGGTGCCCTGCGCCAGCGCCATGGACAGCCAGGCGCGCTGCCGCTGGCCGCCGGAGAGCTCGTCCAGGGTGCGGTCGGCGAGGTCGGCGATGCCGGTCATGCCCAGCGCCTCGGCCACCGCCGACTCGTCGTCGGAGGACCACTGCCGGTACCAGGACTGGTGCGGGTGCCTGCCGCGGGCGACCAGGTCGGCGACGGTCAGGCCCTCCGGCGCCACCGGCGACTGCGGGAGCACCCCGAGCACCCTGGCGACTTCCTTGGTGGACATCTTGTGGATCTGCTTGCCGTCCAGCAGCACGCTGCCGCGCCGCGGGTTCAGCAGCCGGCCCAGCGCGCGCAGCAGCGTCGACTTGCCGCAGCCGTTCGGGCCGATCACCGCGGTGATGGTGCCGTCCACGACGTCGAAGTCCAGGCCGTCGACGATGACGCGGTCGCCGTAGGCCAGCTGCAGGTCGGTGGCGTGCAGCCGCTGCCGGTCGCCAGAAGGCATCGCGCGTCCGTCGTCGGTCGTCTTGGACGTGGCGGATGCGGTCATGCGCGGGCCTCCCGGTACCGACGAACGAGCAGGTAGATGAGGTACGGGGCGCCGAGGATGGCGGTGATGATGCCGACCGGCAGCTCGGTGCCGCCGAAGGCGGTCCGGGAGATCACGTCCGAACCGACGACGAGCGCGGCGCCGAGCACCGCTGAGGTGAGCAGCGGCGGCCGCGAGGTGCGCGCCACGCGCAGCGCGATCTGCGGGGTGGCCAGCGCGACGAACTGGATCGGCCCGGCCGCGGCGGTGGCGATCGACGCCAGCGCGACCGAGGCCAGCAGCAGCACGCCGCGCGAGAAGTCCATCCGGACGCCCAGGCCGCGCACCGTGTCGTCGTCGAACTGCAGCGCGCCGAGCACGTGTGCGCCGATCAGGGCCAGCGGGATCAGCACGACCAGGGCGATCCCCACCGGGATGACGTGCTCCCAGCCGCGCGCGTTGAGGCTGCCGGTCAGCCACACCATGGCCCGGCTCGCCTCGGTGACGTCGCCGACGGTGAGCAGCCAGTAGGTCGCGTTGCCCGCCAGCGCGCTGACGCCGACGCCGACCAGCACCAACCGGAAGGAGTCCACGCCGCGGCGGTACGCCAGCCCGTAGACGGCGATGCCGGTGACCAGCCCGCCCGCCAGCGCCACCAGCGGCAGGCCGTAGTCGGCCAGCGCGCCCGCGAGGCTGCCCGCGGTGCCGCCGAGCACGATCACCAGCGTCGCGGCGGTGCCCGCGCCCCAGGTGATGCCGAGCATGTCCGGGCTGGCCAGCGGGTTGCGGGCGAGGGCCTGCATGATCGCGCCGGCGAGGCCGAGCGCGGCGCCGACCAGCAGGCCGGTCAGCGACCTCGGCAGCCGCAGCTCCCAGATGATGATCTGCTGCGCCCGGTCGCCGCCGCCGAACAGCGTGTCGAGCACCTCCAGCGGGCTGATCTGGTACTCGCCGAGGCCGACGTTGAGCACGAACACGGCCAGCAGCACGACCAGGCCGCCCAGCAGCGCCACCAGCGGCCGCAAGCGCAGCACGCCGGAGAACGGGCCCACCCGGACCGGCCGGCGACCGGAGACGCCCGGCTGCTCGTCTTCGAGGACCTGGGTCACAACCGCACCAACTTCCGGCGGCGCACGAGCGCGATGAAGAACGGTGCGCCGACCATCGCCAGCATCACCCCGACCTGCACTTCGGACGGCCGCGCCACGACCCGGCCGAGCACGTCGGCGAGCAGCACCAGCGACGCGCCCAGCAGCCCGGCGAACGGCAGCAGCCAGCGGTAGTCGGCGCCGGTGAAGTAGCGGGCCACGTGCGGCACGATCAGCCCGACGAACCCGATCGGCCCGCAGATCGCGACCGCGCCGCCGACCAGGATCGCGATCGCGGCGATGCCCGTCCGGCGGGCCCACTCGACGCGGTGGCCGAGCGAGCGGGCCACGTCGTCGCCGAGCGACAGGGCGTTGAGGCTCGACGCGTTGGCCAGCGCCAGCACCACGCCCACCGCCAGGAACGGCAGCACCTGGGGGATCACCGCGGTATCGGTGATCGCGATGGAGCCGACCTTCCAGAACCGGTAGGTGTCCATGGTCTGCTGGTCGGAGATCACCAGCGCCGAGGTGATGGCCTGCAGGAGGTGGCTGATCGCGGTGCCGGCCAGCGCCAGCGTCACCGGGGTCGGGCCGCCGCGGCCGAGGGAGCCGATCGCGAACACCGCGAGCGCGCCCAGCATCGCGCCGGCGAAGCCGAACCAGATGAAGCCGAGCAGCGTCGTGACGCCGAAGGTGTAGACCGCGAGCACGACGGCCAGCGCCGCGCCCTGCGTGATGCCGAGGATGCCCGGGTCGGCGATCGGGTTGCGGGTGTGGCCCTGCATCAGCGCGCCGGCCAGGCCCAGCGCCGCGCCCGCGAGGACGCCGACCACGGTGCGCGGCACCCGGAGCTCGCGGATGATCAGGTCGTTCTCCGTGCCGGTCGGCGCGAACAGCCCGGCCCACACGTCCGCCAGCGGAATCGTCTTGGCGCCGATCACCACGCTGAGCACGCAGCTGACCGCGAGCACGACCAGCAGGACGACGATGCCCGTGACCCGGCGGCGCCGGCGTTGTCGCAGGCGTTCGCCACCGGCAGCTGTGGACGCCGCGGCCTGCTCGGACCCGGGAGGGCCGTCGACGGCCACGCTGCGACTCACGTCCCACTCCCTCTGCTCACCCGTCCGGACCGCACTTAGGTTAGGCCCACCTAAGGCCGAACCAACAGGGTGGGCCGGAATGTCCGATGTCACACGCCGGCGGAGGGCGGCTGTCTACCGGCGCCGGGGCAACCGGGAAAAAGGGCAACCCGGGCCACAATCGGACAAGATCTCGCGTTGATCAATCGCCACTTTTCGGCCCGTTATGCGGCGATTAGAGTTATCCGAACGCAACGAGGGGCGTTTGCGGGGCCCATCGGCCCGCAAACGCCCCTCGGCGTCGGTTACTTCAGTTCGCCTGGTGGTACTGCTCGACGATGTCGGCGGGGATACGGCCCCGGTCCGACACCTTCAGGCCGCGCTTGCGAGCCCATTCCCGAATGGCCTGGTTCTGCTCGCGATCGGCACTCGTGGAACCGCCGGCGGCACGCGCCGCGGCACCCGGGCGCGGACCCGGCTTCTTCCGCCCGCCCGCCCGGCGCGCGTTCGAGACGTAGTTCGCGAGCGCATCCCGCAACTCACCGGCATTGTCGGCGGAAAGGTCGATCTGGTAGGCGACGCCGTCCAATCCGAACTCGACGGTTTCATCCGCCTGCCCGCCGTCGAGATCGTCGACAAGGGTGACTGTGACCTTCTGCGCCATCTTCGAAGTCCTCCCCGGAGCAAAAAATGTGCAATAGCGGGACAGCGACCTCGCCAGGAGCGCAACTCCCTTGCGAGTACGTCAATAAGCCGTCACCGGAACATTCTGAGCACAGGTTAGCGCAGTAACTGCGACAATGCACTCACCCGGGCCGGAAAATTCACCGCCTCCCGCCCTGATCGGGTCATTCCGGCCGGACCAGCGGGAACAGGATCGTCTCCCGGATACCGAGACCGGTCAACGCCATCAACAACCGGTCGATACCGATTCCGACCCCGCCGCTGGGCGGCATTCCGTACTCCAGGGCGCGGAGAAAGTCCTCGTCGATCGGCATGGCCTCGTCGTCTCCGGCGGCCGCGAGTGCGGCCTGTTCCTCGAGGCGAGCGCGCTCCACGACCGGGTCGACGAGTTCGGAGTATCCGGTCCCGAGCTCGAACCCGCGAACGTACAGATCCCATTTCTCCGCCACGCCCGGCTCGGTGCGGTGCTGCCGGGTCAGCGGGGAGGTCTCCAACGGGAAGTCGCGAACGAACGTCGGCGCGGTCAAATGATCGCCGACCAGGTGCTCCCACAGCTCCTCGACGAGCTTTCCGTGGCCGTGCTTGGGATCGGTCTGCAATCCGTAGGAGTCCGCGTGCTTGCGCAGCGCCTCCACCGGAGTTTCCGGGGTGATCTCCGAATCCAGCGCTTCCGACAAGGAGTCGTACATCCGCAGCGACGCCCACTCGCCGGACAAGTCGTACTCGGTCCCGTCGAACCAGGTGACCACCTGCGAACCCGCGACCGCCTCGGCCGCTTCCTGGATCAGCGACCTGGTGAGCTCGGCCATGTCGTTGTAATCGGCATACGCCTGGTAGAACTCCAACATCGCGAACTCCGGCGAGTGGGAAGAATCACTGCCCTCGTTGCGGAAGTTCCGGTTGATCTCGAAAACCTTCTCGATCCCGCCGACCACGCATCGCTTCAGATACAACTCCGGCGCGATCCGCAGGAACAGGTCGATGTCGAAGGCGTTGGAATGCGTCGTGAACGGGCGAGCCGCGGCACCGCCTTGCAGCGTCTGCAACATCGGGGTTTCCACCTCGACGAAACCGCGCCGATCGAACGAATCCCGCAGCGATCGCTGAACCGCGGCGCGGGTGCGCACCGTGTCGGCGGCCTGCTTCCGCACGATCAGATCGACGTAGCGCTGCCGGACGCGGGTTTCCTCGCCGAGGTCCTTGTGCATCACCGGCAGCGGGCGCAGCGTCTTGGCCGCCATCCGCCATTCGTCTGCCATCACGGACAGCTCGCCGCGCCGGGAGGTGATCACCTCGCCGTGCACGAAGACGTGGTCGCCGAGGTCGACATCGGCCTTCCAGGCCGCCAGCGAGTCCTCACCGACCTGCTTGAGGCTGAGCATGGCCTGCAGCTCGGTCCCGTCGCCGGCGCGCAGCGTGGCGAAGCAGAGCTTTCCGGTGTTGCGCAAGAACATCACGCGGCCCGCGACGCCGACCTGGTCGCCGGTGGCGGTGTCGGGCTCCAGGTCCGGGTACGCGCCGCGCACCTCGGCGAGGCCGTGCGTGATCGGCAGGTTCACCGGGTAGGGGTCGACTCCGGCGGCGAGCAGGCGCTCCCGCTTCTCCCGCCGGATCCGCATCTGTTCCGGCAGATCGTCGACGCCGTCAGCGCTGGTTGCCGGAGGGTTGGGAAGGTCCTGGTCAGTCACGGCCTCCAAGGGTACGTTTCGCCCTCCGCGACGCCGCCACCAGGCGTCCTTTCAGCGGTTGACACCACACGGCCCGTTTCACGCCCGGTGCGAGAACTCGTTTCGCGCGGTGGCGCATGCTCGCCGGCGGGAGTGAACGGCCTGTTCGCTTCGATAGGTGAAGTGAACGGTCCGTTCGCTTCATCCCCCAACGTCGGTCGGGCGCCGCTTCGGAGTGGAGTGAACGGACCGTTCGTGCCGATAGGCGAGGTGAACAGGCCGTTGACTCCTGTCCGGCAACATCCCGGGCGACCGCTGTAGCGGTCCGAGGTGTTCGCGAGTGCCGGGGGTCAGCGGAAGTTGCGGTCGAAGACGAGGCGGAGGCCCAGCAGCGTCAGGTCCGGGACGTGGTGGGTGATCGTCGTGGATTCGGTGACCACCAGCGGCGCCAGGCCGCCCGTGGCGAGGACCGTGGTGGGGCCGCCGTGGGTGGACTCCAGCTCGGCGACGATGCGGCGCACCAGCCCGTCCACCTGGCCGGCGAATCCGAAGAGGATGCCGGACTGCAGGCACTCCACGGTGTTCTTGCCGATCACGGAGCGCGGGCGGACCAGCTCGACCTTGCGCAGCTGCGCGGCCCGGGAGGCCAGCGCGTCCAGCGAGATCTCGATGCCCGGGGCGAACGCGCCGCCCAGGAACTCGCCCTTGGACGAGATCACGTCGATGTTCGTGGACGTGCCGAAGTCGACCACCACGCAGTTCGTCGCGTGCAGGTGGTGCGCCGCCAGGGTGTTGATCACCCGGTCGGCGCCGACCTCCTTCGGGTTGTCCACCAGCAGCGGCACCCCGGTGCGCACGCCCGGTTCCACGACCACGCGCGGCACGTCGCTCCAGTAACGGCCGAGCATCACGCGGAGCTCGCGCAGCAGCGCGGGCACTGTGGACAGCGCCGCGATGCCGGTGATCTCCTCCGCGTAGTCGCCGAGCAGCCCGCGCATGGTCAGCGCCATCTCGTCGGCGGTCATCCGCGGCTCGGTGCGCATCCGCCAGTCCCGCACCAGCGTCTTCGCGACGTCGGCATCCGGGCGGTCGGCGTAGAGGCCGAGCACGATGTTGGTGTTTCCGACGTCGATGGCGAGCAGCACCGTCGTTCGTCCCTTCGGGAGATTCGTGCCGGGTCGAGTTCGACGTCTCCGTCCGCTCGGGGCCGTGGGGGTTTTTTGTTTTTTGTTGTCCCACAAAAAAACCCAACCCCCCGCTTTTTGGAAACCCCAAAACCCGAGCAACAATCATGTTCCTGATTTTTTCCGAGAAGGTTTGCCGTCTT
>NZ_JBWKKH010000010.1:241353-261820 GCF_056431645.1 Saccharopolyspora sp. NPDC045839
GGTTTTGGTGTTTTTTCAGGAGGGGGGGTGGGGTTTGGTGTGGGGGGGGTTTTTTTTGGGGGGGGGGGGCTGGGGTTTTTTGGGGGGGACAAAAAAAAAAAAAACCCCCCCGGCCCCGTGCTTGCGGAAACTCCGGAACTCGCGACAGCGTCAGTGCTCCGGCTGCTGCAGGAGAGCGTCGAGCTTCGCGGCGTCGTCCGTCTCCGCCGTGGGATCGGCCAGCACGGCGCCGCTGCTGAGCCCGGAGCCCTCCGGGGCGCGGGCCGGGTCCTCGCCGCGCTCCACGATGCGGTTGTCCGCGTCGACGAAGATCACCTTCGGCCGCACCGAACGCGCCTCCATCTCGTCCATCACCCCGTAAGAGATCAGGATGACGAGATCGCCGGGCTCGATCAGGTGCGCGGCCGCGCCGTTGATGCCGATCACCCCGGAGCCGCGCTCGCCGGTGATCACGTATGTCTCCAGCCGGGCGCCGTTGGTGACGTCGACGATCGCGACCTGCTCGCCTTCCAGCAGGTCCGCGGCGTCCATCAGGTCCGCGTCCACCGTCACCGAACCGACGTAGTGCAGGTCGGCCTGGGTCACCGTCGCACGGTGGATCTTGGACTTCAGCATGGTGCGGAACATCGCAGACCTCCTACTGCCGATACCGCGGCTTGCCGACGTATCTTGCGCGACACCCGATCGGGTCCGACGGGCGCCTTCCCCGACTCACGACCGCTCCGGCACCCCGGGGCTGCCCAGCAGCACCAGCGCGTTGTCGAGCAGCCTGGTCGAGCCGACCTTGGCCGCCACCAGCAGCCGCGCCTCGCCCTCGGCCGGGACGGGGCCCAGCTCGGTGTCGCGCAGCTCCAGGTAGTCGACCGCCACCGATGGCTCGGTGGCCAGCACCGCACCGGCGGCTTCGAGCACCGCGTCCGCGCCGGCCGCACCCGCGTGCGCCCCGGCCGTCAGCGCCGCCGAGAGCACCAGCGCCGCTTCGCGCTGCTCGGCGGTGAGGTAGGCGTTGCGGGAGGACAGCGCCAGGCCGTCAGCTTCCCGCACGGTGGGGATGCCCTGGATCCGGGCGTCCAGGTTCAGCTCCCGCGCCATCCGCCGGATCAGCACGAGCTGCTGGTAGTCCTTCTCGCCGAAGAAGGCCAGGTCCGGGCGCACGATGTTGAGCAGCTTCAGCACCACGGTGAGCATCCCGTCGAAGTGCCCCTGGCGGGAGGCGCCCTCCAGCTGCTCGCCCAGCGGTCCGGAGTGGACGGTGATCTGCGGGTCGGTGCCGTACATCGCCTCGACCGACGGCGCGAAGACCAGCTCCGCCCCCGCCTCCCGGCACGCAGCCAGGTCGGTCTCGAAGCTGCGCGGGTAGCGGTCGAAGTCCTCGTTCGGCCCGAACTGCAGCGGGTTGACGAAGATCGACACCACGGTCACGGCGTTGATGTCCTGCCGGGCCCGGCGGATCAGCTCCAGGTGGCCGCGGTGCAGCGCGCCCATGGTCGGCACCAGGTGGATCTTGCGGCCGGTGGCCCGCAGGGCGCGGGTGACCCCGGCCAGCTCGGCGGGATCGCGGTGCACGGTCAGCTCGCCTCGCGCGAAACCCGGGCTTTCACTCATGACGACTCCAGTGCTCATGACGGCTCCTCGCCCAACGCCTCGTGGACCGCTTCGGCTCCGTCGGCGCGCAGGATTCCGGCGTCCTCGGCGCGCTCCGCGGTCCGCTTCGCCAGCTCGCGGTAGCTGGGCACGACCTCGGGGTTCGCGCCGGAGAGCGCCGCGAGGTGGGCCCGGACCGTGCCGGCGTCGCCGCGCATCACCGGGCCAGTGATGGCGCGGTCGCCGAGGCGCAGCGCGTTGTCCAGCGAAGCGGACAGGATCGGCGCCATGACCCGCTCCGGGACCTCGATGCCCGCGCCGCGCAACAGCTCGGCGCACTCGTTGACCAGCGTGATCAGGTGGTTGGCACCGTGCGAGAGCGCGGCGTGGTAGAGGCCGCGGGACTCCTCCGGGACCCGCACCGGCTCCATCCCGAGCTCCAGCGCCAGCGCCTCCGCGACGTGCCAGCCGGCATCGTCCGCAGTGGACGCGGTGACGGCCATGCAGGCGGTGGCGAGGCGTTCGACGTCTTCCGCGCGGCCGGTGAAGGTCATCGCCGGGTGCAGCGCAAGGGGAAGCAAGCCGATATCGGTGGCCGCGGCGAGGACGTCCACGCCGTGCGCGCCGGAGGTGTGCACGAGGATCTGCCCGCCGCGCAGCGAATCGGTGGCGACCAGGCCGCGGACCAGCCCGGCGATCGCGTCGTCCGGCACGGCCAGCAACACCAGGTCGGCCTGCCTGGCGACCTCGTCGGGCGGCAGCACGGCGACCCCGGGGAGCAGCTCCTCGGCCCGGCGCAGCGAAGCCTCGGACACCGCGGAAACCGCGGAAACCTGATGACCCGCGCGCCGCAGCGCGGCGCCCAGCACGGCGCCCACCCGACCGGCGGAGATGATTCCGACCCGCAGCCGAGGGCCCGTGCGACCAGCAGCAATCGCCACGTCGTCCTCCAATACCGTTCCAGTCCCAACCACCGGGTACCGGACAGCAGCGCGAGAGTAGCCCGCGAATCCCGCCGCCGTGCCCATCAGGTGGCGAGGACCACGCAATCCGGTCCGGCCACCCACCCCAGCCCGGCAGTCTCCAGGCCCGCAACCCCAACGAACTCACGGGGCCCCACTCCCACCGGAACCCGGGGCCGGTTCCCACCGGAACCCGAGAGCCCCGCTCCCACCAGAACCCGAGGCCGGTTCCCACCGGAACCCGAGGCCCAGTTCCCACCGGAACCCGAGAGCCCCGCTCCCACCAGAACCCGAGGCCGGTTCCCACCGGAACCCGAGGCCCAGTTCCCACCGGAACCCGAGAGCCCCGCTCCCACCAGAACCCGAGGCTCACTTCCCGGAACCCAGGGCTCGGCCACCAGGGAACCCAGGGCTCGGCCACCAGAGAATCCGGGTCCAGTTTCAATTGAAACTGAACCCAGGTTTCAGTTGAAACTGGACCGAGGTTGTCCACATCCCTCCGGTGTGTCGGGCCCCGACACGCCGGAGATCCGCAATTTCAATGGAAATCGAAGGTCCGATTTCCATTGAAATTGCGGTCCGTCACCCGGACTGCGGTCCGTCACCTGAGTCGGGGTCGGTCGCGGTCAGTCGCGGGAGCGCTGGATCGGGGGCTTCGGGCGGTTGCCGGGGTACGGCGGGCGCTTGAGGTTGTGCTGGGTGAGCTCGTTGATCTTGATGCGCGCCGTCTGGATCGCCTGCTGGGTGCCCGCCGCCGACCGCCGGGCCTGCTTCAGGTCCGCGATCAGCTTCTCCCGCCGCGCCCGGCGCGCCGCGCTGGTGGTCCGGCCCTGCTCCGCCCGGTGCTGCAGGAACGCCAGCTCGGTCACCGCGATCTGGTAGTCCCGCACCGCCTTCGCCGCCTCGTGCCCGGCGCTGCGCCGCACCTTGCGCAGCCAGCCTCGACGACCCGCGAGCGTCGCGAGCATCTCCATCTCGCTGCGCACGATCAGCCCGGCCCGCTCCAGCACCGGCAGCTGCTGGATGACGATCCGCTGCTCCCGCTTGCGCTGCCACACCACCAGCCAGAAGGTGCCCAGGAAGATCGGCACCATGATCAGGAAGTAGACGTTCAGGAACTCCGCGCCGCCGAACAGCGTGGACGCGTTCCACACCGCGTGCAGCAGCACCGCACCGGCGAAGCCGAGCACCAGGTACAGCACCCGGATCCGCTTCCGGTCGGTGCGCGAGGCCAGCCCGATGCCGATGCCGAACATCGCGCTGAACAGCGGGTGCGAGAACGGCGCGAGGACGCCGCGCACGATGAACAGCGCCACGACACCGCCGCTGACGCCGCCGAGCCCACCGGCCACGAACGCCTTGCCGAAGTACAGGATGTTCTCGGTGAAGGCGAAGCCCGCAGCGGTCAGCGCCGCGTACACGATGCCGTCGACCAGCCCGTTGAACTCCGACCGGCGGCGGAACCACAGCGCCACCACGAACAGCGCCTTCGCCGCCTCCTCGACCAGCGGACCCATCACGGCCGTGGCGAAGAACCGGTCGCCGCCCGCGCCGAACACGACGTTGCCGAGCCCCATCATCGCGTCGTTGAGCAGCAGCGAGCACGCGGTCGCCCCGCCTGCGCCCCACAGGAACGCGCCGAGCAGCAGCATCGGCGGCTCCGGCTCCCAGCGGTCGATCCAGATGATCGCGGCGAACACCACGCCCACCGGGAGCAACGCGGCCACCGCTCCGACGAGCGCCGCCGCCACGCCGACCCTCGAGGTGGTGACGCCGACCATCACCAGCCCGCAGATTCCGAGCACGATCAGGCCGGCGACGGGCCATCCGACGGCGTGGTTCTTGCGGGACTGCAGCCTGCGCGCGCCGGAAAGATCGGCGGGCTGCCTCCGAAGGTCAGGACTCGACACGGACAAAACCCTAGAGAACGGCCTCAGGGCATGCCCGGATAGTCACCTTCTCAGGCGCGTCGGCGGCGCCGGCGCTGCGTGTCGGAGGGCCCGCCGTACGCGGCGAGCAGGTCGTTCACCGAGGTCCCCTCGGCGTGCGCGCCCGCCGGGTCCGGCTCCGGCGGCGGTGCGGCGGCGGCCGGTTCGGGCTTGGGCTTGGGCTTAGGCGGCGGCTCCGGCCGCTCGTACTGCGCCCGGTCGGGCCGCCGGGCCGCGGCCTGGCGGGCCGGATGGGCCTGCGTCGGCTGCTGCTTCGGCCGCTGGCGCGGCTTGGGCCGCCGCTCCGGTTGCTCCCCGGCCAGCTTCGTGATCAGTTCGGTGTTGGGCTGGACGACGTTCGGCGGCGGCTGCGGTGGTGGCGGCGGCGCGGCGGGCAGTTCGCGCCCGGCCGGCGGCTGCACGAGCTGCCCCTCGACCTTGCCACGTTCGGGCAGCGAGCGGACCCGGGTGGACTCGGCGCGCAGGGCGACCCGTTCGAACAGCACGTCGCCGCCGAGCACCTGCTCCAGGCTCTCGCGCAGCCTGCGCAGCTCGGCCTGCAGCTCCTTGATCTCGCCTTCGGACTCCTCGGCCGCCTGCCGGCGCGCTTCGGCCTCCGCCTCCAGCTCGAACTCGTGCCGGGCCGCGATCTCCCGCTCCAGTTCGAGTTCGTAGATCCGCTGCCGGTCCGCGACGAGCTCCTCGCCCTGCACCACCCGGTGCCGCAATTTGGCGACCGCGAACGCGCCGATCAGCGCCGACCACAGCGCGGCGACCAATCCGAGCCGCAGGTAGCGGACGTCGTTGCTGACCACCAGCACCGCCGTGGCGGCCGCGGCGAGCACCAGCGCTCCGACCCACAGGGCCGTCGATCGCCCCTTGCTGGATTCGGTTTCGGTGCCGCCGCGTTCGGACATGCCCACCACGGTACCGGGCGGTTATCAGTTCGAGACCTCAAGGCGAGCGACCCGGCTCCACTTTGGTCGGCGTGGCGCAGCCAACCGCCCGCCGAACGGCCGAGCGACGTCACTCGTCTTCGTAGGGTTCTTCCGGCTCATCGGGATTGCGCAAGCAGTTCTCCAACCAGAGCCCGGCGGCGATCAGCGCGCCGGCGCTGATCAACCCGACCACCGCGGAGGCCGTGTCGGCCCGGGCGGCCTCGACCCTGCCGTACAGCGGCAGCAGGTAGGCGATCAGCCCGATCCACACGCCGGCCATGATCGCGCCGGCCAGCGACGACGCCTTGGCCAGCGCCACGGCGCGCGCGGCGGTCAGCCCGTCGACCGGTTCGGTGCCGGGCTTGCGCTGCACCCGCGGCCGCATGTTCAGCGCCAGCAGCACGTCGACGAGCGCGATCAGCAGCAGCGTCGCCCCGGCCAGCGCCGGCAGCTGCGGCAGCTCGCCGTACAGCAGCCGGGTGAGCAGGTAGACCACGACTGCCGCCGCCAGCCCGCCCGCGATGAGGTGCCGGGGCTTGGTGAAGGTCAAGTGCTCTGCCTGTCGCGGTGCCACGGTTCCAGCATGGCACCTCACGGCACCGGCACCATCCGCGGGCGAAAATCATCTTGAGTCTCCCCTGATTGGAGGGTCCAAGGTGAATCTCGTGGACGACACCGCGCTCTACACGATCGGCGAGCTGGCCCGGCGCACCGGGCTGAGCGTGAAAACGATCCGGTTCTACTCCGACAGCGGTGTGGTGCCGCCCACCGACCGAACCGCGGCGGGCTACCGGCGTTACGACGTGACGGCCATCAGCCAGCTGGAACTGGTGCGCACCCTGCGCGAACTGGGCGCCGGGCTGGACGAGGTGCGGCGGGTGCTCGCCCGCGAGACCACGCTCTCGCACCTGGCCCGGACGCATCTGGAGCTGCTGGAGGAGCAGATGCGCCTGCTGCAGACTCGGCGCGCGGTGCTGCGGGCGGTCGTGAAGCTGGACCGTTCGACCGAGGAGGTAAGACTCATGCACAAGCTGGCGCAGATGTCCGACGAGGAGCGCGACCGGCTGATCGACGAGTTCTGGGACGAGGTCAGCGCCGACCTCAACATGACGCCGGGGTTCACCGAGTGGATGCGTTCGGCCAAGCCGAACCTGCCGGAGGACCCGACGGCGGAGCAGCTGGAGGCCTGGATCGAGCTGGCGGAACTGGTGCGGGACACCGATTTCCGGCGCGCGGTGCGGGCGCTCTCCCAGGAGCACTCGGACCGCCGCGACGCGGGCGAGTCGATGGCGGTGGCGAACCCCGAGGACGCGCGGAAGTGGTGGGCGATCACCGACGAGGCGCGGGTGTCGGTCGAGGCGGGCACGCCGCCGGAGAGCGCCGAAGCGCAGGCACTGGTCGAGCGGATGGTGGCGATGGCCGCCGTGGAGTGGGACCGGCCCGACTCCGCCGAGTTGCGCCACGAGCTGGCGGAGCACTACGACAACGACACGGACGAGCGGATGTCGCGCTACTGGGAACTGCTGGCGATCATCAACGGCTGGCCGGCGCACCCGGTGACGGCGGCCAGCACCCGCTGGCTGGCCGCGGCCATCCGCGCGTCGATCAAGTAAGCGGTCGCGCGAGCGCCTTCCGTTGTCCCAGAGGCCATTCGGAGACTCGCGGGCGGCGATTTCGCACAAAATCGCCGTTCGCCACGCCTGGCAGATGGCGATTTCGCGCGAAATCGCCATCCAGTCATCGGGCAGAGCTCGACCGCGGGGACTGATCGTCCTCAGTGGAGTTTCAGATCGGCGCGGAGGTGGACGTCGGCGATCTCGTTGGCGGGCAAGGCATCCAGCAGATCGGCGACGCGGCCGTGCCCGGGCAGCTCGGCGCCCGGCTCGATCGCCAGCCACGGGATCAGCACCGTGGCCCGGCTCGGCGTGCCGGGGTGCGGCAGCAGCAGCTCCGGGTCGTCGCTGCGGACACCGTCCACTGTGACCACATCGACGTCCAGGGTCCGCGGGCCCCACCGCTGTTCGCGGCGGCGCTCCGCCTCCTGCTCCAGCGCCTGTCCCCGGCGCAGCCAGCCCCACTCGTCGAGCTCGGGAGACTCCACGATGAGCACCGCGTTGAGGAAGTCCGGCTGGTCGGTGACGCCCCACGGCGCCGTCTCGTACACCGGGGACGCCGCGACCAGCACGTCCGACAGGCCGTCGACGGCGAGCCGGAGGTACGCCAACCGGTCGCCGAGGTTGGACCCCAGCGAAAGCACCGCCCTGCTCATCGCACCCTCCCGAACTCGCACGGCCCCGAAGGGGACGTCCGATTTTGCCTAAAATTGGGAACTTCCACCCACGATCGCGCGGCGCCCCGGCAACCGGGATTTTCGATTTTGCCTAAAATTGGGAACTTCCGACCGCAACCGCGCGGCATCCCGGGGGGTTTTCGATTTTGCCTAAAATTGGGCGTCTCACGCCGGGACGACGCTGCCGCGACCGCCTCGGCGGGAACGGCGGATCGTCACCGCCACGTCCCCGAAGGTCAGCGGGATCGGCGCGCTCGGCTTGTGGATCGTGACCTCGGCGGCGTGCACCCGCTCGTCGGTCATGACATCGTCCGCGATCTCGCCCGCCACGCTCTCGATCAGGTCCCGCGACGGCCCGGCGACGATCGCCGCCGCCCGCTCGGCGAGCTCGCCGTAGTGCAGCGTCTTCTGCAGGTCGTCGCTGGCGGCGGCCTCGCCCAGGTCGATCCACACCGTGATGTCGACGAAGAAGTCCTGGCCGTCGCGCTTCTCGTGGTCGAAGACGCCGTGGTTGCCGCGAACCTTCAGACCCGTCAACGTGATCCGGTCAGCCACCGAGTTCCCCTCCGCTGCGCCACGCCGCGGTCACCGCGACCGCGTCCAACGACTGCAAGACGTCGTGCACCCGCACGCCCCAGGCGCCGTGATCCGCCGCCAACGCCGACACCACGGCCGTCGCCGTCTCCCGCCCGGCGGGCGGCCGCGGCTTGCCGTCCGCGTCGGCGAGCAGCCGGCCGAGGAACCGCTTGCGCGAGGCCCCGACCAGCACCGGGAAGCCGAGGCCGACGAAGACGTCGAGCCGCTGCAACAACTGCCAGTCGTGCGCGCCGGTCTTGGCGAACCCGAGCCCCGGGTCCAGCACGATCGCGTCCTCGGCCACGCCGGCGGCCAACGCCACGTCGACCTGCCGCAGCAGCTCGGCGCGCACCTCCGCGACGACGTCGTCGTAGACCGCGAGGCTGTTCATGTCCTTGCTGTGGCCGCGCCAGTGCATCAGCACCCACGGGAGCCCGGTGTCCGCGGCGACGTGCGCCATTTCCGGGTCAGCCAGCCCGCCCGACACGTCGTTGATCACCGCCGCGCCGGCCTCCGCCGTCACCGCTGCGACCTTGGCACGGGTCGTGTCCACGCTCACCGGAACCCCGGACGCGACCAGCTCCCGCACGACCGGCAGCACGCGCTCGATCTCAGTGGCGGCGTCGACGCGCTGCGAACCCGGCCGCGTCGACTCGCCGCCGACGTCGATGATGTCCGCGCCCAGCCGGTGCATCTCGACGCCGTGCGCGACGGCCGCCGCGCGATCCAGGTAGCGCCCGCCGTCGGAGAACGAATCCGGCGTCACGTTGAGCACGCCCATCACCGCGCAGCGCTGCGGATGGGGCAGCAGCGAATGCATCAGCGTCCCCTGATCAGCGACAGCGCCTCGGAACGCGAGGACGCCGAGCTGCGGAAGATGCCGCGCACGGCGGACGTGGTGGTCGTCGAGCCCGCCTTGCGGACGCCGCGCATGCCCATGCACAGGTGCTCGGCGTCGATCACCACGATCACCCCGCGCGGGTCCAGCCGGCGCACCAGGGCGTCCGCGACCTGCGAGGTGAGCCGCTCCTGCACCTGCGGACGCTTGGCGTAGAGGTCGACCAGCCTGGCCAGCTTGGACAGCCCGGTGACCCGGCCCTGCTCGTTCGGGATGTAGCCGACGTGCGCGTTGCCGTGGAACGGCAGCAGGTGGTGCTCGCACTGCGAGTAGACCGGGATGTCGCGGACGAGGACCAGTTCCTCGTGCGCCTCGTCGAAGGTCCGGTCCAGGACCTCGTCGGGATTCGTGTACAGGCCCGCGAACAGCTCGCGATAGGCGCGGGCGACGCGGGCCGGGGTGTCCCGCAGGCCCTCTCGGTCCGGGTCTTCGCCCGCCGCGATCAGCAGTTCCCGGACGGCCGCTTCAGCGCGGGCGTGGTCGAACTGGGGGATGTGGAAAGAGCCGTCGGGACGGAAGTCGCCTTCCGCCCCGATCGGCTCGTCGACCGTGCTGGTCAATTGTCTTTCCTCCACCGGCTGAGGCGCCCGGAGGCGCCGAGTGCACCGGAGTGTTCAGCGGCTGGTGTTGCCGCTGCCGTTGTCCTGAGCCTGGTCCTGGCTCGGCTCGGGGTTGGACCGCTGGTCGTCCGCCTTCGGCTCACCCGGCTGCGGCGCAGGGTGCTCGGCCGGGGTCTGCTGGCCGCGCTCCCAGGACGGCGTCCAGTTGTACTGGCCGCCACCGCCACCCGGGTAGCTCGAACCGGACGGCGTGGTCGCCGGGGTCCACCCGGGCGGCGCGCCGTAGTTCGGCGGCACCGCCTGCGGCACCTGCCCGTGCTGGCCCTGCTGCTGCGGCTGGCCCTGGTTCGGGTTCTGGAACTGCACCGTGCCCTGGTGCGCACCGGCACCGGCACCGGCCGGGGTCGGCTGCTCGTGGTGCGGCGGGGCGCCGTTCTGACCGGCCGGCGAGGGCGCCGGAGCCGGCTCCGGCTCCTCCTTGACCGGGGGCCACGGCTCGCCGCGCTCCTTGGCCAGCTCGCCCCGCGTCTTGATCGGCGGCTTGTCCGACGGCGTCCGACCACCGAAGTCGTTGAACGCGGTGATGCGGGGCCGCTTCTCCACCCGGGCGAAGATCCGCTCCAGGTCCTTGCGGACGAGCGTCTCCTTGTCGATCAGCTCCAGCACCAGGTCGTCGAGGACGTCGCGGTAGGTGTTCAGGATCTCCCACGCCTCGGTGTGCGCGGCCTCGATCAGCCGGCGCACCTCCTCGTCGATCTCGTGCGCGACCTCCAGCGAGTAGTTCGGCTGCTGACCGGCGGTGCGGCCGAGGAAGGGGTCACCCTCTTCCTTGCCGTACTTGACCGCGCCCAGCCGGGCCGTCATGCCGTACTCGGTGACCATCGCGCGGGCGATCTTGGTCGCCTGCTCGATGTCGCTGGAGGCGCCGGTGGTCGGCTCGTGGAAGACGAGCTCCTCGGCGGAGCGGCCGCCGAGCGCGAACACCAGGCGGGCGATCATCTCCGAGCGGGTCATCATGTCCTTGTCGTCCTCGGGGACGACTAGGGCGTGCCCGCCGGTGCGACCGCGCGGCAGGATCGTCAGCTTGTACACCGGCTCCAGGTCGGGCATCGCCCAGGCGGCCAGTGCGTGCCCGCCCTCGTGGTAGGCGGTGATCTTCTTGTCGCGCTCCGAGATGATCTTGCTCTTCCGGCGCGGGCCGCCGATCACGCGGTCCACCGCTTCTTCCAGCGCGGCGGCGGTGATCAGCTGGCCGTTCTCGCGGGCGGTGAGCAGCGCGGCCTCGTTGACCACGTTCTCCAGGTCCGCGCCGGAGAACCCGACGGTGCGCTTGGCGAGGCTGTCCAGGTCGGCGTCCTGCGCCAGCGGCTTGCCCTTGGAGTGCACGCCCAGGATCGCGCGGCGGCCGCGCATGTCCGGCGCGGACACCGGGATCTGCCGGTCGAACCGGCCCGGGCGCAGCAGCGCCGGGTCCAGGATGTCCGGCCGGTTGGTCGCGGCGATCAGGATGATGCCACCGCGCGAGTCGAAGCCGTCCATCTCGACCAGCAGCTGGTTGAGGGTCTGCTCGCGCTCGTCGTGCCCACCGCCGAGGCCGGCGCCGCGCTGGCGGCCGACCGCGTCGATCTCGTCGACGAAGATGATGCACGGCGCGTTCTGCTTGGCCTGCTCGAACAGGTCGCGGACGCGGGAGGCACCGACACCGACGAACATCTCGACGAAGTCGGAACCGGAGATCGAGTAGAACGGCACGCCGGCCTCACCGGCGACGGCTCGCGCGAGCAGCGTCTTACCGGTGCCGGGCGGGCCGTAGAGCAGGACGCCCTTCGGGATCTTGGCGCCGAGGGCCTGGTAGCGGCCGGGGTTCTGCAGGAAGTCCTTGATCTCGTGCAGTTCCTCGACGGCTTCGTCGGCACCCGCGACGTCGTTGAACATCGTCTTGGGCATGTCCTTGGTGAGCTGCTTGGCCTTGGACTTGCCGAAGTTCAGGACGCGGTTCCCGCCGCCCTGGACGTTGTTCATCATCCACATCAGCAGCAGCACGAGCAGGCCGATCGGAACCAGGTAGAACAGCATCTGCACCCAGAGCGAGTCCTGGGTGACCTTGGTGTTCCAGACCGGCACGTGCGCGTTGCGGATCTCGGTGACCATCGTGTCGGTGGCACCGGCCGGGTACTGCGCGATCAGCTGGTTGCTGCCCTGGAAGTTCTGGCCGTCGTTAAGGGTCAGCCGGACCCGCTGCTCCTTGTCCTCGATGGTCGCTTCCTTGACCTTGCCCTGGGCGATCTGCTCCAGGGCCTGCGAGGTGGAGACTTCGCGGTAGGAGCGAGTCTCGTCGAAGAGCACGCTGAAGGCCCAGATCAGCAGAAACGCTGTCAGGATCCACAGCAGCGGGTTGCGGAGCAGGCGCTTTCGGTCCATTCACTTGCGGCCGGCGGGCGGCCTCGACCCTCCCTGACTGTCACTTCGGGCAAACGGCTGTCGACAGACACAATTCGCCATCGCCGTCAACCCCTTCAGACCAGCGTACCGGCCGATGCGAGGACACGACCATGTCGAGCTCGACGCAGGATGCCCAGCGTACTCGGCCACCCGACCGCAATGGGGCGGGAGGGCCGAACCGGACACGCCTGCCCGGCCACTCCCCAGGCTCACACCCCGGACGTGTAGACCTTCGGATCCAGCGTGCCGATGTAAGGCAGATCACGGTACCGCTCGGCGTAGTCCAGCCCGTACCCGACCACGAACTCGTTCGGGATGTCGAAGCCCACGTACTTCACCGGGACGTCCACCTGCACCGCGTCGGGCTTGCGCAGCAGGGTGCAGACCTCCAGCGACGCCGGGTTGCGCGAGCTCAGGTTCTTCAGCAGCCAGGACAGCGTCAGCCCGGAGTCGATGATGTCCTCGACGATCAGCACGTGCCGGCCCGCGATGTCCCGGTCGAGGTCCTTGAGGATGCGCACCACGCCGGACGAGGAGGTGGACGAGCCGTACGAGCTGACCGCCATGAACTCCAGCTGAGCGGGCTGGGGCAGCGCTCTCGCGAAGTCGGTCATGAACATCACCGCGCCCTTGAGCACGCCGACCAGCAGCAGATCACCACCAACGCGCTGGTAGTCGTCGTCCACCTGCTTGGCGAGCTCGGTGACCTTGTCGTTGATCTGCTGCTCGGAGATGAGCACAGAAGCAATGTCGCCGTCGTACACGGCCCGGCTTCCCCTCTTGTCGAATCGACGCGAACACCGGTCCTACGGCGCCGGTATCCCACCGCCCGAGCCGAACGCCTCGGCATCCCGTCAACCATCCGGCGGCTTGCGGCCCGCCGCTTCCACCAGAAGCGTGCCATGCGCCCGGCGCAGCACAAAGTCACCCGGCAAGGCCGGTCCGCCCTGACCCCGCCAATCCGCCACCAACGCGTCCGCGGCGCGCAGGTGCTCGTCGGTGATCTCCGGAACCCCGCGCGCCAGCAGCCACCCGCGCAACACCCGGCGCCGCAGCGAACCCGGAACTTCCCGCAACGCCAAGGCATCTAGCGCCCCGCCCGACTCGACGCGCCCGCGCACCCCGGCGGCCAACTCGTCCAACGCGTCGGCGTCCTCGCGCAGTTGCCGCGCGGTGCGCGCGAGCGCCTCGCGAACCCCGCCCTGCAACACATCTTCCAGCAGCGGAAGGACTTCTGTGCGCAACCGCACACGTGTGAAACGCGCATCCGAGTTGTGCGGGTCCAGCCACGGAACCAATCCGAGCGCCGCGCAAGCGGCCTCCGTCGTCGCCCGGCGAACGCCCAGGAACGGGCGCGCCCACGGCGGATCCAGCGGCCGCATCCCGGCGATCGACCGGGACCCCGAACCCCGCCCGAGCCCGAGCAGCACGGTTTCGGCCTGATCGTCGAGGGTGTGCCCGAGCAGCACGAGCGAACCCGGCGGACGCTCCGCGCGCAGCGCCGCGTAGCGCGCGCGCCGGGCAGCGGCCTCCAAACCACCACCACGCCCGACCTCGACCGCGATCACCCTGGCGGAACACCCCAGCTCGCGGAGCTGATCGGCGGCCCGGGCGGCGACACCGGCGGAGCCGGCCTGGAGCCCGTGATCCACCACCAAGCCATGCACCGCGACGCCCTCGCGGCGAGCGGCGTGCGACGCGGCAGCGGCGAGCGCCAGCGAGTCCGCGCCGCCGGAGCACGCGACCGCCAGCGGAGCGCCCCGGAACGGGGCCGCCTCGGCGGAGCCGAGGAGGCGCCGGACGGCGGAGCGGACGGCGCTGACGGCGGGATCGGGCGGCGGCACGGCGTCATTCTCTCGTGAGCGTTCGTTCCGGTAAGAACCGGAACTCGCACTCACGAGGTCCTGGGCAGGTCAGCCGTGGACGCGGCGGATCCAGGCCTCCGGGTCGACGATCTCGGCGCGGGTCGGCAGGGTCTCCGGGGACGTCCAGATCGCGTTGAAGTCGGCCATCCCGATCGCGTCCACGACGTGCCGGGTGAACGCCGCGCCCTGCGCGTACTGGCGGATCTTCGCGTCCACCCCGAGCAGGCTGCGCAGCACGCGGTCCAGCAGGCCGCCGCCCTTGCGCCGCTCGGTGAAGCGCTGGCGGATCGTCGCCACGCTCGGCACCACCCGCGGGCCCACCGCGTCCATCACGTGGTCGGCGTGGCCCTCCAGCAGCGTCGAAATCGCGATGATCCGGTCCAGCGCGGCCCGCTGGCTCGGCGTCTGCAGCAGCTCGATCACCCCGAGCATGCCCGGGCTGGAGTCGCCGCTGCTGGAGCGCGCCGAACGCGCCTCCCGCAGCACCGCGGGCAACCGGCCCAGCAGCTCGCCGGTGGTGCCCTCCATCTCGACCAGCAGCGTGCCCAGGCTCTCCGCGAAGTGCTCGCGCAGCCACGGCACCGCGTTGAACTGCAGCCGGTGCGTCGACTCGTGCAGGCACACCCACATCCGGAAGTCGTCGCCCGGCACGCCCAGCGACTTCTGCGCCGCGACGATGTTCGGCGCGACCAGCAGCAACCGGCCGCGCTGCCCGGCCACGCGGGATTCGCCGTACGGGTCGAACTGGCCGAGCACCTTGCCGCCGAGGTAGGCGAGCACGACTCCGGCCTGCACCCCCGCGCTGCGCGCACTGATGCCGCCGAGGAGGTCGTTGCCCCGCAGCACCTGTGAGTCCGCTGTGGACAGTGCGGCGTCGGTGAGCTCGGCGAGGCCGTCCGCCGCGCCGCGCACCCAGGCCGGCCGGTCGACGACGTCGCCCTCGGCGATCGGCAGGTCCAGGCCGAGGCCGGTCTGCTCGCGGACGTGCGATTCGGCTTCGACGCTGAACCGCCGCAGCGAGCGCACCGCCTGCTCTGCCTCGGACCGCGGCACCTCGGGGCCCGGCTTCATCAACCGGACCGCGGTGGCGACGGCGACGTTCCAGTCCAGCGCCCGATGCTCCCCGGCGGCGCCCCGGTCCTGCGGCGTGGGCAGGGTGGAAGGTCGGGCGTTCACACGACCGACCGTACCCGCTCGTCACCCCGGCAGGTACCTCACTTCCGGACCGTCGGCCGCCCGGCCGGGAGCCCGAGCTCCGCACCGTCTCCGACACCGAAGCTAACCTCCGCAATGCGGAACTCCGGTACCGCAGCACCCGATTTTTGCCTGCGGGGGTCGTTCCGGAAAGCCTCAGGGCCAAACCCGTCCCGAAGGTGCCCGGCGCCTGACGGGTTGGCGTTTTCGCGCGAAAACAGCGCCCCCCCCCCCCCCCCCCCAACACTTTTTCTCGAAAACAACGCCCCCCCCAACCCGCCGCTCAATCTCGCCCCTCCCTCCACCCCCCCCCCCTACCGCCCCCGCGTCCCCACACAAAAGCAACCCCCCCCCCCCCCCCGGCCCGCGCCGGTTTCGCGCGAAAACGGCGCCCAGCGCACCTGGCGGCCACGTCTCGCACGTGCCGGCACTCCGCTCTGAGCGGCCCCTGAAACCGGGCCGTCCCCGCGCCGCTAGCAGCCGCAGGTGCGCAGGGCTCCGGCCAGCTTGTCCAGGGCCGGGCGGGCCGCCGCCGAACTCGTTCCGTTGGAGACCAGCGCGAACACCAGCAGGCGCCCGTCCTCCGTCACCACCGTTCCGGCCAGGCTGTTCGCGCCGTCCAGGGTGCCGGTCTTCGCCCGCACCCAGCCCTGGCCCGCACCGTCCTGGTAGCGGCTGGCCAGGCTGCCGCTGCCGCCCGCGATCGGCATGCCGGGCAGCAGGGCCCGCAGCTTCGCGGCCTGCGGCGGCAGCCCGCCCTCCGGGCTCGCCGGGGCGGTCGCCGACGCCAAGAGCTCGGCGAGCAGTTTCGGCGTGACCCGGTCCTCCAGCGACAGCCCGCTGCCGTCGGCCATCGTCGATCCGCCCACGTCGAAGCCGTTCTGCCGGAGCACGTCGAGCACCGCCTTGGTGCCGCCGGCGAACGACGGCTCGTTCCCGGTGGCGATGGCGACCTCGCGGGTCAGCGCCTCGGCGAGCATGTTGTCCGAGCGCTGCAGCGTGGTTTCGACCATGTCCTGCACGGTCGCCGACTGCACCTGCCCGAGCACCTGCGCGTTCGGCGGCGCCGTGCCCTCCGACACGTACGCCAACCCGAGGCCCAGCCGGGTCGCCAGCTCCTGCGCGGTATGCAGCGCCGGGGTCTGCGAGCGCGGGCTGGTGTCCCGCGTCGGGTCGGCCCGGCCGCCGTCGAGCATCGCCGACTGCATCGGCGAGTAGAACCCGGCCGCCACGTCCTGCGGCAACCAGCCCTCGGCGACCTCCGGTCCGGTGTACCGGCTGGTGTCCACCTGCACGGACGACACGTTCCCGCCGGTCGCGGCCATGACCTGCGCCGCCAGGTCGTCGAGCCGCGGCGCGCCGTCGTACACCGACTCCTCGCCCGCCGGAAGCTGCGACAGCGTCGGGTCGCCGCCGCCGACCAGCACCACGCTGCCCGGCGTGCTGCCGCGAACGACCTTGGTGGTGAAGCGGTGCTGGTGGTCGAGCGCGAGCAGCGCCGCGCTGGTGGTCAGCAGCTTGCCGGTGGACGCGGGCATGAGCGCCTGGCCCTGGTTCTGCTGCCACAGCACCGAGCCGGTCTGGGCGTCGAGCACGACGCCGCCGAGCGTGCCCAGGGACTGGGTGTCGGAGAGCGGCCCCGCCAGCACCGAGCGGATGCCGGACTGCTGCGGCAGCGGCGCGTTCCGGTCGAGCGGCTTGATCGACGGGTCGAGCCGCACCGGTGCGGGCGGCTCCGCGATCTGCGTCTTCATCAGGGCGTCGACCAGCTGCGGGCCGAACGCGATGCCTGCCCCGAGCAGCACGACGACGGCCACGGCGACCGCGATCAGCGTCTTGCGCCGCCGCGGCGGCTCGGCCTTCGGCGGCTCCGCCCTCACCGGCGGCATGGGCGGCGCGGGCGGCGGGATCCGCTGCGGCTGCGCCCGCGAGCCGGGCAGGCCCGCGAAGTCCTCGGGGGCTGCCTGTTGCGGCGCGGCGAGACCGGCGAAGTCCGCAGGCGTTGCGGGCTGCGGCTCGATGCGCTGCGGCTGCGCCCGGGGCGGGGCCAGGCCCGCGAAGTCATCGGGCGACGCGGTCGGCCCGGGCGGCGGGAGCGACCGGCCGGAGGGCTTGGCGTGCGGCGCGGTCAGGCCCGCGAAGTCCGCCGCCGACGCGGCGCGCGGCGGCGGGCCGTCGAAGTCGGGCCGGGCGAACTGCTGCGTCTGCTCGGCGGGAGCGACCGGCGGCACGGCCTTGATCTGCTGCGTCGCGGGCCCCGGGTCGGCGGCGCGCAGCGCTTCGAGGTCCTTGAGATCGATCCGGGTGGTCTTCTCGGACTCGGTCTCGGCCGGGATCCTCGCGATCTGCTGCGTCGAATCGATGGGCGCGGACTGCTTGGGCGCGTCGATCCGCGGGATCTGCTGCGTCTCGTGGACCTGCGGCTGCCCGGCAAGACCGGCGGCCTCGACCCGGCTGATCTGCTGCGTCTGCTCGACGCCGCTGGGCGGCGATGCCGCCGGGAT
This sequence comes from Saccharopolyspora sp. NPDC045839, assembly GCF_056431645.1. Classification (NCBI taxonomy): domain Bacteria; kingdom Bacillati; phylum Actinomycetota; class Actinomycetes; order Pseudonocardiales; family Pseudonocardiaceae; genus Saccharopolyspora; species Saccharopolyspora sp. NPDC045839. The sequence continues at coordinate 259,095 of NZ_JBWKKH010000010.1, forward strand.
GCCGCTCGGCGGCGGTGTCGCGTCGGTGATCGGCGAGAACTGCTGGGTCTGCTCGACCGGCGCGACCGGCGGCTCGACGACCCGAGCTCTTTCTTCGGTGCCGGCCGCGCGCTCGGATTCCGGCTCGGCGGCGCCTTCGCCGGGCGAAGCCGGCTCGGCGGGCGAAGCCGGCTCGGCGGCGGCACCGGTCTCCGCCTCGGGCGTCGTCGCGGTTCCGGCATCCGCTTCGGCCTCGGCGGTCGCCGTGGTCTCCGCGTCGTCCGTTCCTGCTTCGGCCGTATCCGCTGCCGTGTCAGCGGCGACTTCGGCCTCGGTGGTGTCTGCCGACTCGGTGTCCTGAGCAGCCTCTTCGGACTCGCTCGCCGAGGACGACTCGGACTTGGTGTCGGCCTGCTCCGGGGCGGAGTCCGCAGTCGTCGCGGTAGCGGCCCCGGTGTCCGCGGATTCCGCCTCGGGCTCGGAGCCGCTCGGCTCGGCTTCCGCTTCTCCCTTGACCGGAGCACCGGATTCGGCGGGCGAGCCGGATTCAGCAGCGGCCCCCGACTCCCCTTCGGCACCGGTCGTCCCGCTCTCGGCTTCCGCTTCCGCAACGGGTTCGGCGTCAGCCTCACCCGATTCGGCCTCGTCGGATTCGGCCTCGACGGCCTCAGCCTCGCCAGATTCAGCCTCGCCAGATTCAGCCTCACCGGATTCAGCCTCGCCAGATTCGGCCTCGACGGATTCAGCCTCGGTCTCGGCTTCGGCCTCACCAGCGGATTCGGCTGCCTCGCCCGCATCCGCCGCCTCGTCGGATTCGGCAGCGGGTTCATCGCCCGCCGACTTCTCCGATTCGGCAGCAGGTTCGGCGTCAGCCGCAGGTTCGTCGGGTGCGGAGTCGGCTGCTGCTTCGGCGTCGGTGCTGGGGAAGGCCGGTTCGGCTTCGTCGCCGGACTCGGCGGCACCGGATTCCGCACCGGCGGCACCTTCCTCGGCCGCCGGCTCGGGCTTCGCTCCGGGCTCTGAGGCCGGATCCTCGGCGGCTTCCGCCTCGTCGTCGGTCTGCGCTGCCGAATCCGACGCGGGGTCCTCGCCGAGGCTTCCCGCGACGCGCTTCGTCGAGCTCGCAGCCTCTTTCGCCGCCCCGCCGGCCTCGGCGGTGATCGGCATGGCCTCCTGGACCGCGCCACCCTCGGTGGCCTGCGAAGACGCATCAGCGGCGGCGGTCTTCAGCCTCGCGGTCTGCGGCACGGCGGCCTCGTCGTCGTCCGACGCCTGGGCCTGCGAGTCGCTGTCCGGCTCTTCGCGATCGACGGTCTTCAACCGCGCCGTCTCCGCCTCCTGAGGAGCCTGCTCCTCGCTCCCGGCGGCGGTCTCCGGCTCTTCCGAAGGCTGCTCGTCGGCGACGGTCGACAGCCGCGCGGTGTCCGCCCCGGCGTCGTCCTCGTCAGGCTCTTCGAGGCTGCCCGCGACCCGCTTCGACGCGGTCGCCGACTGCTCGGCCGATGTGTCGTTGATCTCATCACCGGCGGATTCGCCGGAATGCTCGGAATCCGCGGCGTCCGAGGAGGTCACGGCCTCGGTCGCCGGGTTCGGGTCGTTCCGGGGCGGGGTGCTCTTCGACGGCTCCGCGTCGTCGGCGGGCCGGTCCGGCGGCGTGCCGTCCTGGGACGACGCAGCGGTTCGGGTCGGGCTCTCGCTATCCGGTGTTGACGCGCGGACGTCGGTTTCGGCCACCTCACCCCCGGTGTTCTGGGGTTCGGGCACGTGCTCCTCCTCGACGGATCGCCAGCCTGCCAGATTGCGAGCTCCCACACTGCGGTGGGGCCCGGTGCGCCACCGTGGTCCACACTAGACGTGGTCGCGCGCGCGAGCGGGCGGCCGCATCCGACGCAAGACGAGTGAGGAACCGCGTGGACTTCGACGTCACGATCGAGATCCCCAAGGGGAACCGGAACAAGTACGAGGTGGACCACGAGACCGGACGCATCCGTCTCGACCGGACGCTGTTCACCGCCACCCAGTACCCGGCGGACTACGGGTTCGTCGAGGACACCCTGGGTGAGGACGGCGACCCGCTGGACGCGCTGGTCCTGGTGCAGGAGCCCACGTTCCCCGGCTGCCTGATCAAGTCCCGCGCCATCGGCATGTTCCGGATGCGCGACGAGAAGGGCGGCGACGACAAGGTCATCTGCGTGCCCTCGGATGACCCGCGGCAGGAGCACCTGCGCGACATCCACCACCTCGCCGAGTTCTACAGGCTGGAGATCCAGCACTTCTTCGAGGTGTACAAGGACCTGGAGCCGGGCAAGAGCGTGGAGGGCGCGACGTGGGTCGGCCGCACCGAGGCCGAAGCGGAGATCAAGCGCTCGTACGAGCGAGCCAAGGAACAGGGGCACTGAACCACCGCCCCGCAGGAGGGCCCCCACCGCGCTGGATGCGGTGAGGGCCCTTCGCATTTTCGGGGTGGAACGTCTCCGCAAGTGATCGCCCGTGCGCGGTGGGACGCTATAGCACCCCACTGCACTCACGGGCCCTGACCAGCGACTCGGCAAACTTATCCACAGGCTTGTGGATAACAGGGTTTTCTGTGGATAAGTGCCCATCCTGTGGATAACTTGCGCAATTTCAATGGAAATCAGAGGTCCGATTTCCATTGAGCCTTTTTCATCCTGGTCTGTGCAGGTGAGGGGCCGGGTGGGCGTGTCGTTGCGGGGGAAATAGTGAAGCTCCTGGTAGATGGATCGTCG
>NZ_JBWKKH010000011.1:0-48145 GCF_056431645.1 Saccharopolyspora sp. NPDC045839
ACGCAGTGCTCACGCCACCACGGGCGGGCACGACATCCCAGCAGCGATCAACTCTCCCGGCCTACCGATAGGGGCACGATCTTTCCGCAGGACTCGAACGTCCAGGAAAACGAAGTGCTCACCTACCGGCCGGCTACCAACAGGAGTTTGCCGGATGGCTCACTCCCAGAACTGATTAGGAAAGCGCCATGCACTTCGAACTGACCCCGGACCAGCGGTCCCTGCGGGCGGGCGCGCGCGAACTGGCGCGCAGCTTCCCCGACGAGTACTGGGCCGAGCGCGACGCGAACAACGCGTTCCCGTGGGACTTCTACAACGCCTTCGCCGAGGGCGGCTGGCTGGGCATCGCCATCCCCGAGGAGTACGGCGGCGGCGGGCTCGGCATCTTCGAAGCGGCGCTGCTGCTGGAAGAGGTGGCCGCCTCGGGCGCCGGGATGAACGGCTGCAGCACCATGCACCTGACGATCTTCGGCCTCAACACCATCGTCAAGCACGGCAGCGAGGAACTGCGCAAGGAGGTCCTCCCCGCGGCGGCCGACGGTTCGCTGCACGTCTGCTTCGGCGTCACCGAGCCCGACGCGGGCACCGACACGACCCGGATCTCCACGTTCGCCAAGCCGGTGCCCGGCGGCTACGTCATCAACGGCCGCAAGGTGTGGATCACCAAGGCGGGCGACTCGCAGAAGATGGTGCTGATCGCCCGCACCACCCGGCGCGAGGAGGTCGACCGCGCGACCGACGGGATGTCGCTGTTCCTCATCGACATCGACCCCGAGCACGTGCACCTGAGCCCGATCCCCAAGCTGGGCCGCAACGCGGTCTCCTCCTACGAGGTCGTCATCGACGACCTGTTCGTGCCCGAGAGCGCCCGCGTCGGCGCCGAGGGCCAGGGCTTCAAGTACCTGCTCGACGGCCTCAACCCGGAGCGGATCCTGCTGGCCCACGAGGCGCTGGGCATCGGCCGGGCCGCGCTCGACCGCGCGGTGCGCTACGCGAAGGAACGCGTCGTCTTCGACCGGCCCATCGGCCAGAACCAGGGCATCGCGTTCCCGCTCGCCGAGGCGGCGACCCGGCTCGACGCGGCCGAGCTGATGGCCCGCAACGCCGCGTGGCGCTACGACCAGGGCCTGTCCTGCGGGCGCGAGGCGAACATGGCCAAGTGGCTGTGCGCCGACGCCGGCTTCCAGGCGGCCGACCAGGCGATCCAGACCCACGGCGGCATGGGCTACGCCCGCGAGTACCACGTGGAGCGGTACTTCCGGGAGTCGCGCATCCTCCGCCTCGCCCCGGTCAGCCAGGAAATGGTCCTGAACTACGTGTCCAACCACGTCCTCGGCCTGCCCAAGTCCTACTGAGGTTCTTCCGGCCTCAATGTGCGTGGCAACCACTGATCGAAACGGGGATCTTCGCCATGACCGCACCGAACGGCAGCCTCCGCGGCGTTCGCGTCCTCGACCTGTCGCGCATCCTCGCCGGTCCGCTGTGCACCCAGATGCTGGCCGACCACGGCGCCGAGGTGATCAAGGTCGAGCCGCCCGCGGGCGACGACACGCGCACCTGGGGGCCGCCGTTCGTCAGCGAGACCATGAGCGCCTACCACACGGGCATCAACCGCAACAAGAACAACATCTGCCTGGACTTCGCCTCGCCGGGCGGGCAGCGGGTGCTCGACGAGCTGCTGCGAGACGCGGACGTCGTGGTGGAGAACTTCAAGGCGGGCACGCTGGCCAAGTGGGGCTTCTCCGACGAGGCGATCGCGGAGCGCTACCCCCGCCTGATCCACTGCCGCATCACCGGTTTCGGCGTCGACGGGCCGATGGGCGGCATGCCCGGCTACGACGCGATCCTGCAGGCCTACGGTGGACTGATGAGCATCAACGGCGAGCCGTCCGGGCCGCCGCTGCGCGTCGGAGTGCCCATTGTGGACATGGTGACCGGGATCTACGCGTTCTCCGGCGTGCTGCTCGCGCTCCACGACCGGCACGCCACCGGGCGCGGTCAGCTGGTGGACTGCACGCTGCTAGACACGGCGATTTCGTTGCTGCACCCGCATTCCCCGGGCTGGCTGGTCTCCGGGAAGCTCCCGCAGCGCACCGGATCAGCGCACCCCTCCATCGCCCCGTACGACACCTTCGAGGCCGAGGACGGGCAGATCTTCATCGGGGTCGGCAACGACCGCCAGTTCCGCCACTTCGTGGAGCTGCTCGGCATCCCGGACATCGCCGACGAAGCGCGGTTCGCGACGAACGCCGACCGGGTCCGCAACGTCGCGGAGCTGCGGCCGCTGATCATCGAGCGGATCGCCGCCCACCGCCGCCACGACCTGGCCCGCAAGCTGCTGGACCGCGGCGTGCCGGCGACTCCGGTGCACGACGTGGGCGAAGCGCTGACCGATCCGCAGGTGCTGCACCGGAACATGGTGGTGGAGCGGGACGGCTACCGGGGCACCGGAATCCCGATCAAACTCGGCCGAACGCCCGGCGAGGTCCGCACCGCGCCGCGCGAGAAAGGTGCGGACACCCGCCGGATCCTCGCCTCTCTGGGCTACACGCCCGACCAGATCGCGGAGCTGATCGAGGCCGACATCGCCCGGAGCACCGACGCCTAGTCGACGGCCCGCAAGGGGCGTTCGCGCGTGTCACCGGGCTAGTCCGCTCGTGCGGTGGCAACGCGTTGGCGGATGTGTTCGAGCGCCTGCTCGAGCGCGGCCTGGTTCTGCGGGTCGAACCACCTCGCTCGTAGGGCCTCGTTGTTGCCTCCGGGAGTTTCGTGTGCTCGACCGAGCTCGGGCAGGTCGGTGCGTTGATCGGCGAGGGCTGCGTTGACGCCCGAGAACATGCTGCGCACGTAGCCCTCAGCCGCGCGGGAATCCATGCCTTGCCGCGTGATCCAGCCGGCAATGGTGTCCAGGTAGTGCAGGTAGGTGGAGATCGACGCCGTTGCGGCGGAAAGCGCGTCGAAGACGGCGGGATCCTGGGTCACGAGGGTGCCGCCGAGGCGGTTGAACAGCTCTTCCGCGACCGGATGTGCCGGATGCAAGGCGGTAGTGCCCCGTTGTTGCCGCACAGCCGGCAACGGGATCGAGCGGACTATCGTCACGTCGGCGTCGAGCTGCGCTCCCAGCGCTTCGATGGACCACCCCGCGACGGCGCTGATGAGAACTCGATCACCAGGTACGCGGAGCCCGGCGAGGGCCTCGCTCACATCGTCGGGGCGGACGGTGAGGAGGATCAGCGGTGCCGCATCGATGACCGACTGGTTGTCCGCGCACACCCGAACGTTGGGGTGGCGACGTGCCAAGGCGTTCGCCGTCCGGGCGTTGCGCGGCGAGAGGTGGATTTCCGGGCTCTCCTCGGTCGTGGCGCTCAGCCCGTCCACGATGTCCTTCGCGATGGCTCCCGTGCCGATGATGCCGATGGGGCTGGTCATGGACGCTCCAGATGCAGGTGGTCGTGCAGGGCTGCCACGACCTCGACGGTGACGCGTCGCCCCAGGGCGGCGTTGATCAGTTCGTCCTCGTACTGCGGGGTGTCGAGGAAGCATGGCGGAATGACGGCTCTCGCCTGCGCGATGTTGCCCAGCACGAGATCGGTGGCCGCGGCGGTTCGTCGCCGGTCGTTGGACTGAAGCACGGCGTGGACGCTACGCAACCGAATCCGGCATGCGCTTGCATTGTTCGCGCTCCCGCGCAATATTTTTGCGCATGGGCCCCCGGAGGAGACCGCTGGACGAAATCGACACGCGATTGCTGGACCTGCTGCAGCACGACGCGGACCAAACCCTCCGCGAGCTCGGAGACCAGGTCGGCCTGTCGCCCAGCGCGGTCCAGCGCCGCATCACGAGCTACAAGTCCGCCGGGCTCCTGCGCACCGTCGCCGTCGTCGACACCGAGCACGCCCCGTCCTTGGCGCAGGCACTCGTCATGCTGACCCTGGTCGAGGAATCCGTCGACCACCACCGGCGCATCGCGGACCGGCTCCGGGCGCAGCCGGAGGTCCAGCAGTGCTACGCCCTCTCGGGCCGATGGGACTACGCCGTGCTGCTCACGGCCGCATCGATCCGAGACCTCAGGGACTTGAGCAACGACCTGTTCAAGAGCGACGACAACATCCGCCGGTACGACACGATGTTCATCCTCGACACGGTGCAGAGCGGCTCCGCTCTGCCGGGCGCGTTCCTGCTCCCCTGACCCTCCGATCCGGAGCGGCGGCGGTCGCGTGAATCGATCACGGGAAATCGCGACGAGGATCGCGGTTCGCGACCGGGCTTTTCCGGGGCTAGCCTGGTTCTCGTCTTCGTTCGACTGCCGGTGATCGGTCTTTCGCCGGGACGCGTCGGAAGTGCGGGGGATGATTCGGAAATGGCCAGGAAGAACAGGATTCTCATCGTCGTGACGAATGTTCCGGAGTACCGGAAGGTCGGGATGCGGACCGGTTTGTGGCTCGGGGAGCTGACGCATTTCTGGGACGTCGCCGAACGGGCCGGTTTCGAGATGGACATCGCCAGTCCGGCGGGCGGGATGGTCCCGCTGGATCCGGAGAGCCTGTCGCATGAAGTCCTGTCCGAACTCGGCACCGAGCGGCACTACCGGGACCGGGAATTCATGGATCTCCTGGAGGACACGAAGCGGATTGCCGAGGTCGATCTCGACGACTACGACGCGATCTACCTGACCGGCGGGCACGGCGTCATGTTCGACTTCCCGCAGAGCGCCGACCTGGAGGGCCTGATGGCCCGGTTCTACGAGGCGGGCAAGGTGGTTTCCACCGTCTGCCACGGCGCGACGGGCCTGCTCAACGTCCAGCTCTCCAGCGGCGAACCGCTGATCAGGGGCAAGCGCGTCACCGGCTTCTCGTGGCCGGAAGAGGAATTGGCGAATCGCGCCGACGCCGTGCCGTACAACCTCCAGGAAGAACTCGCGAAGCTCGGCGCCGATTACCGCACCGCGGACGAACCGTTCGAGGCCTACGTCGTCGAGGACGGCCGGCTGATCACCGGCCAGAACCCCGGCAGCGCCAAAGCCGTCGGCGAGGCGGTGGTCCGGCAACTGGCCGCGGTGTGACGCCGAAACGTCGCCCTGCCGCACAAGCGCGCACGCACTCCGCAGCCCGACACCGACGCCGGCGCTGAGGAGACCACGGCGATCGAGCGCTGACAGGCGGTTTGGTGCCGCCGCGCCGGCGGGTAGGCCGGGGTCCGTGGCAGGAGCCGTTCCGCGAGCTGGAGGAGCTCTGGGATCGCGGGCGCGGCCGATCCCGGTGGCACCTGCGGGCCCCTGCTCGCCTGCGGCGATTTCGCGCGAAATCGCCGCACTCCACGCCTGAGGGGTGACGATTTCGCGCGAAATCGCCGTGGCTCCAGGCGACTTCGCGGCGGGACGGGACTCGCCGGTTACTGGAATCCGGCCCGGGACGCCAGGACGTCGAGGTAGTGCTGATTGTGCATGATGCCCAGCACGTTGCCGAACGGGTCGACGACCGAGGCCGTGACGAACCCCGGCCCGCGCTCGATGATCGGCTCCAGCGGCTTGGCTCCCAGCGACACCAGCCGGTCGAGCGCGGCCGCCACGTCGTCGACGTGCCAGTAGACGACCGCGCCGCCCGGTGCGGCGGAGAGTTCCGGCGGGGCGAACTTCCGGTCGATGATGCCAAGTTCGTGCTGGTAGTCGCCGAGGCGGAACTCGACGTACCCGGGCCGGTCGAAGTACGGCTCGAAGCCCAGCAGGCCGGCGTACCAGCGCTTCGCCGCCTCCAGGTCGTCCGCGTAGAACGAGACGGTTGTCAGGCCTCGCAACATCGGGTGGTCCTTCCGCAGGCGGGATGCTTGGCGACGACAATAGACGCGACCCATGACAGATCGTCGAGGACAGCAGCGGTTGAAGCGCGGCGGTCCTGCATGGACACGCGTTGACGGCGGCTCGCCGTGCCAGCGGGAACGGACCCGTGTGTGTTTTGTGCTGCTATAGCAGCACAAAACACACACGGGCCCGGGTCATGCCTCCATGCTTTGCGGGTCGGGCTGCTTGGACGCGGCGGGAGACGCCGACCGGCGGGGCATCAGCAGCAGCGCGATCAGCGAGATGACCGAGCAGAGCACGATGTACCAGCTGATCCCGGTGCTGGAGCCGGTGGACTGCAGGAGCGCCGCGGCGATCAGCGGTGCGGGGCCGCCCGCGATGACCGAGGCGAGCTGGTAGCCGAGACCGGCGCCGCTGTAGCGGATGTTGGTGCCGAAGCTCTCCGCGATCAGCGCCGCCTGCGGGCCGTACATGACGTCGTGCACGATCAGCGACACGACGATGGCCAGCAGCACCAGGCCGGAGGACCGGGTGTCCAGCAGTGCGAAGTACGGGAAGGCGTACAGGCCGGTGCACACGATCCCGATGCCGTAGATGAGCCTGCGACCGAAGCGGTCCGAAAGGTGGCCGAACAGCGGAACGCTGATCAGGCCGACCGCGGCGGCGACCAGCGTGGCGTTGAGCAGCTCGCCGCGCGGCATCTCCAGGTGCTTCGTGCCGTAGGTCAGCACGAACGTGATGAACAGGTAGAACGGCGCCTGCTCGGCCAGCCGCACGAACGCGGAGGTGAGGATCTCCCTCGGGTGCTTGCGGATCGCGGCCCACACCGGCTGTCGCTCGACCGCCTGCTGCCGCTTCACCTCGGCGAAGTCGGGGCTCTCCAGCACCCGCATCCGCACCCACAGGCCGATCGCGATCAGGACGACGCTGAGCAGGAACGGCACCCGCCAGCCCCAGGTCTCGAACGCGTCGCCGGTCGTCGCGCTGGCCACCCCCACCGCGGCGGTGGACAGCAGCAGGCCGAGCGGCACGCCGAGGTGCGGCAGGCTCGCCATCAGGCCGCGGCGGGACTCGGAGCCCCACTCCATGGCCATCAGCACCGAACCGCCCCACTCGCCGCCGACGCCGATGCCCTGCCCGATGCGCAGCACCACCAGCAGCACGGGCGCGGCGAAGCCGAGCGTGGCGTACCCGGGAAGCACGCCGATGAGCACCGTGGCGATGCCCATGAGCAGCAGCGTGGTGACCAGGGTGGCCTTGCGGCCGATCCGGTCGCCGTAGTGCCCGAAGATCGCGGCGCCGACCGGGCGCGCGGCGAAGCCCACGAACAAGGTGCTGAACGATTCGAGCACGCCGGCGCTGGGGGAGCTGCCCGGGAAGAAGATCTTGGGGAACACCAGGGCGGCGACGGTCCCGTAGAGGAAGAAGTCGTACCACTCGATCGTCGTGCCGACCGTGCTGGCGATGACGGCGCGGCGGCGGTGCGTCCGATGGGTATCGGTGCCGTTCGACATGGCGAGCCTCCATTGGCCGAGCCACTCAACCAACTTTGGATCGAAAGCCTGCAATCCCGCACCCGGGCTGTCAAGTACGCCGAAGACCCGTATCCGACTCGTTGCGATCGGGGACACCCGCGCCGGCGGCGCGGCGGTGCACGAGTGTCCTCAGTGGACCATTGGCGCGTCAGCTCCCGGCCAGGCGTTCGCGGAGCCCGGCCAGCTGCTCCTGGAGGGTGCCGGGGAGCTTTTCGCCGATGGTGGCGAACCACTCTTCGATCAGCGGGAGTTCGGCCCGCCACTCCGCCGCGTCGACCGCGAGCGCCGCCTCGACGTCGGCCGGGTCGGTGGAGAGCCCGGCCAGGTCGAGGTCGGTCGCGGCCGGGACCAGGCCGACCGGGGTCTCCGCGGCGTTCGCGGTGCCCTCGACGCGGCCGACGATCCACGCCAGGACCCGCGAGTTCTCCCGGAATCCCGGCCACAGGAAGCGGCGGTCCTCGCCGCGGCGGAACCAGTTGACGTGGAAGATCTTGGGCAGCTTCGCCGGTTCGGCCCGTGCGCCGGTGGTCAGCCAGTGCCCGAGGTAGTCGCCGGCGTGGTAGCCCATGAACGGCAGCATCGCCATCGGATCGCGGCGGACGACGCCGACCTCGCCGGTGGCGGCGGCCGTGGTCTCCGAGGACAGGGTGGCGCCCATGAACACCCCGTGCGCCCAGTCGCGCGACTCGGTGACCAGCGGAATCGTGGTGGCCCGGCGGCCGCCGAAGAGGATCGCCGAGATCGGCACGCCCTCGGGGTCGTTCCACTCCGGGGCGACGATCGGGCACTGCTCGATGGGGGTGCAGAACCGGGAGTTGGGGTGGGCGGCCGGCTCGCCGCCGCCCGGCGTCCAGTCGCGGCGCCGCCAGTCGGTCAGGTGCGCGGGCGGCTGCTCGGTCATGCCCTCCCACCAGACGTCGCCGTCGTCGGTGAGCGCGACGTTGGTGAAGATGGTGTTGCCCTGCTCGATGGTCCGCATGGCCACCGGATTGGTGTGGTAGCCGGTGCCCGGGGCGACGCCGAAGAACCCGAACTCGGGGTTGACCGCGCGGAGCCGGCCGTCGTCGCCGAAGCGCATCCAGGCGATGTCGTCGCCGAGCGTTTCGGCCGTCCAACCGGGCACGGTGGGTTGCAGCATCGCCAGGTTCGTCTTGCCGCACGCGCTGGGGAACGCCGCGGCGATGTAGTGGACCGTGCCGTGCGGCGAGGTCAGCTTGAGGATGAGCATGTGCTCGGCCAGCCAGCCCTCGTCGCGTGCCATCGCCGAGGCGATGCGCAGCGAGTAGCACTTCTTGCCCAGCAGCGAGTTCCCGCCGTAGCCGGAGCCGAAGCTCCAGATCATCCGCTCCTCGGGGAAGTGGCTGATGTACTTCGTCGGGTTGCAGGGCCACGGCACGTCGGCCCGGCCCGGCTCCAGCGGCGCCCCGACGGAGTGCAGGGCCTTGACGAACTCGCGTTCGTCGCCGTCGCCGCCGATGAACTTCTCCAGCGCCCCGGTGCCCATCCGGGTCATCACGCGCATCGAGAGCACCACGTAGGCGGAGTCGGTGATCTCCACGCCCAGCTTGGGGCTCTCGGCGTCCAGCGGGCCCATGCAGAACGGGATCACGTACATGGTGCGACCGCGCATGCAGTCCCGGTAGAGCTCCGTCATGGTCGACTTCATCGCCGCCGGGGCCATCCAGTTGTTGGTGGGCCCGGCGTCCTCCTCGCGCCGCGAGCAGATGAAGGTGCGGTCCTCCACGCGCGCGACGTCGCCGGGGTCGGAGGCGGCCCAGAACGAGTTCGGCTTCGCCGCCAGCCGCACCAGGGTGCCCGCCGCGACGAGGTCGGTGGTCAGCCGGCGCCACTCCTCGTCGCTGCCGTCGCACCACACCACCTGCTGCGGGGTCGTCAGTTCGGCCACTTCCCGCACCCACGCCACGAGGGCCCGGTGGGTGGTCGGTGCCTGGTCCAGGCCGGGGATCGCGGTCGTGGTCATCGTGGTCTCCTTGCGGCGGCGCGATAGTGCACTGTGGACGATGACGCCCGCCGTCGGTGCCCGGGTCGTCCAGCGGTCGACGCCACCGGTTCCGGGCCCTCGCGGTCATCGTCCCCACAGCTCGTCGAAGCTCCGCGGAATGGCGCTTTCATCATCTGCGCGCTCGACGAACATCGCAAATGCTCCGTCGCACCCGCGTTCGCCTCGTCCGCCGCACCCGTCACGGTCGTGCGGCTGATCGTTTCCCCTTGCGTGGCAATGCGTTTCCGCTCCGCGGATCGGCTTACGAAAGCCGTCGAGGCAGAGCTATCCTGCACCTGCAATGGGATCCACGCGACGGGGAGGTGTCGGGTGGCCCAGGCGAGGCCGGCGCATGCCGGTTGCGCGAAGCAACCGGTGGCGAAGCCCCTGCGGCATTTCCCGGCCGCCCCGTTCGTCCGGCGCGCCTTCGCGCCTTCCGGGAACTTCTCGACGGCCGTCGATCCTGCGCTGGAGGTCCTCCACCGTGAACCGGGGCGTTGCCTCGGGGCTAGGAGGTGAATGCGATGGCGACCACCACAGGGGAGCTGTCGGCACTGGTGAGCGAGCTCGGACTGGACAAGCAGAACGGGGCGTCGCTGGGGCGGCTGGTCGCCCACGGCGGCCTCGGGCACGCCGAGGAGGACGCCGACGGCCGCATGCACGCGCGGGTCCGGATCCCGGTCGACGAACTGATCTGGGATCCGTCGATCCTCGTCCTGCCGCACGGCGGTGACCTCGAACTGGAGCTCGTCAACGACGACCAGAACACGCACTGCGCGCTGCTGCCGAGCAACGGCGACCGGCAGTTCATCTGGTTGCCGGTCCAGTCGCGCGGCACGGCGAGCCTCAACCTCGACGGCCCGGGCTACTACTGGTACACGTCCCCCATCGGCAACGACGAGGGCCGCGGCCTGGTCGGCGTGATCGCCGTCCTCGGCGACGTCCCGGAGCACGCCCGCCTCGACCGCCCGGCCCAGCCACGACCCTAGGGCTCTGTTCGAAAGCGGCGGTAGCCGCTTGCGGTGGGGGACTCGGCTTGCGCCGCCGCCGGTTCTCCGGCCGTGCCCACCCCGCCGGGGTTCTCGGCGAGAAGACGGCCACGATCCCAGCAGGGGCCGCCACCCGCACCGCCACGCGAACCACTCGTGAAACACGATCCAGGAAGGAGCGGGTGATGGCGGAATACGTGCAGGCAGGGCATGCCGTGAGCCAGGCGTCGCTGAGCGGCCTGGCCGGGACTGCGCCGCCGGTGGTCCAGAACGTCACGTACGAACGCATTCTCGAGGCCCGCTCGGAGCCGCAGAACTGGCTCACCTACTACGGCGCCTACGACGGCCAGCGGTACAGCCCGCTGGACCAGATCAACACGGAGAACGTCCGGCGCCTCGTCCCGGCCTGGGTCTTCCAGTCCGGCTCGGCCGGGATGCACGCGGGCGCGTCGACCTACGCCTTCGAGGCCGCCCCGGTCGTCGTGGACGGCGTCATGTTCGTCTCCGGCTGGGACGGCTGGGCCTGGGCACTGGACGCCCGGACCGGGCAGGAGATCTGGCGGTACAAGCACGAGGTCCCGTACGACACGTCGCTGTGCTGCGGCAACGTGAACCGCGGGGTCGCGGTCGCGAAGGGGAAGGTCTTCTTCGTGACCCCGAACGCCCACCTGCTCGCGCTCGACGCCACCAACGGCAGGTGCGTCTGGGACGCGATCTACGGCGACGTGCGGGCGGGGGAGAGCGCGACGCTCGCTCCGCTGGTGGTGAAGGACCTGGTCATCGTCGGCAGCTCCGGCGGCGAGTTCGGCGTTCGCGGCCACATCGACGCCTTCGACCTGGAGACCGGGCGGCACGTCTGGCGGACCTACACGGTGCCGAAACCGGGCGAGCCGGGCTCCGAGACCTGGCCGGACGGCCCGGCGTGGACGCGCGGCGGCGGGAACTGCTGGGTCACCGGCACCTACGACCCGGAGCTGAACCTCATGTACTGGGGGACCGGCAACCCGGCGCCGGACTTCGACGGCGCCGTCCGCGAGGGCGACAACCTCTACACCGACAGCGTCGTCGCGGTAAATCCGGACAACGGCGAGATCCGCTGGCACTACCAGTACAACCCGCACGACCTGTGGGACTACGACAGCACGATGGAGCACATCCTGTTCGAGCTGGACGGCCGGAAGCTGCTGGCCCACTTCGACAAGAACGGGTACTTCTTCGTCCTCGACCGCACGAACGGCGAACTGGTCCGGGTGGCGCCGTTCGTGGACCGGATCACCTGGGGCGAGATCGACCCGGACGGCAAGGTGACCCCGAAGATCTACCCGGATGAGGAGGGGGTGGAGGTCCGCTTCTGGCCGGGACCGGCCGGCGGCAAGGAATGGACGCACGCGGCCTACAGCCCGCGGACGGAGCTGTTCTACGTGCCGGTGCAGGACGTCGGAGCCCTGGTCACGCGGCGGCGCAGGGAGTTCAAGGAGAGCATCCCCTACTGGGGCGCGAGCGTCACGGTGGATTCCGGTGACATGGCGGGCTCGGTGTCGGCCTTCGACCCGGCCACCGGCCGGGAGTCGTGGCGCTGGCGCAACGACGTGCCGATGTGCGCGTCCGTGCTGGCCACCGGCGGCGACGTGGTGTTCGCCGGGGAACCGACCGGGGAGTTCAACGCGTTCGACGCGCGCAGCGGCGAGCTGCTGTGGCAGTTCCAGACGGGCAGCGGCCACCACAGCAACCCGACGACCTACAGCGTCGACGGCAGGCAGTTCGTCGCGGCGCCGGTCGGCTGGGGCGCGTGGGTCGAGGGATTCCTGCCCGGGATGCTGGGAGCCCCGCACGGCGACGCACTCTTCGCCTTCGCGCTGCCGCAGGACTAGCCGGAAGTGCCGTGACCGCGGACGCCGACGGCTTCACCGCCGCGCTGCGCGCCCAGGCGCAGCGCTACCACGACCAGCACCCGTTCCACATCAGGATGAACGCGGGTCTGCTGGGGCGGCAGCAGATCCGGGGATGGGTGGCGAACCGCTACTACTACCAGGAGAACATCCCCCGAAAGGACGCCGCCATCCTCGCCAACTGCCCGGACCGCGAGGTCCGGCGCCGCTGGGTCCGGCGCATCCTCGACCACGACGGCACGGCGGGCGGGGAAGGCGGCATCGAGGCGTGGCTGCGCCTGGCCGAGGCGGTGGGGCTGAGCCGGGAGGAGGTGCGATCCGAGCGCCACCTCGTCCCCGGCGTGCGGTTCGCCGTGGACGCGTACGTCACCTTCGCCCGCACGCGGCCGTGGACCGAGGCGGTGGCGTCCTCGCTGACCGAGCTCTTCGCGCCCGATCTGATGTCCGATCGCCTCGCCGCGTTCGAGCGCTGCTACCCCTGGATCGACCGCGACGGCCTCGGCTACTTCCGCGACCGCCTGACCCAGGCCCCGCGCGACGCCGAACACGCCCTGCGGGTGGTGGTCGAACGCTGCCGGTCGGCCGACGAGCAGGCGCGCGCCGTGGCGGCGCTTTCGTTCAAGTGCGACGTGCTCTGGAGCATCCTCGACGCCATCGACCACGCGTACCCGGACTGACCGTCACGACTCGACCGGAACGCCACCGAACACGGCGAAGCTGACGGCCCAGTAGGCGACGTAGCAACCGAGCAGCGCGACACCGTGCCACCGCTTCAGCCTGCCGGTGTGCAGGAAGTACGCGGCGAGGACGGTCATGGCGACGAGCACCGGCAGGTGCCACTGGAGCACGTCCGGGCCGACCGTGATGCTGCCGCCCGAGAGCACGATGACGCCGAGCTTCGCCGTGACCGAGAAGACCAGGCTCCCGATGACGTTCCCGATCCCGATCGCCGGCACGCCCTTGCGGATCGGCTCCACGGTGAGGAAGACGTCCTCGATGGTCAGCACGACGGTGACGATGGTCGCGCCGAACACGGTGCCCGCGATCCCGTAGTCCTGGAGGATGTCCTCGGTACCGGTGCTCATCGCCGCGGCGCCGACGACGAGCCCGGCGAGAGCGAGCACCGCCAGCCCGAGATTGGCCCAGCCGGGCCGTTTGCGGGCCGCGGCGAACGGGATCTCGGCGGAGAAGGATTCCCCGCCCGGCCGGGCGTTTCCCTCCGCCGTTTCGCCGCACACCTCGGTGTTGCGGAACGTCGGTGCTTCCCGCCGGAATTCCTGCGCGAGGATGTAGCCGAGGAACAGCGCGAAGAGCGCGAGCAGCAGCATTCCCTGGACGGCGGTGAGCGGCGTGGTCAGCGCGAACGCGGCCAGCACCAGCGGCGCAGCCGCGAAGATGGCGAGGTAGTCGCGCGGGACGCGCACCGCGGCGGGAGTGATGATCGCGGCGAGCGCGAGCACGATTCCGGTGAACGAGATCGCGGTCCCGAGCACGAGCCCGAGCGAAACGTCCTCGAGGTCTTCGAGGTTCAGCGCGACGCCGAGCACGATGTCGTCGAACTCGATGCCGGTGAAGACGACGGCGAGGAAGAACATCGAGATGCTGAGCCGGGAGGCGGCGCCGGCGAGGTACCCGATGAGCTTCTCGGCGCTGCAGATCAGCAACACCGCCCCGGCGACGAAGAGGAATGTCGAGGCCATGACGGAAAGCGCCTCCTGTCACCGCTGCGCGTCACCCGCCGCAACCCCAGTCCAGCACGTCCGCTGCCACCCCGAAAGTCGAGCGGACTCGAACTGCCGGTCGAGGAGTGAAACGTTTCCGCAGGCAGCAGGCCGTGAGCGTTTTGTGTTGCCATAGCGGCCCAAAACACTCACGGCCCGTGACCAGGCCGTACCCCCGCCAGATCCGAAGTGGACGATCTTCGCCCACGCGTGCGACTCCCGGCCGGCGATATTGTCCACTGTAGAGGATCAAGGGCGCTGAGCCGGTGCCGCGCAGATCTCCGGCTGCGGTGGGGCGATAGGGCGCTGGGATGCGGGTACTCCCCAGGGCGATGGGTCGTCGAGGACAGGGAGCATCCGATGGGCACCGCACACCGCATTCCCGGCTACACGTACGGCGAGCCGCAGGTCGAGCACTCGCCGGTCACGATCGCCGAGCTGGACGCGCTGAAGGAGACGCTGCTGTGGACCGACTCGGACGACCAGGCGCTGCGCATGGCCGGTGACGTCCTCGCCGACCAGGTCGGCGAAGTCGTGGCCACCTGGTACGACTACGTCGGCTCGCATCCGCACCTGGCCGCCTACTTCGGGCCTCCCGGCGGCGCGCCGGACTCGGAGTACCTGGAGCGGGTCCGCGCGCGGTTCGAGCAATGGATCCTCGACACCTGCAGGCGCCCGTACGACGACGTCTGGCTCGACTACCAGCAAGAGATCGCGCTGCGCCACACCCGGGCGAAGAAGGACCAGACCGACCACGTCGATGCGGTCGACCGGGTGCCGCTTCGCCACATCATCGCCTTCATCTACCCGATCACGGCAACGATCCGGCCGTTCCTGAGAGCGAAGGGGCACGGCGACGAAGACGTCGAACGCATGTACCAGGCCTGGTTCAAGGCAGTGACGCTGCAGGTGGCGTTGTGGAGCCGCCCGTACGTGCGCGAAGGCGACTGGTGAACCTCCGGATCTTCCTGAACCCGCATCTGCTGGATCAGCACCCGCGGCTCCGGCTCTCGGGTCCGCAATTTCAATGGAAATCAGACCTTCGATTTCCATTGAAATTGCGTGAGTTGTCCACAACCTCCGGCATGTCGGGGTGCGACACGCCGGAGGCGTCGTCGGCGCTGAAGCCGGTGTCGCTGGTCGCGTTCCTGTTCGCCATCGCCTTGACGTTCGTCGAGGCGCTGATCCAGGTGCTGCAGGCCTGCATCTTCGCGATACTGACGGCCAATTTCATCGGCGCGGCCCTCGCCGAAGGGCACTGACCGCCGACCGAGCGCGGTGCCGGCGCGTCATCCGGCGGGGGCGTGGCCGGGCGGGGCGATGATGTAGGCGATGCCGCCGGGGGCGTCGGCGACCTCGCCCGCGGCGTCGCGGCGTTTCGTGCGTTGCCAGACGTTCTCGAACTGGGCGCGGGGGTAGATCGTGCGGACCGCCGGATTGTCGGAGGAGGCGGGATCGTTGGCGATGACGTCCCCGTCGGCGGTGAACCCGACGATGACCAGGATGTGGCCGTCGGTGTCGTAGCCGGCGCCGTCGAGCTCGTCGGCGCGGAAGGATTGCGACGTGATCACGGGAATGCCGTTGCGGATGTACCGTTCCGCGTCGGCCAGCGAGGGCAGCCGGGTGATGTGCGCTTCCAGCCCGTAGGTGGCCGCGTACGCGGTGTTGAACGGCCAGTTCCCGGTGCCGTCGTAGGCGTAGTCGTACGTCTGGCGCGCGGCGTGCTCGACGGCGGGATCGGGGTGCTGCGGATCGACCCACGCCAGCTCCTGCGCGGAGGGCCGCCTTCCCCAGTACTAGATGACCATCTCCGTCGACGTGGGGCTGCACCACGCCTCGCCGCCACCGCCGTACTGCGGATAGTGTCCACTGTGGATGTTCTGGGAATACCGCGGCACCGGGAGTTCGACGCCCCAGGCGCCGCCGGGGCCGGAGGTGGGCACCTCGAACCGGTCCGGGACACTCGAGGCCATCGCGCCGACCATCGACAGCTCCGGCGAGGCCGGAGTTCCGGTGGCGCGGTAGAGCGTGGCGCGGAGCTGGTATTCGGACAGCGTCGTCCCAGGGCCGGCGGTGAAGGTGTCGACGTTGACGGTGCCGTCGGCGTCGGACTGGCCGTCGACGCTCGTGCGGTGGATGTCGGCATCGCCGGACGCCCACCGGCCCAGCACGTACCAGCCGGTTTGCGCGCCCGTGCCGGTCCGGCCCCGCATCTCCACCTGCAGCCAGGTCCCGGGCGGGGTGGCCGCGTTCCAGGACGCGACCAGTTGAGTCGCCGCGAAGCCGATGCGGTGCGGTGGGGACGTCCACCGCGCGTACTCGTACTCGCGCGTCGTGCCGCCTTCGGCGGCGGGCTGCCCGACGCTGCCGATCGGGTGATCGATGCGGATGCCCGCCCCGTCGCCGCGGATGCCTTCGGCATTGCCGGACTGGAAGTCCGCCGCGGAACGCCACTGGTGGAAGTCGATGGCGGACCGCTCGTCGGCCGGCGCGGGTTGCGTGCAGGAGACCGCGGTCGACGCCAGCACGCCGGCGAGCCAGATCTTTCCCGGATTTCGCATCGGACACCTCAAATCGGCACCGCCCGCGCGGTTCGCTTCGATCCTTCGGAGTGTAGGTTTCCGGCGCGGCGCCGACCATGAGACGTTCGGTGGTGGGCCGAACGCGGAGCGTGATCGCGGTTTGTTAGGGTGCGAACCGCCGGTGAGGGCGGGATAGGCCGGAAGTGCACCTGGGGATTCTCGAGCCCGCTAGTCCGGGCCCCGGCCGAATCCGACTGCTGTGGTCAACGGTGCTCAACCGTGTCGGGGTGGGGTTGCGGCGACATAGCCTGGAAAGTGCTGGGGAGCGCGACGCGCGCCGTTCGCGGAACTGACCAGCGGAATCATCGTCACCACCGGTCGTGCGGAACGTCCTTGTCCTGCCCGGAGAACAGGGGCGGACGGCGCTCGCGCGCGATGCGGCGGAGACGAGATCTCCAAGCCCTGCCACGACGCGGAATTCCGGAATCGAAGAGATGGAGCTACCGGCCTGGCCGGGCGACGGCGCAGGCGCGGCTGCGGAGGTGGGTTCGATGGACGCGATGGATTACGACGTTGTGGTGATCGGGGGCGGCGCGGCCGGTTTGACCGGCGGGATGGTGCTCGCGAGGTCCCGTCGGCGGGTGGCCGTCGTCGATGGCGGTGAGCCCCGCAATGCACCGGCCGATCACCTGCACGGGTTCCTGTCGCGGGACGGCATGCCCCCGGCGGAGTTGTACTCGGTCGGCCGGGAAGAGGTGGCGCGCTACGGGGGAGAGCTTTTCGGCGACCGGGTGCAGGGCGTCGAACGCGGTGCGGAGCGCGGATTCGTGGTGCGCACCTCCGACGGGCGGGAACTGACGACCCGGTCGGTCCTGATGGCCACCGGCCTGCGGGACGAATTGCCCGACATCCCGGGGCTTCGCGAGCGGTGGGGCCGCGACGTGCTGCATTGTCCGTACTGCCACGGCTACGAGGTGCGGGATCTGCCGCTGGGCGTCGTCGGCGGTGAGAACCGGCCGTTCACCGTGCACCAGGCGCAATTGGTGCGGCAGTGGTCGTCCGACGTGGTGTTCTTCCCGAACCGGATCGTCCTGGCGGACGAGGAGCGCGAGCGGCTGGCCGCCCGTGGCGTGCGGGTCGTGGAGGGCGACGTGGCGGGTGTTCTCGCCGACGACAACGGCGTGTGGGGCGTGGAGCTGGCCGACGGCGAGGTCGTGCCGCGCGCGGTGGTGTTCGTCGGTCCCCGGTTCGTGCCGCAGGACGGGTTGCTGAAGGGCTTGGGCTGCGAGCTGGGGGAGGACGGAGGGGTCTCCGTCGATCCCTCCGGGCGCACGAGCGTGCCGGGAGTGTGGGCGGCGGGCAACGTCGTCGACAACCCGGCCCAGCTGCTCAACGCCGCCGGCGCGGGCACGACCGCCGCCATCGCGCTGAACCACTACCTGCTGGCGGAGGACGTCGAACGGGCCGTCGTGGAACACCGTTCGAACCGTCCGTGACGAACCGGTTCTCGGCCGGTCCCGGCTGCCGGCGGGCGTGATCGAGGATTGCCGGGCCGCGTGCCGGAAATCGGTGCGCCGGCCCGCAATTCCGCCGCGAGGCGGAGATCACGTCGTCGGGAACCGGCAAATGAGCCCTTTTCATCCTGGTCGATCCGCCGCTGCGAGGCCCGAAGCTGCACGTCGGTGGGGTGTCGCATGCGCCGTAGGCGCATAGCCCACCTACGGCACTGGCACCGCCGCGGGTTCACGGTGCCCACCCCTCCGGAGTTCCCTTGGCGAGGACGGCCCCTCCGCCGTGTATTGGCATACATCAGGAGGGGCACCCACAGTCCAGGCGGGCGCTGTAACTCCCGCCGGGGGCCGCCACCCGCACCGCCACCCGCAACGAGGTTGGAAAAACCTCAATATGAGTCGGTTTTGCGATTGTTGTGACCTGCCGGGTGTTACTCGATGGAGGCTTGTTCGGCGAATCAGGTTGCTGCTCGATTACCGCCTGGATACACATGGGTCCGGCGGAATTCGAGAAAAGGGCAGCATGGACGATTTCCTGTCAGCTACCGAAGAACTCCTGGCCGGCGGCGTCGAACCCGCCGGAGTGGCCGCGCTCTTCTCCGGCGAGCCCCCGGACATCACCGACCTGCGCGAGCGCGTGGCCGAGCGCTGGGGCCCGTTCTCCCGGCTGCGCTGGGTGCTTCCGGCCGAGGAGAGCAGCCTGCGGCGCCGGCGCTGGACCGCGCTCGACCGGTTCGACCCGCGGCAGCAGGTCGTCGAAGGTGACGACCTGGAGCTCGAAGCACTCCTCGGCTCCCTCGTGATCCAGCCGCTGCCGCGGGACATCCCGCCCTGGCGGCTGCAACTGGTGCGCCGGCCGTCGCGCGACGAATTCGCCCTGGTCCTGATCGCACACCACGCGGTGCTCGACATGGAATCCTGCAAGATCCTGTTCTGCCATCTGCTGGACGGCCCCGCGCCCCGCGCCCGGACCAGAGCCGGCGCCGCGCCCGAATCGGAATCCTTCCGGCGAACCGCGATGAGCACCTTGCGCAACGTGCTGGTGGGCGGGCGAAGTCTCCCCGCCGCTGATCCCGAACCGGAGCTGGCCTGCGCGTCGGTGGACGCGGGACAACTGCGCATCGTTCGCAGCGCGCTGCCCGGCGAAGGCGTGACCCCGACGGAAGTCCTGCTCGCCAGCACGACCGGTGCCGTCCGCAGCGTGTTCGGCCGGCCGTACAACTGGCCGGGGAAGCCGGGCGAGCTGTACGCCGTGGTGCCCAAGAACCGCCGAACCGGGCAGAACGCGCAGGAACTCGGCAACATCCTCACGGGCGTGCGCGTTCCGCTGCCCGTCGCGGAGGACCGCCCGGAAATGCGCCTGGCTGCGTGCCGGGGAGTGCTCGGTCGCGCCGACTCCGTGGACGGGGCCGCGCGGCTGCTCGACGCCGCGCTGACCCTCGGGCCCTGGGCGCTCCGCGCCGCCACCGCGCTCCTCACCTCGGCCAACTTCGCTTCGGTGCAATGCACCACGCTCCGGTGGACGCCTGGCGCTTGGGCCCTCGGCGGCGCGCCCCTGCGACGCGTGGTCGCGATGCCGGACATTCCCGCGCCGGGGGCGATCAGCGTTTCCCTCGTGGGCTTCGCCGACGCCCTGAACCTCAGCGTGCTCAGCAACACCCGCCCCGGCGACGCCCGGTCGCTGGCGGACGCCGTCGAGCGGGAGATCACGCTGCTGGCCGAGCTCGCGGCGCAGGTCGGACCGGACAGGTGACCTGAAACCCTTCGGAACAGGAGTTGGACATGCGCAACGAGGCTGCCCTGCACGAGATCCTGCAGGGACTCGGCGTGGCGGACGAGGAGATCCAGGCGGACACGCGGCTGCAAGCCGACCTGGGCCTCGACTCCACCGAGATCACCGCGCTCGAACTGGAGCTGGAGCGCCGGTTCGGCGTGCGGATCGACCTGTGGAGCGCGACGGACTTCTCCGTGGCCGACCTCGACGTCCTCATCGAAGCACGTTGAAGTGCCCGGCATCCCAGAAGAACGCGCACGGAGCTATCGAGAGGCCGGGTGGTGGCGACCCGAGACGTTGCACGAACTCGTTCTGCGCCAAGGGAAAGGGCTTCCGCACAAGTGCGCGCTGGTGGCCGGCGACCGGCGGATGACCCACGGGGAGCTGGCAGCCGCCGTCGATCGCGCGGCCGGAGGGCTCTCGGCGCGAGGTTTGCGGCGCGGCGACGCGGTCGCGGTGCAACTGCCCAACGGCATTGAGTTCGTCGTACTCCTGCTCGCCCTGCTGCGAATCGGCGCGTTGCCGATGCTCCTCCTCCCGGCGCTGCGGTCGTACGAGGTCGAGCGCATCCTGAAGTCGACCGGCAGCCGCGCAATGGCCCTGCCGCACCGGACGCGGCGGTTCGACAACCTCGCGATGGTCCGAGAACTCCGCCCTCGGCACCCGAACCTCGAGATGCTGCTGCTCACGGGCGAAGAACCGCCGTCCGGAAGCGACATCGTCGACCTGTCCGAACTGTGCGGGCCAAGCGCTTCCGGCTGCGACGCGGCACCCATCGATCGGCCACGGCCGCAGCACGCGGCCGTGCTGCTGCTCTCCAGCGGGACTTCCGGGCCGCCCAAGGTGATCGCCCGCACGCACGAGTCCCTCGGCCACATCATCCGGACCACCTCGGCAGTGACCCGGATCGACGCGAGCACCGCGTACCTCGCGGTCATGCCCGTCGCGCACGGGTTCGCCTTGTCCTGCCCGGGAATTCTGGGCGTCCTCGCCGCCGGCGGGACGGTCGTGCTCGACAGCGCGGAGGACCCGCGCCGTGCGCTGCGCCTGATCGAGCAGGAGCGGGTGACCCATTTCGCGGCGGTGCCGGGATTGCTCGGCCAGTGGTTGGCGGTGCTCGACGGGGAGCGCTTCGACACCTCCAGCCTCGTCGCGGTCCAGATCGGGGGCGCCAAGCTGGAACCTGCCGCGGCGGAGCGGGCGCGTTCGGTGCTGGGGCCCGTCGTGCAGCAGGTCTACGGCATGACGGAAGGCTTGATCAACGCGACCAGGCTCGACGATCCGGCGGACGTGGTGGCCTCCACGCAGGGGCGGCCGGTCTCGGCCGCCGAGGAGGTGCTGGTCGTCGACGACGGGGGCGCACCCGTTCCGCCCGGGCAGCCCGGGCAGCTGCTGACGCGAGGCCCGGCGACGATCGGCGGCTACTACCGGGACGCGGCGGCCACCGAAAAAGCCTTCACCGCAGACGGTTTCTACCGGACCGGCGACCTCGTCCGGCAGCTGCCGAGCGGTGATCTCCAGGTCGTCGGGCGGATCAAGAACGTGATCAACCGCGGCGGCGAGAAGATCTGCGCCGAGGAGCTGGAACAGCTCGTCCGGGAGCTGGACAACGTCGCCGAGGTCGCGGCCGTCGCCGGCCCGCACCCGATGCACGGCGAGATCGTGTGCCTCTACGTGGTGCCGGCCGGTGACGTGGTCCCGGAACTGCGGGAAGTGCGCCTGCACCTGGAATCCCGCGGGGTGGCCCGGTACAAGATGCCCGAGCGGCTGGAGCTCGTCGACGCGATGCCGCTGATCGGGATGGGCAAGCTCGACCGCGCCGCGCTGCGCGAAGCCGCGGCGGCGCGGTCATAGCCGGTTCGCGGCGGTGATCTCCAGGAGCTGGAAGGTGACCGGAGCGGTCCCGGCCCGGTGCGTCGCCCGCTGCATCTCGGTGGCGCGCAGGCCCATCAGCGCCGCGAGGGCTCGCAGCCGGGCGATGTCACCGAGGCTGTTGAACCCCAGGAACAGCCGCCCTTTCCCGGTCAGCCGCGCCAGTCCTTCCCGGAGGTAGCGGTCGTGCGCGGCGTAGCCGGCGTCGAAGATCGCTCGCTGCGCGGGGACGGTGTAGTCGAAGTCCGCCGGTGCCGGGACCACGTTGGAGTTCCAGAACACCACGTCGAAGCGCTCGTCGGGGGCCAAGGCGTCGAAGAGGTCGCTGCCGAGCACCCGGACCCGGTCCGCCACCCCGTGGCGGGCGGCGTTCAGCTCGGTGTTGCGCACCGCAGCCGGGACGATGTCCACTGCGGACACCGAGGCGCAGCCGCGCAAGGCGGCGTTCACCGCGATCACCCCTGCGCCGCAACCGATTTCGAGGAAGCTGCCGCCGTTCGGGTACGGCAGCCACCGGGCGAACAGCTCGGTGGACGCGGTGTGGATCGGCGCGAAGACCTCCGGCAGCAGATCCCACCGGAGCCCGAGCAGGTCGAACTCCGCCGGCCGGCCTTCGAGTTCGCCGTGCCGCTGCACCAGCCGCATGCCCACGTCGAACGACGATTGCTGAACGACCCCGGGCACCCGGGGCAATTCTCCCGTGGACATCTGGGAATTCTCCTAACGCATTACGGCGATCGCGATTTTTTTGCGTTTCTTGCCCGCATCGGGCAGGAGGGGGCGAGTGGTACTCATCCTTGAGGACCACCCGGCTCGCTTCAATCATCCGAGAGCATGAAAATCGTTCCCAACTGGCGGATTCGAGCCGCCACGCGTCGCGATCAGGAGGTGTGCGCGAGGATCGCCCGGGCGAGGGGTTCGTGCACCTGCGACGGCAACGTGTGGCCCATGCCCTCGATCACCAGCAGCTCGGCGCCCGGGATCTCCTCGGCGATCAGCGCGCCGTGGCCCGGCTTCACCGGCTCGTGGGTGCCCTCGATGACCAGCGTCGGGGCCTCGATCCGGGCGAGCGCGCCGACCGGCTCGAAGGCGGAGTCGGTCATCGCGGCGAGCCGATGGTTGGCGACCGTCGCGGGATCGCGGTCCCGGTCGAAGATGCGCTCCTCCAACCGCCGCTGCTCGTCCTCGTCGAACGGGATCGCCGGGCCGTGCAGCACCCGCGCGGTCTCGATCGCGAAACCGATCTGGGACCGCCGGTCGGACGCGGGCGGGCTCACCGCGGCCTTGCCGAAGTGCTCGATGAACTCCCGGGTGGGGCGGGGGAGCTCGCCCGGCTGCGGCTCCTCGCCCATCAGGGCGCGCACCAGCGTGGCGCCTTCGCCGCGGCCGAGCGGCGAGGACCCGATCACGGTGAGGGACAGCACCCGCTCCGGCCGCTCGGCCGCGATCCACTGGCCGAGCAGCCCGCCGGCGGAATGGCCGACGATGTGCGCCCGGTCGATCCCGTACGCGTCGAGCACCGCCAGCACGTCGTCCTTGATGTCGGCCCAGGTGTAGGGATCGGCCTCGAAGTCGATGGCGCTGGACTTCCCGGTGTCGCGGTGGTCGTACCGGATGACCCGGCGCCCCGCCGCGGCGAGCCGGCCGACGAGCCCGTCCGGCCAGAGCACGCCCTGCGACATCGAGCCCATCACCAGCAGCACCGGCGGGTGGCCCGGGTCGCCGAACTCCTCGGTCCACAGCTCGACGTTCCCGTTGGCGATCATGCGTTCGGTCATGCGCAGCTCCTTCGCGTTCTCGGTGAGGAGAAGCCTGGTCCAGCGCGCCACCGGTGCCATCCGTAGGACCACCGGGCACGTGCCGGCCAGTACCGGGATCGGCTCACCGGGCGGCGTTGACCAGGCGCGATAGCTCCGTGCGGGAGGCGATGCCGAGCTTCGGGTAGACCTTGTAGAGGTGGTACTCGACGGTGCGGGGGCTCAGGAAGAGGCGGGCCGCCACCTCCTTGTTGGACACGCCGTCCGCGACCAACCGCGCGATGCGCAGCTCCTGCGGGGTGAGCGTGCTCAGAGCGTCGGACTCGTGCCGGGCAGCGGACTCGCCGGCGGCGCGCAGCTCACCGTGCGCGCGAACTGCCCACGGTTCGGCGCCGAGCCGCTGGAATGTCTCCAGAGCGGTGCGCAGCGGCAAGCGCGCGTCGCCTCCCCGATGCGCGCGGCGCAGGCGTTCCCCGTAGAGGAGCGAGGTTCGGGCCTCCTCGAACGGCGAACCGCCGTCCCCCGCGTGCAGGCGAAGCGCCTCCTCGTACAGCGCAAGTCCCTCCTCGGCGTCCTCGGTGACGAGCGCACGGCAGCGGGCGAGCAGTGCCTGCGACTCCGAAGTGCGCGCGTTCGCCATCCAGCGCTCGTACGTCTCCAGCGCGGTGCGTGCGGCGGCCGGCTCGCCGCAACCGATCGCGGCCTCGACGCGGTCCGGAGTGGAGCGCAGGGTCGTGACCGGATGCCCCGCCCCAGGCCCGGCGCCCGCCATCGACTGGAAACGGCTGTGCGCCGCCGCGAAACGCCCCAGGCCGAGGTCGAGGAGTCCCAGGGCGTACGCCGCGATGCTGGCCTGCAGCCCGATTCGGTGCGGGATGGCGATGGCCAGGGCCTCCTGGGCGTAGCGCTCGCAGTCGGCTTCCCGGCCCCGGACGGCCGCGACCACCGCGAGGTTTGCCAGGTGGCCGGCGGTGGAGTTGGTGTACCCGGCGTCGCGCGCGAGCGCGAGCCCTTCCTCGGAGATCGCGGCGCCGAGGGCGAAGCGGCCGCTGATGCGCTCGGCCCGGGCCACGAATTCCAGGACCACCGGCAGCTGCCCGGTCATGCCGGAGACGCGGGCCACCTGCCCGGCGCGGATGATGTACTCGGCCGCGCTGTCGATCTCGCCCAGCTCACCGGCCGCGACGGAGGCCCACAACAGCCGGTCCGCACGGCCGGGCCCATCGGTGCGCGCGAGCGCGCCGCGCAGCAGCGGTACGCCCCGTTCGGCGTCGCCGGTGTGCATCGCCGCCACGCCGACGAGGATGGCCCGCAGGAACGGATCGGTGTCCTGATAGGACTCCGCGAACCGGCCGATCTGCACGGTCGCGGCGACATCACCGACGTTGGCGGCGGCCTCGGCGGCATCGCCCAGCATCTGAAGAGCGCGGGCGGGATCGGCATCCTTGGCGCGCTGCGCGCCTTCGGCGAACACGCGCTGCGCCGCGGCGGCATCGCCCGAGCTGAGCTCGAAACGGCCGTGCAGCTGCGCGAGTTCGGCGAGCAGGCGCGGGTCGTCGGTCAGCTCGCGAGCTTCGGCCAGGCAGCTCTCCGCCCGCCCCGGCAGCCCGCCCAGCCAGGCCGCCGTCGCCGCATCGGTGAGCCGCCGGGCCCGCACCGGAGGTTCGGGCGTGAGCTCCGCCGCCCGCGCCAGCGCGGCCGCCGCGTCGGCGAAACCGCCACGCGCCCTTGCCCTTTCGCCTGCTTCGGCGAGCCGGTCCGCGACCTGCGCGTCCCGCCCGGCCGTCGCGGTGGCCCGGTGCCAGGCCTGCCGATCGAGCTCCCCGGCCTCCGCCAGCGCCTCCGCCAGCGCCGCGTGCACGGCCTGCCGCTGTGCGAAGGTCGCCGCCGCGTACACGGCGGACCGGACGAGCGGATGCCGGAACCGGACCGACGAGCCCTCGACGGTGATCAGCCCGGCGGTCTCGGCCGCCTCCAGCGACGCCGTCGGGTCGTTGCCGAGCCGGGCCGCCGCACCGAGCACCCAGCCGAGCTCGCCGGAACCTTCGGCGGCCGCGATCAGGAGCACGAGCCGCGTCGACCCGGGCAGTTCCGCGACCTGGCGGCCGAACAGCTCGACCCCGGCGCCGACCGGCAGCGGATCGGGGAGCGGCGCCCGCCCGGCGAGCTGGTCGGGCGTCAGCGCCCCGGCCGCCTCCCGCAGCGCCAGCGGATTGCCACCGGTCAACGCGACCAGGCGCTCTTTCACGGTCGCCGAGGGAACAGCGGCGGAACACCCGGCGAGCAGCTCGCCCGAACTCTTCTCGTCGAGGCCGCCGACGCGCAGTTCGGGGATGTCGCGCATGACCGGTCCAGCGCTGTCGCGGGCGGCGATCAGCACCGCCACGCCGTGGGTGTGCAGCCGCCGGACCGCGAACAGGATCGCGTCGGCCGATGCCCGGTCGAACCACTGGAAGTCGTCGACGAGGCAGAGCAGGCCGGTGTCGGCGGCGGCCTCGGCCAGCAGCGAGAGGACTCCGGCGGAGACGAGGAACCGTGCGTCCTCGGCGGGCGGCGCCGCCAGTCCCAGCGCGCCCCGGACGGCATCGCGCTGCGGCTCGGGCAAGGCATCCAGCAGATCGGTCACCGGAAGCAGCAGCTGGTGCAGGGCGGCGAAGGCCAGATCGGCCTCCGGCTCGGCCCCGGTGGCCCGGAGCACGCGCATCGGCGCAGCGGCCGCGTGGTCCAGCAAGGCCGACTTCCCGGCGCCGGCCTCGCCGCGCAGGACCAGAGCCCGGCCGGTGCCGCCCCGAGCCGCGCTGGTCAGCTCGTCGATAGCGGCCTGCTCCACCGCGCGCCCGTACAACATGAGGTGATTTTCCAGCAGGCGATCGACCCGGAGGTACCGGAGGGTCGGCTCGTCCGTCCACTGCGGCGACCGTCGTCGACCGGCGCAGAGCCCGCTGACCGGCGTCGTTGGTCGAATGCGGATCACCGGGGGAGTGCGGATGACCGGGGCGGAGCACACCTCCCCCCGCACATCACGAGGTTGGTCCTACTCGCGGGCGAGGCGGCCGGGCTCGATCGGAGCTGGTTGCCGCGCGTTCCCCGGCTGGCCGTGGTGAGCGAGGACGGCGTCCGGTTGCCGTCCGCCTCGCTGGTGCGGGTCTGGCAGGAGTCGGACGCGGAGCCGCGGGAACGCGGCGGCGGCTCGCTGTGAACATTCGCACTGAACCGACGGCCGGGCCGCGACAGTGGTTCGGGCCGACCTGCCCGAACCACCGGCTGACTGCGCTCGGCTCCAGCCCGGCACGAGCAAGATCGCTATCGTTCGTCCAGGGACCCGCCCGCTGGGGCGACGGGGAGACGTCCGATCCGAGGAGCAGCATGGCTGGGAGTTCCGAGGCGCGCAGCCGCCTCACCGCCTTCGGCAACCAGTTGATCGAGGTGCACATCTGGCTGCGCGAGCAACTGGAAGACCTCCGGGACGACGTCGACGACTACTTCGACGGCAAAGGCCTGCCGTCCCGTGATCTGCGGGCCCACTGCCTGTCCTTCTGCTCGGCCCTCACGCGCCACCACACCGGCGAGGACCGCGGCGCGTTCCCGGTGATCGCCGACGAGCATCCCGAACTCCGCAAGGTGATCTCGGAGCTGAAGACGGACCACAACCGGATCGACTGGATCCTGGGCAACCTGGAGAAGTTGCTCGGAAACCTCCCGGAGACCCCGGACCCGGCGACCGCGGCGAACGTGCGCGCGGAGCTGGAGGGCCTGTCGGCGATCATGGAAACGCACTTCATCTACGAGGAGAAGAAGCTGATCTCCGTCCTGAACTCGATGAACGTCCCAGGATGGCGAGAAGACAAACCAGACTTCCTGCTCACCGAAGACGACGAGTAGCAGCGCTGTCCAGCGCTGGGACGCCATCGGGAAAGCACGCGGACCGCACGGCCTGCTTTGGAAGGCGTTCCTGAACGGGGGCGCAGGGACGTGCGAGGCGTGGCCGCCGGGAGTGCAGGGGGCGATTTCGCGCGAAATCGCCCCCCGTCTGGCACCGGCGGCTTCGGGACGAGCCTGCCCTGAGCCTTGTCGAACCCGCACCCTCAGCCGTACCTCTTGCCGGTTCGTCGCTCGTAGTCGGTCAGCTGCACTGCGACGGGCCACATGCTTCGGTCGAGAGCCCCCAGAAGCTGGTTCTCCAGCAGGGGAGGGCGTTCGAGCGGCGCGAAGACGGCTTTCCACTCCGGTGTGAAGTGGATGAGTCCCCGGATCCGTGAGGTCACGGCCGGACTTCCGGCGTAGTCGGGCAGCGACGGTGGCTTCCAGCGGGTGCCGGTCTCGCGCCGCACCGTCTCGGCCTGTTTCCGCAGCTCGCTTTCCACGACTTCCCTGCACCGGTCGTACTCGTGCTGCGGCATGGTCACGAGCAGCACCAGTCGTTGCGGCGGCAGGATCCGCATCGCCTCACCCAGTTCCCACAGGGTCCCCGCTCCGCGGCCGAGCACGAGGACTACGAGGCTCGCGCCTCGCATCACCTCCCGCACCGGCTCCTGCCAGCCGTCGAAGGGCAGGTACATGCGCGGAACTCCGACGTGCGGTGCTCGTTCTCCCGGCCGTCCCACGCTCACCGGGAGCCCGGCCCACGCGAGCGCGTCGGCGAGCCGCTCCTCCTCCGGATTGCCGGACGTGAAGAAGCCGCGGATCAACGAGCTCGGCCGGGGAATCCGGTGCAGCCGGGCCAACTTCGCGTCGTCCTCGAACGATCGGAGGTACAGCGCGTACGAACCTGCCACCAGGTCCTTCGGCGAGGAGATGATGCGCTGGACGTGCCGGCCACCCATGCGGAGCAGGCCGTTCCCCGCCGCCATCAGCACTATCCCGAGAACCAACGGGAAGACGGAGACCAGCGGCGACGCCCCGTCGCCCGCAACGAGTTCCCACGTGTACCGCAGACCGATCACGATCCCGGCGCAGCCCAGGCCGCAGGCTCCCAACCCGCCAATGGCCATCAGCCCGATGCCCGCCCGACGCGTCTGCCGGGGCATCGAGCGGTTCAGCGCAGCAAGGCTCTCCGTGCGCTGCGGGAACCCGTGCTCATCCCGGTACGCGCTGATCCGGGACAGCATGATCTGGCCCATCCAGCGGAGGTTCTCGCCCCGCTCGAAAACGAGCATCCCGGCGGCTCCGAGCAGAGAACCGACGAGAACAGGCGCGGCGTCGAACCCGAGGCCGAGTTCCCGCGGGTCGCTGGGAAGTGCGGTCAGCACGTACAACTCCGCCGCTACCGTTGCGGCCGCTCCCACCAGGCACCTCAGCCAGCCTCCCCAGAACGCGAGGACTCCCGACTGCCAACGATCTGCGGGCAGCGGGTAATCAGCCCACCCCGTCTCGCGCACGCGGCTCTCGCGGGCGGCGATGGACCTGGCGAACGAGATGGCACGGGTCCACAGCCGGAGCACGCCGGTGGTGACGAGAAGTACGGTGAGGAGGTAGAGCACGACGGCGCCTGGGGCGAGCAGCGCGATCAGCACGGCGCCGACGAAACGTGCCGTGCGTGAGCCCACGAGGGGCTTGGCGCCCACTACCGCGAAGATGAGCACGAACACGGCGGGGATCACCGAGTGGGTGATGACAGGCCAGTCCTGGGGGCTGGTCCACACCACCGTGAACACGCTCTTCCCGAGGTCGGTCCCGGCGAAGGTCAGCTCGCCTCGGTGCTGCTGCCAGCCCAGCACGGTCAACAGGACGAGAATCGCCGAACCCAACAGGAGTGCCCGGCGAGCGAGAAGCAGCAGCAGGTGCCGCCCCCTGAGCAGCTCGCCGTGAACCAGAAGCCTCGAACTCGGGTCGTCGCTCCACGCATGAGCTCCGAACTGCGCGAACACCTTCCACTGCCACCGCACTTCGAGGACGGCGAAAGGGACGAGGAAGGCGCTGATCACCAACGCGGCCAGCACGATCGCGGGCCCGTAGGACGGCCAGACTCCGTACGCCCACTGGAAGAGCGCGGTGACCAGATCCTGCACCTGGCCCCCCAGTCGCTACGAGAGCACGATCGTGGTGACGCCAACAAGGTACGCCGAGCAGAACCGCAGCGGAACCCGTTGCTCGGCAAACGCATTCAGCCACAGCCGTCCTTGGCGGAAGACCGGCAGTCCTGGCCGATGCGAAACTGTACCGCGGCGTCGGAACTCCTCGCGGATTAGCTGGGTGAGCCTCCCACAACGCCAATCGCGGAAGTGGCACAGTCCTCACCGTGTCGTTGGGTGATCTGCCGACCTGGTTGCCGGCCTGGTGCGTGGACCAGTTGGGCGACGAGCCGGTCAGCGTTCTGTTCGAGGTGCGGTCGATCTCGGCGGTGTTCGGACTGCGGTTGGCCGGCGGGCGTGACGTCGTGGTGAAGGTGCGGGATGACGACGGCCGCGCCGCGTCGTGCGTTGCCGCGCAGGCCCGGTTGGCGGAGCGGGGATTTCCGTGCGCCCGGCCGCTCACGCCCGCGGTCGGCATCGGTGCGCTGGCCGTTCACGCCGAGGAGTCCCTGCCCGGCGGTGAAATGCTGCGCGGCGATTCGGAGGACGTCGCCATGCGCTGCGCGGCGGTGTTCGCCCGGCTGATGGCCGAGCTGGCCGACGTGACCGTCGCACCGCCGCTGCCGAACCCGCGCTGGGTGCGTTGGGACCACGCGGATTCCGGGCTGTGGCCGTCGATCGATTTCCTCGACGAGCGGGATCAGCGCGCCGTGCCCGCATATGTCGTCGACGCGGCCGAGCGGGCCCGCAAGCGAATGCTGGCCACCGATCTGCCGTGCGTGCTGGGCCACGCCGACTTCGAAGCGCAGAACCTCCGCTGGCGCGACGGCCACGTGTGGGCCGTGCACGACTGGGACAGCCTGGCGTGGCAGCCGGAGGCTGCACTGGTGGGCGCGGCGTCCGGGGCGTTCTCCAGTGCCTCGCCGCCGACCCTGGCCCCGATCGAGAGCTCCGCCGCGTTCCTGGCGGCTTACCAGGACCTCCGGGGGCGCCGGTTCACCGCGGAGGAGCAGGAGATCGCGTGGGCGGCCAGCCTGTGGCCGGCAGCGCACAACGCCCGCTGGGAGGCCCTGCACGGCGACCCCCCGGTGTCTTGCGACGCCGTCCGCGCCCAGTCAGCGGAACGCCTCCGCCGAGCGAACGCCTGATCGCCAACGCCGGCCCTCTGCCTGATCACGCCGAGCTCGTGGTGCTCATCGCCGATGGACTGCGTGCGGCCCGGTCGCGGAAAGCATCGTGCCGCTCAGCCGCGGTGTGCTGTGATGTGGCTGCCAGTGGCCGATGAGGGGAGCGGGGATGCGCTGGGGCGAGTCCGACGTCAACGGCAGGCGGGCGTGCGACGAGTGCGGTCACGCGCGCAGCGAGCACAGCACGCAGGGCTGCATGGCGGACGTGCCGTACACCAGGGTCGGCGGTGTGGGCCGGGTGGACTGCTCGTGCGGTCTGTACTGGACGAACGACTACACCAGCGTGGTGGAGTGGCCCTGCAGCTGCGGGCACCGCAAGCACAGCGGCGAGTGCCGGTACCCGGGCTGCCGATGCGGCCACAAACGGCCGGTGTGGCAGATCGACCCCGGCCAGGGGATCTGACCGCGGTTTGGCGAGGAACGCTCGCATGGGGGCGTTCGGCGTTCGGATGATCACTCGGAACTCTTGCGGCCGTCGCGTGTTTCGACCAGTACTGCCGTGGCGCGAATGACCGTGATGTCCCCGAGGATGATCCACTCCACGGCCTCGGACGTCCAGCGCATCAAACCGACCGCCGCGGACGGGGTTCCGGAGCCGTCGGGCGACCAAGGCACAACGAATCGGGCTGCGCCGAGCGCACCAAGCATCCATTGAGGACAGTTAGTCCGTGACCCCGCCCCGAAACGCTGGCCGTGTTCCGGGGCGGGGCGTGTCGCCGAGATGGTTGCCGTCCGGCCCATCGCGTTCGGCGTGGACGCTTTTCGAGCGGGTCCGCTCATCGTTGCGATGGCCGCGGGCCTTCGGTGTTCGCGGTGAGGGAGGCGCGGAGGAACTGAAGGATCTCCGCCTGCGCGGCCTTCGCCTGCTGCTCCACGCCCGGCATGCTGAGGAACGCGTGCTTCGCTCCGGGGTATTCGGTCAGCCGCGCGGGTGTCCCGGCCGCGTGCAGTCGTTCGGCGTAGCGACGGCCGTGATCGGCCACTGCGTCTTGGGTCGGCACCACCACCAGTGCTGGGGCCAGCCCGTTCAGGTTGTCGGCGTACAGCGGCGAGAGCGCGCGAGGGTCGGTTCCCGGTGGAACTGCGAGCCGCTGGAAGAATTGCAGCAGCGGAACGGCGCGGGTCGGGCTGTAGGCGTACTGGGTGATCGAGGCGTGGTCGTACATCGTCTCGGTCACATCGACAGCGGGGTTGATCAGAACCTGCGCCCGGAGGTGCAGGCCGGCTTCTCTGGCCCGGATCGCGGCCAGGGCGCTGATCAACGCGCCGCAGCTCTCGCCGAAGACGGCGGTCCGCGCCGGGTCGATGCCCCACTGCGCGGCGTGCTGCACCACGTGCTGGAGCACGTCCCAGCCGTCGTCGGCGGCTGCCGACAGCGGATTTCGCTGGTCGACGAGGCGGTGCTCGACCGAGACGACGACCGCGGGCAGCTGGGCGGCGAGGTGGCTGTTCACCCAGTCGCTCTGCACCGCTGTGCCCACGAAGCCGCCTCCGTGCACGTGGAGCACTAGTGGCAGGTCGGCGCCCGCGCCGTCGCGCCCGGGCAACGGTCGGTACACGCGGACCGGGAGCTCGCGGCCGGGCAGCGCCACCTCCTGCCATTGGATCGCGGCGCCGGGATCCGGGTCTCCGGTGATCGCCCGCACTGCGCTGGACGCCCGAAAGCGGTTCTCCGCCTCGCGGTAGACGACCAGCTCCTCGGCCGTCATCGTCGACCAGTCCGGCTCCGGCGGCCGCTCCGCGGCAGTGACCTCGCGCATGCCTTCTCCTCGCCCAGCGATTTTCGAAACCTTTAGTATCGAAACCTACGGTAGCGAAATTTGACGACGCCCGCACACCGGCGTCAACGCAGTGGCCTTCTCCGTCGCACACGGTCACGGGCTCGGCCACGCGCGAGCCACCGTTGGCGGCATCGCCAAGCGGACGGTCAGGCCGCCATCCGCGCCGCGGGCCGAGCGGGACGCCGGTTCGGCATGGCCACCAGCACACCCCTGTTGGTGGACTCCCTCGCCGCTCAGGTCGCCGAACACGGGATGTCCGGGGGATTCACCGGGGTCCGGTTGACCGAGTCGGAGCCACTGGTGCTGGCAGCAGACCCCGAGCGGCAGTTCGCCGAACTGGCCGCAGCGGTCGATCAGTGCACGGCGGCGGACGCCGCGGACGCGGCGATCGGCGTGGCCGATGTTCCGCGTGCCGTGGCCTTCTGGACGTCCGCATTGGACCTGGTGGCCACGGACGAATGGGCAAGTGGGACATGGAGAACGCTGGCCCATGCCGACGGATCCGGCAGGGCGTTGGCTTTGCAGCGCAGCGAGTCGCCGGCCGAGTCCCATCCGCGGATCCACCTCGATTTGTTCGTGGACACTACTGCGGAGCAGGAAGCAGAGGTCGAGAGGCTCGTCCGGCTCGGCGCAAGCGTGCTGGACTGGGATCTGTATCCGCCCAACCCGGATTTCGTCGTGCTCGCCGACCCGGATGGCAATGCCTTCTGCATCGTCGACCTCAGCCGGGCGCCATCTGGCGATCATTGAACGAGGTGGTGGTGCCGCCGGCTGTCATTCGTGATGGGGCGCGGGAAGGTGCGGGTGGCCGTCGGGATGTCGCCCGCACCGCGAAGTTCACCCCGCAGCGAGCCGCCCGCGCACCTGGAGTGCGGGGCGGCTCGTTGCGCTGTTCCACCGCCCCTACGCCCTCGACGGAGCGCAAGCGGAACAACTGCAGGACCCACCATGTCGGGCCCTGCTGACGCCCTGGACGGGGGAGGAGTCCAGGACGTACGGCGAGGATGGAACGTCACTGAAATCCTCACCTGGGGGAAGCTAGACCAGTCGGGGGTAATTCGCACATTTGCGTTACCCGCCACGGTGGTGATATTGAGGGCGGGCTTCGAGCCGCCAAATCCGCGGGCCCCCAGAACAAGGCGGGAACTTCGACCAGGCCGGCAACGAGGGTCGTGCGAGGTTTCGCTTCAACAGTCGAACACCGACCAGCAGATGTCGTTGCGCAACCTCTGGTCATCAAGTACGAGCTCGCGGATCGCCTCCGGGAGCTGATCGCGCTGCCACTGGCACTCGAGCCGCCCTGCGGTCTCGCTCAAGCCTTCCGGTGCCGCCGCACGTGCCGCCTTGATCGCGTAGGCGGCCGCGCCGAGCTCGTGCGCGGCGACGTGGGCGACGACCCCGGCCTGGCCGGCGGCATACGCCGCATGCCGTGCTGCGCCACGCAGGTCTCTGGCCGCCCCCATCGCATGGCCGCCCGCCGCGCGAGCCTGCATCATCTTGACCTCGCCACGCACCCAGGCCCGGGCATGCTCGATCGCCTGGCGCGGTCGTGGGTCCTCAGGCCGGGCCGACTCGAAGAGGTCGAGGACGTGCTCTGCACACGAGGCAGCCCATAGGGCGAGGAGACGGTGATCCGCATCTGTGAGAGTCCCACCCCGGCGGATCGTCACGAAGCGAGGGTCCCGGACCTTCGGGAGGATCATGCCTTGCGCTCCTTCCTGCGCGCATCGGCGCGACTCCCCGCGGTGTGCCCTGGCGGCCGGTCAGCCGCCTGACGCAGGGCATGGTCCAGAGCGCTCATCAGCTGGGCGACACGATTTCTGCCGATCGCCGCGGGTGGGTAGCGGCGGAGCACGTCGATGAGCGCCGGTGTCGCACGCTGCCGCGACCGTTCCAGCAGGCCATCTCCGATCGCGGGGTCACCGCCCGCTTCCATCTCCCCGATGCGCGCAGCACTCGCGGAGGCTCGCAGGATGTGGCCGACCTGAGCGGCCTGGGCGATGGGGTGCAGGTATGCGGCCGATGCGGCGTCACCGGCGGATCGCGCGGCCAGTCGCGCGGCTTCGGACGGTGCGGACCGGGCGGCTCGATGAGCGTCGAGGGAGGTGACGCGCTGCAATTTCGTCCTGTTCGCACCGTTGATGAACGCCCAGGCCGCGTCGATCGCGGCACGGGGGCGCGGGTCATCGGGAACAGCTTGCTCGAAGACCGGCAGGACGTCCTCTGCGTGCCGAACCACGTAACGAGCCACGACGCGCAGCTCGTCCATCGTCAGGTCGAAGTCTCCGGATGCGGGGTGCGTTCTCCGTGTCATGTCCCTGAATCATATCCTTGAAAGATCGGTTGAAACTCTGCAGCGAATCGCCATGCGCATGCGTCGGAAACCCTCAACCGGAGATCACATGCGGCCGGCGGACACGGCTCGTCGGCATGGCCTCTCCGCGCAGGCGGTCCGCAACCCGTGTGCAGCAGCGCCGGCTCGGCTCCACGCCGGAGCGCGGTGCTGGCCGGGCGGGCGTGCGGACGTTAGGGTTGGAGGCCTCGGCTGGGACTCCCGGCTGAGGGAGACCGCACGAGGAAATGCGACAGCCAGTTGGAGTGTTCGCGTTGGTTCCTTCGGGGTCTGCCTGTTGGAGTGACAGGCATCGATGTCGTTGCGCTGGATCAGCCTTGTTCTTCTTCGCTGGCTGCCCTCATCGGGAGGTGCAGCAGCATGACCACGATTTTCCCCGTCCCTGAGCAGGCGCCGACCGCCGTCCTTGGCGACACGGCCGCTCCAGCCAGCACAGAGCCGACGACGCGTTTCTGGGTGCGACGCCCCAGCCGCCACATCGTCGTGGTCGGTGCGACCGGCGACCTGGATACCGTGACCACCCCACGATTCGCCGAGCTGCTCACGCCCCGGTTGGCGTCCGTAGTGGATGCTGTTGTGATCGACTTGTCGCGGCTGAGCTTCCTGGGCGCGGATGCCCTGCGGGTGCTCGTGCAGGCCCAGCAGCGCGCCCAGGCGCGAGGGTTCGGCTTCCGCTTGATCACCGGTCCGCCGTGCGTGGCCAGCGCCCTGCGGGCCGCCGGCATGCTCGACAGGTTCGACGCCTACCCCACACAGGCCGACGCGGTTGCGGCCTGATTCACCCACCTGGCCCACGACACTTTAGAGCGGCTTCGGCGTGGTCAGCCCGACGGTGCATGCGGATCTGGGCCTGCGGAAACGGTGTCCTCGTCGCGGACGCTCGTCGTCGCCCCCCACCCGCGAGGTCGAACTTTCCCGTTGCCGCGCTTGTACTTCCGTTGGCGTTGCTGGTCCCGGGCGCGCGCAGGCCGTTTCGCGCCGGATTACCTCGGGTGGGCAGATGTCGTTTGTTTGGTGGAGGGCGGCCCTGGGTAGGGCAGCGGCTGTGAACAACATGTGGAACCCGATGGAGCGTGCCAGATGAGCGTGTCATGGCAGCCCGTCCATGCGGGCGGGACTGCGACGGCCTCCGGCGTGGTGGAGGTGCGGGCTGCGGCTCGGCCGGACTCGTTGGCGGTGATGCGAGTGGTGGCCGCCGATATCGCGATGCGTGCGGATTTCGACGTGGACGCGATCGCCGATGTCCGCTTGGCGGTGGAAGAAGCCTGTGCGTCGCTGGTCAAGCTCGCGGCTCCCGAAGAACCGTTGGTGTGCCGATTCAGCACTGATGACTGCCGCATGGCGGTCACCGCCGAGGTGACCAGCGCACATCCGGTCGGGCCGAGCACCGCAACGTTGAGTTGGCGGGTGCTCACTGCGCTTGCGGATTCGGTGACCAGCGAGGTCTTGCGGCCTGCGCAGTGCAGGCCGCTCGTGCGCATCGAGATGACCAAGGAGGTGGACACCGGGTGAGCGATACCAAACCCGAGTCCGGCCGAGGTGAGTACGACGCGCTGTTCCCGCTATTCGTCAAACTATCCACATTAGACAAGAATGGTCCGGGATACGCCGCGGTGCGCGACGAGTTGGTCACCGGGCACCTGCCGGTCGCCGAGCACATCGCTCAGAGGTTTCGCCAGCGAGGCGAGTCCTACGAAGATCTCGTTCAGGTTGCCACCGTCGGCCTGATCCATGCCGTCGACCGATTCGACCCCGGCCGCGGGATCAGCTTCCTTTCCTTCGCGGTGCCCACGATCACCGGCGAGGTACGACGGCACTTCCGCGACACCGGGTGGTCGGTGCGCATGCCACGCAGGCTGCAGGAACTGCACCTGGCCGTCTCGGGCGGGATATCCGCGTTGACCCAGGAGCTGGGGCGAGCCCCGACTCCCAGCGAGTTGGCTCGCCATCTCGACCTCGGTCTCGATGAGGTCCTTGAAGGCCTGGAAGCCGGTAATGCCTACCGCAGTTCTTCCCTGGACGAGCTGATCACCGACGACATCCCGCTGGCCGACGCGGTGGGCGTCGACGACGATGAACTCGCCGAGGTCGACGACCGCGAAACGCTACGCCCATTGCTGGCCCAACTCCCCGAGCGCGAGCAGCGCATCCTGCTCATGCGATTTTTCAAGGGCATGACTCAAACCCAGATCGCCCAGCAGATCGGTATCTCGCAGATGCACGTCTCCCGGCTGCTCGCCGGCACCTTGGCCCGACTGCGTCGACAGGCCGCCCCTGCCGAACCCGTCGACGCCGCGCCGGCCGCCAGGGCTGCGAGCGCCTGACCGCAAGCCCGGTGGAGGCCACGATGTTCGCGTCGACTCGGCGTCCGCTAGCAGCGGTGACCAGGAACATCCGGACGGTTGCGCTGAACTTCGTGCCAGGGGAGCAGTGCGCACACGTCAGTCGGAGGAGAGTGCGTCCACGAGCTCTCTCACCTCCGTGTGGGTAGCGACGGCGTACCCGGGTGGAACCAACGGTGCCTCATCCCACCGCAGCGCGTTGACCAGCACCGCGATCGCGAAGGCACTCAGCTCCGGAGCGGAGGCCGCGTTGGCGCACAATGACAGTCCAATTCCGAGGGTCCGCGCCGAATCGCAGAGCGAACCCCCGGCAACAAGTTCACCGCGGTCTGAACTGCGACTTCGAGACCGCTATCGCCGAGGCCGACCAGCTGATGATGAATTCCTTCCGCCACCCCGACGCCTCCGAAGGAGTCAGGAGTTACCTGGAGAACCGGCCGCCGGCATTCCACTCGCTGGACCCGAAGTAACGTCCTAGCTGCTGCTGCCGAGCTCGCACACGACCCGCTCCGCCTGCCGCCTCAGTACTGTGCCTTCGTATGACCGACACCGAGATCGAGATCACCGCAGACCTGGTCCGCGACCTGCTGCAGGAGCAACATCCAGACCTTGCAGGGCTGGCCATCCGTGAGGTGGCGGGCGGCTGGGGCAACCAAATGTGGCGTCTCGGGGACGAGTTGACCGTGCGAATGCAGCGCATGGACCCCACCCCGGAGCGCCAGCTCAAGGAGCGGCGATGGCTACCTGTGCTGGCCCCGCTCCTGCCGCTCCCGGTGCCGACCCCGGTGCGGTTCGGCGAACCGTCCGAGCGCTTCCCCAAGCACTGGACCGTGATGACGTGGGTTCCCGGCGAGCCGCTTGACCACGGCTCGATCAGCCGCGGCGCCCACGCGGCCGACACTCTGGCGGGTTTCCTCCAGGCGCTCCACGTGGAGGCGCCCGCCGAGGCGCCGATCGCTACGGACCGCGGTGCCCATCCCAGGAACTGCACGGACGGCTTCGAGAACTTCTTCCAGGCCGTTGCCCCCGACGACATCGCTGCCGACGTCCGGGCCGTCTGGGACGACGCCGTTGCGGCCCAGGCGTGGGAGGGCCCGCCGGTGTGGGTGCACGGCGACCTCCATCCCGCGAACGTCGTCGTCTCGGACGGAACGCTCTCGGGCATCGTCGACTTCGGTGACATGTTCGCCGGCGATCCAGCGTGGGACCTCGC
Source organism: Saccharopolyspora sp. NPDC045839 (assembly GCF_056431645.1). Lineage (NCBI taxonomy): Bacteria > Bacillati > Actinomycetota > Actinomycetes > Pseudonocardiales > Pseudonocardiaceae > Saccharopolyspora > Saccharopolyspora sp. NPDC045839. The sequence continues at coordinate 38,257 of NZ_JBWKKH010000011.1, forward strand.
CGCCGCATGGGTGCTGCTACCCGAGGGCACGGCCGCACGGTTCTTCGACATGTACGCGCATGCGGACGAGGCGGCGATCCGCCGGGCCCGCGGGCTGGCCGCTATGAAGAGCCTCTTCCTGATGCTCATGGGGCAGAACGGAGATCGGGGTCTTCCCGGCGGCAAGCCTCACTGGGGACCTGCAGGCCGGGCGGCACTTGATCGTGTTCTGAAGGGTGTTTGAGAACAGGCTCTGCTCTGGGTGCGGCTCGGAGTGCGAACGATTGAACGTGCCGATGATCCGCATGCCGAGCGCTTCCTGCGGCTCGATAGGAGACCCTCGACCCCAGCGGCTACCGAGACCGCTCACGTGAGGCGCTGCAGGCACTGATCGACGCGAAACTCGCCGAACGGCATGTCGCCGTGCCGGCGCCGCGCACCCAGGAGGCAGCAGATCTTGAGGAGGCCCTGCGCGCGAGTCTGGCCCGAGTCCGCAGTAGCCGTACTGCCGAGCAGCGGCCGCAGTGACCGCAGGTCGCGGCTCCAGGACCCCGCAGTGGCGATCATCGAACTGGCGTTCTATTGTCAGGGTGTTGGTGCGTCGGGGAAGGGCGCGCGAACCACGCGGGCCGGCCACTGCACCCCAGGGCGCGGCCCCGCGCCTGGCTTCGGGGATCGGGTCGCGGTGAACGAGAACGTTGACGGCTGGTGGAAAACGCGGCGCCTGCCCAAGGGCGGACCGTTGCCGGTCTGGGTGTACCTGCCTGCGGTGTTCCCCTGGCGCGGCGTCGGCAGTAGTCGGGATGTTCCGCTGCGCGTGCGGACGGCGGGGCTGGACAAGCTTAGTTGGCAACCCAGTGCCAGCGGCTGTTCGTGCGGTAGGCCCGCCGGATGTTCCTGTGCATCAACGGTGACCGCCTGCGCCGCCAGCGGCGTGCGGGCGTAGATCGCTGCCGGAGCAGCCGTTCGCGAACCGGTGACCGATTTCGGTGTCGCACTGGCCAGCGCTGCCGCTATCGCCTCGTCCGCCAGTCGTCGCCGCTGGCCTCCCACTCCGCGGTCGCTCGTGGGCGGCCTGCGCTGGTCCGCGAGCCCCGGTTCGGGGCGGTGGCCAGCCCTGAAGGCACGCTGGTGAGGTCGTTATCGTGTGGGTATGCCCTCGAAGCTCGGAGCGTCCTCCCGACGACCTGCGGTCAGCGCGGTCGAACGCGCGCACGCGGAGATCCGTGCGGCGATCATCGAGGGTCGCTACGAACCCGGCGTGATGCTGAGCGAGAGCGAGTTGGCGGCGGCGCTCGGGGTGAGCCGGACACCGGTGCGCACCGCGTTGGCCCGTCTGCAGGACGAGGGTTGGGTGACCATCTACTCGAAGCGCGGTGCTCTGGTCCGGGGGCTGAGTGCGGAGGAAGTGCAGTACTCGGCCGATGTCCGGCAGACCCTGCAGATCATCGGGGTGGAACGAGCGGGGGAGCGGGACCGCGCTGCGATCAGACCTCGCTTGGAGGGGATGCTCGTCGAGCAGGAGCAGGCTCTGGCGGAGGGGCCGTTCGACGCGTTCGTCGATCTCGCCATCCGGTTTCACCGTGTTTTCGTCGAGCTCGCGGGGAATCCGCTGTTCACCGAGTTCTACGACAAGCTCCGGGACCGGCAGGCGATGATGTTGTTGCGCAGTGCCTCTGTGGTCGTGGAACGCGCCGTTGAGGTGGTCGAAGAGCATCGCAGGTTGATGGAGCTGGCGGCCGAGGGGAAGGTCGCGGAGTTCGCGGAGACGCTGCGTCGGCACCGGGATGAGATCTTCAGCCCGCTGGTGCGAGAGTCGGAACGTGGTGGTGTGGGGTCGGGCGGCGTCGGCTGAGGTAGCTGGCAGTGCGGCCTGGACACCGATGTCGTGGTGGAGAGCCGTGGGTTCTTGTTCGCAATAGCGATTTCCCGTTGCGCCACGGGTTTCGCCGTACGCTCAGTGACCTTCCGCGCTGGGGAGGTCTCTCCGGGCGTGGTGCCGGAGCGAGAGGCACACCGGTAGCAACGCCGCGGCGGCGATCAACGACAGGCCGTCGAATCCCACTGCGGCCATCAATGGGCCGGCGAGGAATGCGCCGACGGCGGCGGCGAAGTTGGAACCCGCGTCCGCAAGCCCCTGGATCGACGGCCGGGAGGTTTCGGGTACGGAGGCGCTGAGCCAGCTCGCTCCGGCCACGCTCATGAACGACCAGCCGAGTCCCAGCAGGACGAGTGCCGCCGCGACGAGCGCGGTGTTCGACTGCCCGGCTACGGCTGCCGCGAACGATCCTCCGAAGAGGACGAGGCCGAGGACGATGACGGCAGGCGCTCCCGCGCGATCGGTGATCGAGCCGGCAACCGGGGCCAAGGCGTACATCCCGACGATGTGCAGGCTGATGGTCAGCCCGATCACGGTGAGGTCGTCTCCGTGCGCCGCCAGGTGGACCGGCGTCATGGTCATGATGGCGACCATCACGACCTGTGCGCTCACGACCGCGATGAACGCGGTTCGCGCGGTGCGGTTCTCGACGAGAACGCGGAATCCGTCTCGGAGCATTGCGCGGAACTTGCCCACCGGTCTCACCGAGTCCGACCGACCAGGCGCGCCGTTGTCCACATCGGACTCGGTGTGCGGGGAAGCATCCGCGGAACGGCGGCGTGCTGTCACCAGTGGGTCGGGGCGCAGCAGTAGTGCCGTCAGCACTGCGGCGGCGGCGAAGGCGACAACCGCGAATACGAAGGCGCCTCCCAGCGGCGCCAGACCGAGAGACCTTGCCAGGGCGGCTCCCGGTGTACCGAGGTTCGGGCCCAGCATCGAACCGATCGACCCCACCCACACCACCGTCGCCAGAGCACGTGCCCGGTGCGCGTGGCTCGCCAGATCCGTCGCAGCGAAGCGGGCCTGGAACTGGGCTGCGGTGCCGACGCCCGTCAGCACGAGCCCGATGAACAGAGCGGTCAAGCTGTCCCACTGAGCGGCCACGACCAGCAGCAGAGCCCCGACTGCTGCGACCAGCCAACCCGTCGACAGTGCGCGGTTGCGACCGCTGCGGGCAGCAAGCAGGGCCAGGGGCAGTCCGGCGAAGGCGGCGCCGATCGTGCTGCCCGCTCGTGCCAGTCCTGCCCAGACCCCGCTTTCGGTGATCTGCCCGGCGAGCAGCACGCCGACCGAGGGGATGACGCCGAGCCCGATCGTGCCGATGATCTGGGCGCTCGAGAGCGTGCGAACAGTCCTTCGCTGGATGCCGGCGATGTCGGGTCCTGAATCGGGGGAGCCATCGGACGATCCGCATGTGAACGGCTTCTGCCGCTCCTGCCCCGGTCGCAGCCAGCGGGATAAGTTGGACACAACTTGGATCCTAGATGCCCGAACGGGTGATGTCGAGACGATGTCGCGTCTGACGTGAGGCGAGGCGGTTCCGCTGTCGCGAGCGCAACCAGCTGGGAAGTGTCCGCCCGAAAGGCTTGGTCGATGCAGGCAGAACAAATCGCACTTCAGTCGACGGATCCGTTGCGATCGCCTCGACAACAGGTCTGAGGCCCGGCCCCATTGGCCACCAGGCGGTGTTCGCGGGTTGAGATCGCCGATCAGGGCCCTTGCCTGTGCGAGGACGTTGGCAGCACACCATCGTGCTGCGTGTTGCCCGATGGCGATCGCCTCGGCGACGTCGAGTGGGGGGCAACCGAGATTCACAGGGGCGCGTTCACGCTGAGCGAGAAACTCTTCAAAGCTCCACTCGTCATTCGGTCGCGTTGTCGGACGGTCGTGCAGGCTGCTGGTCATCGGGATCGTGCTGCGGAGCGGTGTTGCCCTTTCCGCGGCCCATCCGCCGGGCGAGGACCAGTGAAACCGGAAGTCCCACCGCCAGAACCACGAGCAGCACCAGTTGGTCGGACACGAGCGCCGATGCGCGCTGGCCCCAGGCTTGGGCGGCGAACTGGGCGTCGATGCTGATGATTCCGCCGAGGGATCCGGTGCCGTCGGTGGCGAGGAACAACACGCCGAGGGTGATGAAGACCAGGCCGGAGATCAGTGTGGTGCTGTGCACGCGGAGTGGGCCGAACTCGAGTTCCCGGCCGCGCAGCCATCGCCGTCGCCCGAGGTCGAAGCGGTCCCACAGGGCGGCGATCAGGAACAACGGCACCGCCATGCCCAGCGCGTAGATGGCCAGCAGCAGGCCTCCGTAGCCGGGGTTGGAGCCGGTCATGGCGATCGTCAGCACGCCGCCGAGCAAGGGGCCGGCGCAGAATCCGGCCATTCCGTACACGGTGCCCAGCAGGTACACCGACAGCGCCGAGGAGATCTTGATCCGTCCGCTGAGCCACTGCGCCGCGGTGGAGCCGAAGCCGAACCCGAAGATCTGGCCCGCGCCGAGGGCGATCATGATCGATCCGCCGATCAGCACGACGAGGTCGCGGTGCTCGTTGAGCACCGCACCGATCGAACCGGCGGCCACGCCCATCGGCACCAGGGTGGTGGCCAGGCCGAGGTAGAAGATGCCGGTGCGCAGCAGAAGCCGCACCCGGTCGGCGAAGGCGTAGGCGAAGAACGCCGGCACGAGAAGTGCGGAGCACGGGCTGAGCAGCGACAGCACGCCGCCGAGGAATGCACCGAAGTAGCCGATGGTCATGACCTGGCCCGTTCCGCTTCGATCACCGCGACGAACTGCTCCAGCGGCTGGGCTCCGAGCACTGCCTGCCCGTTGATGAGGAACGAAGGGGTGCTGGACACCCCGAGCATCTGTCCCTCGACGAGGTCGGTCTGGATCGCCTGCATGATCGCCGGGTCGTTGCGGTCGGCGTTGAACTTCGCCAGATCCGGCACGCCCGCTTCACGGGCCACCTGCTGGATGGCTTCCTCCGGGAACGACGGCTTGTGCCCGTCGCTGCCCCGTGCGTAGGCGGCGTTGTGGAACTCCCAGAACCGGCCCTGGCCGGCGGCGGCCCGGGCCGCCTTGGCGACCTCCACGGATTCGGCGCCGAAGATCGGGAAGTCGCGCCATTCGATGCGCAGCACCCCGGTGTCGACGTACCGCTTGATCAACTCCGGCTCGACGTCGGCGGTGAACTTCGAGCAGAACGGGCAGCGGAAGTCCTCGTACTTGATCAGCACCACCGGCGCGTCGGTGCGCCCCATCGCGAACGGGTCACCGGGCTGGCGCCGCTGCAGGGTCTTCAGCACGGCGGCGATGTCGTCCTCCTGGGCCGCCGCGGGCTGGCGCGGCGACTCCGGAGATGGCCTGCCGGCGAACGCGCCCCAGGCGAGCGCCGCCACGGCGACCACGACCAGCGCCGCGAACCCCCACCGAAACGCCGGTGAGCCCTTCGAGGCCATCACGACCCCCTTCTTCTATCAAACTTAGTAGAATTCTTATCGCGCATAGTAGAATCACGATGCCGGTGCCTTCCCGGCGCCCCGGGCATGGCGAATCGAGGTCCTGATGCAGGGTTGGACAGGGCGGCACTGGCTGGTCGCCACGCTTGCCGCGGCGGGCATCGCGCTGGTGACCGGCGCGGTCGCCGGCCTCATTCCCAATCCGGTGTTCACGCGGATGATCGAAGCGCCGTGGTGGAGCTATCCGGTTTGGATCGCCTCCGCGGTCCTCTCCGGGCTGCTGGTCGCGAGCTTCCTGGCTCCCAGTGCGGATTCCGCAGCGGAGCGCGCGCGGAATCAGCGCCGCAACGTCGTCGGCGCCGTGCTGTCCTTCCTCGCCGTCGGCTGCCCCACGTGCAACAAGCTGGTCGTGCTCGCTCTGGGCACCAGCGGGGCGGTCACCTGGTTCGGCCCGCTGCAGCCGGTGCTGGCGATCGGTTCGCTCGTGCTGCTGGGGTTCGCGCTGCGCGCCAGGCTGCGTTCGGCGCGGGCCTGCCGACTGCCTGCGGCAGGACGCCCATGACCTACCCTGCCGACCGGAAGGGGGAATTCCGATGCGCAGCCTGGGGCCACTCGAGTCGGCCGTGATGGGCCTGCTGTGGGAAGCAGCGGGTCCGATGAGCGTGCGGGAGGTGCTGGACGGCCTCCGCGACCGCGGCCTCGCCTACACCACGGTGGCCACGGTGCTGGAGAACCTCCACCGCAAGGAGTGGGTCGACCGCGACCGGGTCGGCCGCGTCTGGTTCTACTGCCCCCGAGTGCAGGCCAGCGAGCACGCCGCGCTGCTGATGCGGGAAGCGCTCGCAGCCAGCAACAGCCCGCGCGCGACGTTCCTCAAGTTTGTCGACGAGATCACCGACGAGGAAGCCGCGATGCTGCGGGAACTGCTCGCCGAGGCACCGGAGGACCGATGACACCGCTGCTCATCGGGCTGTTCGCCTACACCGCGGCGTTGGCCGCATGGGGCCCCCGCCTGATGCGAGCTTGCCGGCGTTGGCAGTCCGCAGCGCCTCGACTCGGGCTCATCCTCTGGACCGCGCTGGCCACCTCGTGGGTCGTGTCGATGATCAGCGCCGGCCTCGCCGCGATGGCACAACTCTCCGGCGGCCTCGGCCTCGCCGGCCTGCTGCACGCCTGCCTGCGTGCACTGCTGACGATCGTCGGGGTGCACGACCTCGCCGACGCACCCGCTGCGATCGCCCTGCTCGGCTCCGTCCTGGTGATCGTGCGGCTGGTCGCTGTTGCCGCGCACCACGCCCGGGAGACCCGGCGCCACCGCAAGCTGCACCGGCAGACCCTGCGATCGTCCGTGGACACGATTGTCCACAATGGAATTCCGGTTTTCGTGGTGGAAACCGAGCAGCTCGCCGCGTACTGCGTTCCCGGGCGACGCTCTACGGTCGTGCTCACCACGAGCGCACTGCGTCGGCTCGTCCCGGCTGAACGAGACGCGGTCATCGCGCACGAGATCGCCCACCTGCGCGGGAAGCACCACCTCGTGCTGGGCTGGGCGGCGATCCTCGCGCGCGCCTTCCCCTTCGTGCCACTTCTGACGGCGGCGTCGCAGGAGATCGCCCGCCTCGCCGAGTGGATCGCCGATGACCGGGCCGGCCGCAGACACGGGAACCGGGCGGTAGCCCGCGCCCTGACCCTGATGGCCACGAGCAACCGGAAATCGACCACCCGTGTGCCGAAAGCAGCGCTCGCAGCGGTGGGCTCCGGCGTTCCGGACCGGGTCCGGCGCCTCGTTCAACCCCGGGCGGCAGTGCGATCGGCATGCTGGCGGATCATTGCGGCGCTCGCCCTGCCATTGCTCGCACTCGTCGCGGCGGCGGCTGTGCTCGTCCCGTGCGCCACCGCCGACCCGACACCCATCTGCACCGGACGCCCCAGCGTCACGGAATCCGCGTACTGATTTCGACGACGTCACGCGATGGTTGACGTTTGCTCGCAGGGGCTTGGGCTCGTAAAGGACGGGTTCTGGATTGGGCGGACAGGGAATACTCGCCAGTAGGTTTAAATCCCAATGCCCTGACCTGCACTGATGTGTGCCCCCGGTGCGACTCGAACGCACACTGGACGGATTTTGAGTCCGCTGCCTCTGCCGATTGGGCTACGGGGGCTTGTTCCGTCAGCATACGTGACCCTTGATCAACCACTCGATTCAGGGGTGTGCGCCACTTCTCCGGGCGGTTTGTCCCGGTTCGGGACCCTGGTGGTGGTGATCTTCGCGAGTTAGGTTCACAGCCTCTACTCCGGGTGGCCGGTCGAACACGGGGGGCCGTGATGGTCGATGAAACCAGGATCGAGTCCGTGACGGGCGATGACGACGACATCGGATTGCGGCGGAGCCTGAAGAACCGCCACCTCCAGATGATCGCGCTCGGCGGCATCATCGGCGCCAGCCTGTTCATCGGCAGCGGGGCGGTGATCTCCACCGTCGGGCCCGCGGCCGTGCTGTCCTACGCACTGGGCGGGCTGATCGTCGTGCTCGTGATGCGGATGCTCGGCGAGATGGCGACCGCCGCTCCCACGCTCGGGTCGTTCATGGAGTACGCGCGGACCTCGCTGGGCGACTGGGCGGGGTTCACCATCGGCTGGCTGTACTGGTACTACTGGGTCGGCGTGGTCGCCTTCGAGGCCGTCGTCGGCGCCGAACTGCTGAACCCGCTGGTGCCGGCCGTGCCGCAGTGGGTCATCTCGCTGGTGCTGATGCTGCTGCTCACCGCGACCAACCTGGTCTCGGTGCGGTCGTTCGGCGAGACCGAGTTCTGGTTGGCGTCCATCAAGGTCATCACCATCGTGATCTTCCTGGTGTGCGGGACGATCTTCGTGCTCGGGCTGTGGCCGGGCGCGGAGTTCTCGGTCGGCAACATCGCGCTGGACGGGTTCGTCGCCAAGGGCGGTTTCGCCGTGCTGCACGGCGTCGTCATCGTGGTCTTCTCCTACTTCGGCACCGAGATCGTCACCATCGTTTCGGCCGAGTCGAAGGAACCGGAGAAGGCCGTCGCCAAGGCCACCAAGGCGGTCGTGTGGCGGGTGCTGCTGTTCTACGTCGGCTCGGTGACCCTGCTGGTCATGATCACGCCGTGGCAGGAGATCCCCAGCGAGAGCAGCCCGTACGCCGCGGCCTTCGCCAGGTTCGGGTTGCCCGCCGCGGAAGTCGTGGTGAACGTGGTCGTGTTCACCGCGGTGATCTCGGTGCTCAACTCCGGGCTCTACACCGCCTCCCGGATGCTCTTCGCCTTGCAGCGGCGGAGTTTCGCGCCGAGCTGGGTGCGCGACATCAACCGCCGCGGCGTGCCGTGGAAGGCGATCCTGCTGTCCACACTGGTCGGTTACGTCGCCGTTGCCGCGAGTTACGTCTCGCCGGACACGATCTTCTACTTCATCATCAACTCCGCCGGTGCCGTCGCGCTGTTCATCTACGGGATGATCGCGGCCTCGCAGCTGCGGATGCGCCGCAGGCTGGAGCGGGAGGCGCCGGACCGGCTGAAGTTGAAGATGTGGCTCTTCCCCTACTTGACCTGGGCCACGTTGGTCGTGATCGTCGCCGTCGTGGTCACCATGGGCGCCATCGAAGAGGTCCGATCGCAGCTCACGCTGAGTTTGATCAGCCTCGCCGCGATCCTGCTGATCTACGTCCTGTTCGTGCGGCGGCGGGTCGCGCGGGCTTGATCGTCGCGATGTCGCAATGGTCACGTCGCGTGTTTACCTCGGCGTGAAGTCACAGCCGGTAAGCTGCGGTTTCCCGATGCAGACCGCATCGGCGGACCCGATTTTTGGAGGATCCCGGTGACGACGCCGGCTGCCGAGGACACACGCGAGGCCAAGCCCGTCGAACGTCGCGTACTCGTGGCCGAGGACGAGGCGTTGATCAGGCTCGACCTGGTGGAGATGCTCCGCGAAGAGGGTTACCAGGTTGTCGGCGAGGCGGGGGACGGGCAGGAGGCCGTCCGGCTCGCGGAGGAGCTGCGCCCCGACCTGGTGATCCTGGACGTCAAGATGCCGAAGATGGACGGCATCGAGGCCGCTTCCAACATCGCCGGCGAGCGGATCGCGCCGGTGGTGATCCTGACCGCGTTCAGCCAGCGCGACCTCGTCGAGCGGGCGCGGGACGCGGGCGCGATGGCCTACCTGGTCAAGCCGTTCGCCAAGCGCGACCTGGTGCCGGCCATCGAGCTCGCGGTGTCCCGGTTCACCGAGGTGCAGGCGCTGGAGGCCGAGGTCGCCGACCTGACCGAGCGCCTCGAGGCGCGCAAGACCATCGAGCGGGCCAAGGGCCTGCTGATGAACAAGCACAACCTCTCCGAGCCGGAATCGTTCCGCTGGCTGCAGCGGACCGCGATGGACCGCCGCACCACGATGAAGGCCGTCGCCCAGGCGGTGCTGGAGAACCTCTCCTGACGGAGGCTTGATTCCGGGGCCGTGGGGGCCTTTTGTTTTTTTCGCAGCCCCAAAAAACCCCCGCCCCCTTTCTTTTTCCGGCCTGGGTACTTCCCCCCAGGACGGTTTCCTCCGGCACAAGCTCAGCCC
>NZ_JBWKKH010000011.1:48155-67054 GCF_056431645.1 Saccharopolyspora sp. NPDC045839
GCTACTTCCTCTTCTCTTTTTTTTGTGGCCCCCTCTTTTTTTCGTTTTTTTTTCTTTCTCTCTTTTTTTTTTTTTTCCCCCCCCCCCCCCCCCCCCCCCCCCCCGGCCCCGTGCTTTGGCCGGGCTGGGCTACTGCCCCGGGGGCTGGTCGCGCAGGACGCAGGTCAAGCGCGCCGAGCAGGTCCGCCGGTCCTTCTCGTCGGTGATCACGATGTCGTAGGTCGCCGTCGCGCGGCCCAGGTGCACCGGCGTGGCGATGCCGGTGACCACGCCCTCGGTGACCGCGCGGTGGTGCGTGCAGGTCAGCTCCAGGCCCACGGCGATCCGCTCGTCGCCCGCGTGCAGCGCGGCGGCGATGGAGCCCACGGTTTCCGCCAGCACCGCGTTCGCGCCGCCGTGCAGCAGCCCGTAGGGCTGGCGGTTGCCGGCGACCGGCATGGTGCCGACCACCCGATCGGGGGCCCAATCGACGATTTCGATGCCCATCAGCGCGGTGAGTTGCTCCTCGGCGGCCGTCAGCACCCGGTTCAACCGGTCGTTCTCGCTGGTCACAGCATTGCCGTCGTTGAGCGCAGCCACGCCTGGGTCCTCCTGTCGCCTCCGGTACAAGCTGTCAGAGCTTCAGCCTAGACTCGCCGCCGTGACGCATTCCGAGGACCGACGCCTGCTGCTCATCGACGGCCACTCGATGGCCTACCGCGCCTTCTACGCCCTGCCGAAGGAGAACTTCCAGACCGGCACGGGCCAGCACACCAACGCGGTCTACGGCTTCACCTCGATGCTGATCAACCTGCTCCGCGACGAGCAGCCCACGCACCTCGCGGTCGCCTTCGACGTCTCCCGCAAGACCTTCCGCAGCGAGGCCTTCACCGAGTACAAGGCCAACCGCAGCGCCACCCCGGACGAGTTCCGCGGCCAGGTCAGCCTGATCCAGGACGTCCTCGGCGCGCTGAACATCCCGGTGCTGAGCAAGGAGAACTTCGAGGCCGACGACGTCATCGCGACGCTGACCACCCAGGCCACCGCGGCGGACTTCAAGGTCGCCATCTGTACCGGCGACCGGGACGCGCTGCAGCTGGTCACCGACGACGTGACGGTGCTGTACCCGACGAAGGGCGTCTCGGAGCTCACCCGCTTCACGCCGCAGGCCGTCGAGGACAAGTACGGCCTCACGCCGCAGCAGTACCCGGACTTCGCGGCGCTGCGCGGCGACCCGTCGGACAACCTGCCGAAGATCCCGGGCGTGGGGGAGAAGACCGTCACCAAGTGGATCCAGCAGTTCGGCTCGCTGGCCGACCTGGTGGACCGGGTCGACGAGGTCAAGGGCAAGGTCGGCGACTCGCTGCGCGAGCACCTGTCGTCGGTGCTGCTCAACCGGCAGCTGACCGAGCTGGTCCGCGACGTGGAGCTGGAGCTGGCGCCGCCGGACCTGGCGGTGCGGGCCTGGGACCGCGACGCGGTGCACCGGCTGTTCGACGACCTGGAGTTCCGGGTGCTGCGCGACCGGCTGTTCGCGACGCTCTCCAGCGCCGAGCCCGAGGTCGAGGAGGGCTTCGAGATCTCCGGCGGCGTCGTGCAGCCCGGTCAGCTGGCCGGGTGGCTGGACAAGCACGCCCGCAACGGCAACCGGGTCGGGCTGGCGTGCACCGGCCAGTGGGCCCGCGGTCACGGCGACCTGACCGGCGTCGCGCTGGCCACCGCCGACGGCGCGGGCGTGTTCGTCGACGTCGCCGCCCTGACCCAGGAGGACGAGCAGGCGCTGGCGGCCTGGCTGGCCGACCCGGCGACGACGAAGGCGGCGCACGACGTCAAGGGGCCGCTGCACGCCATCCGCGACCGCGGCTGGACGGTGGCGGGCCTGACCAGCGACACCGCGCTGGCCGCGTACCTGGTGCGGCCCGGGCAGCGGTCCTTCGAGCTGCCGGACCTGGTGGTCCGCTACCTGCAGCGCGAGCTGCGCGCGGAGCAGGGCGACGACGACGGGCAGCTGTCGCTGCTGGAGGACGAGGCGGAGACCAAGGAGAAGGCCGCCTCGACCGAGCTGGTGAAGGCGCGCGCGGTGGCGGAGCTGGCCGACGCGCTGGACGCGGAGCTGGACCGCATCGACAGCCGCGCGCTGCTCACCGACCTGGAGCTGCCGCTGCTGGTGGTGCTCAGCGAGTTGGAGGGCGCCGGCATCGCGGTCGACGCCGAGCAGCTCGCCGAGCTGGGTGCGCGCTTCGCCGCGCGGGTCAAGCAGGCGGCGCAGGACGCTTATGGCGTGATCGGCAAGGAGATCAACCTCGGCTCGCCGAAGCAGCTTCAGGTGGTGCTCTTCGACGAGCTGAACATGCCGAAGACCAAGCGCACCAAGACCGGCTACACCACCGACGCCGAGGCGCTGCAGTCGCTGTACGAGAAGACCGAGCACCCGTTCCTGCAGCACATGCTGGAGCACCGCGACGCCACCCGGTTGAAGACCACTGTGGACGGCCTGGTGAAGTCCATTTCGGACGACGGGCGGATCCACACGACGCTGAACCAGACCATCGCCGCCACCGGCCGGCTGTCCTCGACGGACCCGAACCTGCAGAACATCCCGATCCGCACCGAGGAGGGCCGCCGGATCCGGGAGGTCTTCGTCGTCGGCGGCGGGTACGCGGAGCTGATGACCGCCGACTACAGCCAGATCGAGATGCGCATCATGGCGCACCTCTCCGGCGACGAGGGGCTCATCGAGGCGTTCCGCACCGGCGAGGACCTGCACAACTACGTCGCGTCCAAGGCGTTCGGGGTGCCGATCGACGAGGTCGACCAGGAGCTGCGCCGCCGGGTCAAGGCGATGTCCTACGGCCTGGCCTACGGCCTGTCGGCGTACGGGCTGGCGCAGCAGCTGCGGATCTCCGCCGAGGACGCCAAGGCGCAGATGGACGCCTACTTCGCCCGGTTCGGCCGGGTCCGCGACTACCTGCGGGAGGTCGTCGACCAGGCGCGCAAGGACGGTTACACGTCGACGATCCTGGGTCGCCGCCGCTACCTGCCGGACCTGACCAGCGACAACCGGCAGCGGAGGGAGATGGCCGAGCGGATGGCGCTCAACGCGCCGATCCAGGGCAGCGCGGCCGACATCATCAAGGTCGCGATGCTGGGCGTGCACCGCGCGTTGCGGGACAGCGGCATGCGGTCGCGGATGCTGCTGCAGGTGCACGACGAACTGATCATCGAGGTCGTCGACGGCGAGCGGGACGAGGTGGAGAAGCTGGTGCGTGAGCAGATGGGTTCGGCCTACGAGCTGGACGTGCCGCTGGAGGTCTCGGTCGGCGTCGGCCGCTCCTGGGACGCCGCCGCGCACTGAGGCATGCCCGGGTGGCGGCCGTCACTCATTGAGTTCGCGTTTCGGCGCTGTCACGAAGTGGTCACTCGCCGGAGTCAGTGCGGCGTAACCCCTTTGAATGGCGGATGTCACCGTCGGTGGCCCCGCCCGACCCCCCGCCGAATCGGTGCGGATAGCCTGCCGTACGCGCGTTTCCGGATGCGTGCAGACCGGGCGTCGGTCGGGCGCGGCCATCCGCGCCAACCCCGAGGAGGAGCATGATCAGCATCGACAGAGTGGACCACCTGGTCCTCACCGTCGCCGATGTCGATCGGGCAGTGGAGTTCTACGAGCAGATCCTCGGCATGACGCCGGTGGAGTTCCCCGGTGAGCGGCGCGCCGTGAGCTTCGGCAGGCAGACGATCAAGCTGCACGCCGCCAGCGAGCTGGTGGAGCCGACCGCGACGCACCCGGTGCCCGGCTCGGCGAACCTGTGCTTCGTCACGCCCAACCCGCTCGCCGAGGTGCAGGAGCACCTGCGCGCGAACGAGGTGCGCATCGAGGAGGGCCCGGTCAGCCGGATCGGTGCGGAGGGCCCGATCACCTCGCTCTACCTGCGCGATCCGGACGGCAACCTGCTCGAGATCGCCCGCTACGACGACGCCGCCGAGGAAACCGCGGCCGAGTAGCACCCCTTCCCGCCCCGCGCCCGCCCGGCGTGTCGTGATCGCTCGATCGTGGCACCGGCGTTGACGCTACCTTTGCGCGCAACGGGGCAAGATCCGTGCTGGGGGCATGGGGCGGGGTTGTGAAAGTGCATTCGACCTCGGGTTTCACGAGGGACACAGTTGAGCTCCTGACGGGGCAGCTAGAGGATGCGCTCAGATGCCCGGTGGGCCTGGGCGACGAGTGGCAGTGGCTGGCGTGGCTGACGGACGAGACCATCCGGCCGGGGCGAGGCCGGGACGAGCTCGCCACCGCGCTGATCGCGCACTGCCGCGCGACCGAGGTCGAGCCTCCCGGGCCCGACCAGGCCCGGGAGGTGGCGAGCCGGGTCTTACAGGACTTCGAAAGGCTGCTCTGCCACCGCGTCGCCGTTCGCATGGGCGACTCGGCGGACCAGTTGGAGGTGCTGCTGGCGGATCCCCCGGAGCATCCAGAGTGGTCGCTGGCCGAGCTGCGGTCCGAGGTGGGCCGGATCGACCTGCGGGAACTCCTGCTGGAGATCGACAGCCTGATGTCGTTGCAGGCGCTGGGGTTGCCGTCCGAGCTGCTGGTCGACCTGGAGGAGAACACCGCGGGCCAGGCCTGGCTGGGCGCGCTCCTGAAGGAAGCCGACAAGCAGGCCGTGGTGCAGGCGCTCCGGCTTCCGGCGGAGGTCTTCGACGACGTTCCGGCGGAACTGGTGGAGGCGTGGTGCGTGCGGGCGGCCCGCGCGCGCCACGAGGAGCTGCGGTCGCAGCCGCGAGCGGTGCGGGTGACGTTGCTGGGTGCGCTGTGTTCCGTGCGCCGCAAGGAGATCACCGATCTGCTCGGGCGAGTGCTGGTCGGCCTGCTGCAACAACTCCGGCAGCGGGTGGAGCAGCGGCTCGACGTGGCCGCCGAAGCCACGTCGCACACGCAGGCGCGGGAGCTGCTCCTGGTCGAGTTGGCCCGGGCCGCCCTGGATCGTCCCGACGACACCGTGCGAGCGGTTCTGTACCCGATCGCCGGCGAGAAGCTGCTCAGACAGCTGACGCGCGACAGCGAGGCCCGCGACGCCGTGCGCAGCCGGCGCAAGCGCACGGTGTTGCGGGGCGCGTATTCCGCGCACTACCAACAGGTTCTACGGCTGATGCTGGCGGGCCTGGAGTTCCGCTGCCGGGACGTCGGCTGCTGGCCGATCATGGCGGCGCTCGGCGAGCTGGTCGGCGACTACACCGCGTCCTGGGGCAAGGGCCGCTTCTACGACTCACCCGGCGACATCCCGCTGGACGACGTGGTTCCGGAGGAGTGGCGGGATGCCGTGGTGGATCGGGAAGGGCGCATCGACCGCGCCGTCTACGAGATGTGCGTGCTGGTGACGCTGCGGGATCTGCTGTGCACCCGGCGGATCTTCCTCACCGGGTCGAGCCAGTGGGGCAAGCCCGGCGTCGACCGGTCGCGGGGCGCGTCGCGCCGCACCGACGAGGCCCTCGCCTGGCCGAACTGACGAGGTTGGACTCTGTCCCCGGGGCAAGGTCCAGACTGGACGCATGCTCGGTATTGGGGATTTCGCGCAGTTGACCGGTTTGAGCGCGAAGGCGTTGCGGCTGTACGACAAGCAGGGGCTGCTGAAGCCCGCCGCGGTCGATCCGTGGTCGAACTACCGCCGCTACTCGGCGGGCCAGCTGGAGATGGGGATCCGGCTGAAGGCGTTGCGCGCGGCCGGCGTCGGGCTGGCCGAGGCCGAGCGTGCGCTGCTCGGTCGGCGCGAGGCGGTCGAGGTGCTCGAAGAGCACCGGGCCCGGCTGGCCGAGGAGCGGCGGCGGCAGGACGCCGCGCTGGAGGCGGCGACGGCGTTGCTCGACGGCGACGCGCCGGCCTGGGAGATCCAGGAGCGGCAGGCCGGCGCGCAGCACTGGGTGGGGGCGGCGCTGCCGGTCTCCGACGGCGCTGACGAGGAGTTGACCGACGAGCAGGCGAACGCCGCCTTCGGCGCGTTGTGGGAGGCGTTGGCGGCGGCTGACAACGCGCCGGTCGGCCCGTTCTGGTCGTCGATCCGCGCCGGTTCCACAGAGGGCGACGTCGAGCTGCTGTGCTGCTGGCCGGTCGCTCGGCCGATGCCCGCGGACCAGGGGATTCCGGGGCTGGCGGTCGTGCGCGGCGAGGTCCGGGCGGGGCCGGAGCTCGTGGTGGGCTGGCGGCACGACGACGGCGTGGCGGTCATCGACTCGGCGGTGCATCCTGCCGTCGTCGCGCTGCTGGCCGAGGCCGAGCGGCGCGGGGTCGACCTGGACCTCGCGGCGATGCGCCAGGTCGGGCGGCTCGACGAGACCGGCGACGCGGTCGGCATGGAGGTCGCGATCCCGCTGACCTGATTCGCGCGCCGGTGCCGGCTGGCACGTCGAGGGTCGATTTCGCGCGAAATCGCCACCCCCACAGGCGTATCGCGGGGTTTTGTCTTTGAAGCGGCGCAGCCGCTTAGCCCACCCTCGCAACTCGCACCGCCGCGGGTTCTCAGGGGTCTTCTCGCGAGGACAGCCCCGATGTGGTGTATTGGACATACATGATGTCGGGGATCCCACAGCGAGAAGACGACCGTAATTCCCGCAGGGGGGCCGCTACCCGCACCGTCACGCAGAGCAAGTCTGGAAACAACTAGCTCAGAGGGACAGTTCGGGCTTGAGGCGGGTGGGCGTCCAGACGCGCTGGCGCCAGGCCGCGATCGTGCTCAGCAGCAGCGACGCCACCAGGTAGCACAGCAGGACACCGGCCGCGGTCGTCGCCGCCGCCGTGCCCGCCCCGCCGTAGAGCAGGTGGCGCAGGCCGTTGACGACGTAGCCCAGCGGCAGCACCTGGTGCAGCGGGTGCAACGGCTCCGGGATCGTCTGCCACGGGAACGTGCCGCCCGCGGTGACCAGCTGCAGCACCAGGACGACCAGGGCGATGAACTTGCCCTTCGGTCCGAACGCCGCGTTGAGCGCGTGCACCACCGCGGTGAAGGCGAACGACGTGAGGATCAGGAATCCGAGCGTCCACCAGGTGTGCGCCGGCTGCACGCCCACCCCGAAGACGACGACCAGGTAGAGCAGCACGGCCTGCACGAACCCGACGATCGCCGCGGGCAGCCAGCCGCCGATCGCGACCCGCCAGGGCGCGACCCCGGCGGCGAGCGCGCGGCTGGACAGCGGGCGCATCAGCAGGAACAGCACGAAACCGCCGATCCACAGCGCCAGGCCCATGAAGAACGGTGCCAGCCCGGCCCCGTAGGTGCCGGCCTTGACCTGGGCCATGGTGTCGATGGCGACCGGGTCGCCGATGGTGTCCGCGGTGGCGTTGCGGGTGTCCTCGTCGGGGTTCGGGATCTCGTTCAGGCCCTCGCCCAGCTTCGTCGCGAGCGTGCTCGAACCGTCCGCGAGCTCGCCGGAGCCGTCGGAGAGCTGCTTGGTGCCGCCCGCGAGCTGGTCCGCGCCGCTGCTGAGCTGCTTGGTGCCCGCCAGCGCTTGCCGCTCACCGGAGCTGAGCTGCTGCGCGCCGTTGTCGACCTGGACGGCACCGTCGGCGAGGCGTCCGATGCCGTTGGTCATCGTCGGCATCGCGTTGGCCAGCGCGCGGTTGCCGTCGGCGACCTGCTGGGAGCCGTCGGCGAGCTTCCGCAACTGGCCGACCTGCGTCTGCACCTTGCCGTTGGCGTCGGTGATGGGCTTGTTGAGCTCGTCGATGCCCGCGACGATGCGCTGCACCGCGTCCTCGTCCACCCCGTTCTTGCGGAGCTGGTCGGCGATGTCCTTCTTGGTCGAGCTGAGGTTGTCGACGATCTCCTGCGAGAGCCCGCCGAGCGTCTCCGCCTTGGAAGCGAGCTGCTCGTTGCCGGCGGCGACCTGCGCTGCGCCGTCGGCGAGCTTGGCGGTCTGCTCCGGCAGCGGCGCGGTCGACCGCTGCAGTTCGGTGAGGCCGCCGCGCAGCTGCTGGGTGCCGTCGCTGAGCCGGTTGGCGCCGTCGGCGAGCTTGGTCTGGCCGTCGACGAGCTGGTGCGCGCCGGACGCCAGTTGGTCGGTGCCCTGCCGGGCTTCCCCGAGCCCGTCGCGGAGCTGGCCCGCGCCGTCGGCGAGCTGGCCAGCGCCGTCGGCGGCCTCTGCGGTCTTGTCGTGCACGGTGCTGAACCCGAGCAGGAACTGGTTCGCCGCCTCGGTCCCGGCGCTGGCCGCGACCCCCTTGCGCACCTCGGAGGCCACCTTGTCGGCGATGGTGCCGACCAGGTAGTTGTTGGCGTCGTTGGTGATCAGCCGCAGCTTCGCCTGCCGCGGCTCGAAGTCGGCGGGGGAGACCAGCGCCCCGGAGAAGTCCTTCGGCACCACCAGCGCGAACGTGTACCGGCCGCTGGCGACGCCGTCCTGCGCCTCCTGCGCGTCGGTGCGGGTCCAGTCGAAGGTGCCGGAATCCAGGAGCTCCTGGTAGACGTCCTGGCCGGCGTCCAGCCGCGTGCCGTCCTCGCGCTGCGCGCCGGCGTCTTCGACGACCACGGCCGCGGGCACCGAGTCGAGCTTCCCGTAGGGATCCCAGTTCGCGTAGATGTACATCGCGCCGTACAGCAGCGGCACCAGGGTGACCGCGAGCAGCGCGAGCTTGGGCAGTTTGCCCGAAGTGAGGCGGCGCAGCTCGGTGGCGGCGAGCCGGAATGTAGTCATCGCAGACCTTCAGCAGAATCCAGAGTGGACTGTTCGGGGTTGTCCGTGCCGACGCGGGCGGGCGAGATGCCCAGCTTGTCGGTGGAGTGCGGGGAGCAGAGCGCGATCACGGCGAGGCCGCGCTCGGCTTGGCGGGCGGCGAGGGAGTACCAGCCCGTGGGGTCGCCGCCGTGGCGGTCGGGGCAGTCCAGCACCAGGGCCTTGGTGGCGCGGCCCTCGCAGGCGAGTTCGGTCAGCAGCCGGGTGCGCTCGTACCCGGCCAGGTGCTCGAAGCGCTGCTCGCCGGCGCCTTCGGGGAGCCAGTCGCGGGCCGACAGCCAGTCCCGGGCCCGGCGGCGGCCGGATCTGCGGCCCGCCAGGCTCAGGCCTTCGGCGACGACGTCGCGCACCGCCAGCGCGTCGTCGGGCTCGGTGATCTGCGGCGCGTCGACGACCGCGACGCTGCGCCGCAGCGCGCTCGCGTCGATGGCGCCGTCCAGGCGCACGGTGCCGCGGGTGGGGCGCAGTCGACCGGAGAGGGCCAGGGCCAGCGCGGTGCGGCCGGAGTTCGGGTCGCCCGCGACCAGCAGGACCTGCCCGGTCCGGGCCCGTAGCGTTGTGGGCGCCAGCAGCGTCCCGTGCGCTCCGATGACCTCGACGCCGGTGGCGACGATCTCCACGCAGTCTCCTCGGCTTTCACGACCGGTGCGCCGGCCGCGCGAGCCTCAGCGCAGCGCGGTGGCCGGGCGCACCTCCCACATCGTCCACAGCGGCCGGTAGCCCTGACGGGGCCAGAACACCGAGGACAACGGGTTGGGCGGGTTGTAGTACAGGAAGCTGCCGACGGCTCCGGCACGCGCGAACTCGTTGTGAGCCGTGGCCATCAGCTGCTGGCCGACGCCGGTGCCGCGGAGTTTCTCCTGCACCGACACGCAGTTGACGTACGCCCACGTGCCGGGCCTGAGCCGGGAGCCACCGGGTGACTTGGCGGTGTCGACCCAGCCGCACTCCGCGACCGCGACCGGCGTTCCGTTCTGCTCCGCCAGCCACACCGGATCGCTGGAGTGCAGGCGCACGTGCGCAGCGGTCCGCTTCAGCTGCGGAGCGTCTGGTCGGTACGTCGACGTGCCGACCATGGCCGCGTATTCGAGCTCGCTGAGGGTGAGTTCGACGACGGCGTCGAGGTCGGCCGGTCCGGCGCGACGTATGTTTACGGTACCAGATAGTTTCGTATATGCAACCGGCGCGGTGGGGCGCACGGCGAGGCAGGCCAGCGGCAGGAAACCGTGATCCAGCAACGCTCTGGTCGCCTCGACGTCCCGGCTCGGCCACACGACCGTGCAGGCCGAATTGGGCCCCGGCGCCTGCGTCGCCAGCCACTCGCGCCAGGTGTGCAGCAGCGCGTCCATGCCGGCGCAGGGCTGCTCGCCGAGGATCGGGAAGAGTTCGAAGACCTCGCCGGCCTGCCAAAGGCTCTGCGCCGACCCCGGCGGGCTCGAGTTCCGCGCGGCGAGCCCGGCGACCGTGCCGCCGCCGGGGATCCGGGCCACGATCGCCTCGGCGCCGGCCGGCAGCTGGTGGGCGTCGGGCAGCTGCGGGTCCAGCGCGGCGAACCGCGCGAGCTGCGCCCGCATCAACTCCTGTGCAGTCGCCACGACTTCTCCTCAGCACTGTGGTGTTCGGCGATTTCGCGCGAAATCGTCACCCGGCACGCGTGGCGAACGCCGATTTCGCGCGAAATCGTCACCCCCTCCGCTACCTGCGCCGCTACGCAAAACGAGCCTGGAAGCACTCTCTTACCGGTCGCAGACGAAGATCGCGGTCCCGGGGAACAGGCGTCCGCGCAGCGGGCTCCACTGCCCCCAGGTCTGAGTGTGCCCCGCCGGCCACTCCGGCTCGATCAGGTCGACCAGGCGCAACCCGGCGCCGGCCAGCTCCCGGACGAAATCGCCGAGGGTGCGGTGGTGCTCGACGTAGGTGGCCCGGCCCGCGTCGTCGACCTCCAGGTACGGCGTGCGGTCGAAGTAGGAGTGCGTGGCGGTCAGCCCGGTCGGCCCCGGATCGTCGGGGAAGATCCACCGCATCGGGTGCGTCACCGCGAAGACCCACCGGCCGCCCGGCCGCAGCACCCGCGCGACCTCCCGGAACACCGCGCCGACATCGGCCACGAACGGCACCCCGCCGAACGCCGAGCAGGCCAGGTCGAAGGAGGCGCCGGCGAACGGCAGGCAATCCGCGCTCGCCTGCACCAGCGGCACCGCGGTCCCGCTGCGCTCGCCGCCCGCGACCGCGTGCCGCAGCATCCCGGCCGAGATGTCCAGCCCCACCGGGTGCGCGCCCTGGTCGGCCAGCCACCGCGAGCACGACGCCGCGCCGCAGCCGACCTCCAGCACCCGCTTGCCGCGGACGTCGCCGAGCAGTCCGGCGTCGGCCTCGCGCAACCGCTCCGGGCACCACATGAAGTCGCTGTCGCCGAGGAACGCACCGTGCTCGGCTTGGTAGTCGTCGGCGTCGGCGTCCCACCACAGCCGGCTCGCACCCCGCGATTCCGCCGCGTCGACAGTGCGTTTGCTCACACCCGTTGTGCCCAACAGCTGCTCCGCGGAGCTACTCTGGAGCTCGTCGTGTTCCGGGTCATCGGCTCGTGCCAAGGATTCCCCCCGCCGATATCGGGTATTGCTCGGACGTGGGGCATTCTCCTCGCCCGGGACCGGTCGGTCGTTCGGGCGTACCGCGGTTTGCCCGACGATCGAGAAAGCGCGTACGATACCGCCCGCGTCGTGGGTCTTCCGTCGACGGTTCCGGCTACCGGGTCGCACCGGTGGTGGGGACGGTCTGCGGAGTGGGATCTCGCTGGTCCAGCGAGTCAGCTGGTCCCGGCCCGGGGCGCGGCAACAACGTAGATCCAGCGACCAAACTATCCGTACCGGAGCAACCCACCTGATGTCCACCGACACCACCACCGTCCCGACTGCAGCCGCCACCAAGCCGCAGGTCGCAGTGAACGACGTCGGGACGGAGGAGGACTTCCTCGCCGCCGTCGACCAGACCATCAAGTACTTCAACGATGGGGACATTGTTGAGGGCACCATCGTCAAGGTCGATCGCGACGAGGTGCTGCTTGACATCGGCTACAAGACCGAGGGCGTCATCCCCTCCCGCGAGCTGTCGATCAAGCACGACGTCGATCCCGCCGAGGTCGTCACCGTCGGCGACTTCGTCGAGGCGCTTGTTCTCCAGAAGGAGGACAAGGAAGGCCGGCTGATCCTCTCCAAGAAGCGTGCGCAGTACGAGCGCGCCTGGGGCACCATCGAGGAGCTCAAGGAGAAGGACGAGCCGGTCAAGGGCACCGTCATCGAGGTCGTCAAGGGCGGCCTCATCCTCGACATCGGGCTGCGCGGCTTCCTGCCGGCCTCGCTGGTCGAGATGCGCCGTGTCCGCGACCTGCAGCCCTACGTCGGCCGCGAGCTCGAAGCCAAGATCATCGAGCTGGACAAGAACCGCAACAACGTGGTCCTGTCCCGCCGTGCCTGGCTCGAGCAGACGCAGTCCGAGGTCCGCAGCGAGTTCCTCAACCAGCTGCAGAAGGGCCAGGTCCGCAAGGGCGTCGTGTCCTCCATCGTCAACTTCGGTGCGTTCGTCGACCTCGGTGGGGTTGACGGTCTGGTGCACGTCTCGGAGCTGTCCTGGAAGCACATCGACCACCCGAGCGAGGTCGTCGAGGTCGGCCAGGAAGTCACCGTCGAGGTCCTCGACGTGGACATGGACCGCGAGCGCGTCTCGCTGTCGCTGAAGGCCACCCAGGAAGACCCGTGGCGCCAGTTCGCCCGCACCCACGCGATCGGCCAGATCGTGCCGGGCAAGGTCACCAAGCTGGTGCCGTTCGGTGCGTTCGTCCGCGTCGACGAGGGCATCGAGGGTCTGGTCCACATCTCCGAGCTGGCCGAGCGCCACGTGGAGATCCCGGAGCAGGTCGTCCAGGTCGGCGACGAGGTGATGATCAAGGTCATCGACATCGACCTGGAGCGTCGCCGGATCTCGCTGTCGCTGAAGCAGGCCAACGAGGGCTTCAGCCCCGACTCGGAGTTCGACCCCACCCAGTACGGGATGGCGGCCGAGTACGACAACGAGGGCAACTACATCTACCCCGAGGGCTTCGACGTGGAGACCCAGGAGTGGACCGAGGGCTACGAGAAGCAGCGTGAGGAATGGGAGCGGCAGTACGCCGAGGCCCACACGCGCTACGAGAAGCACATCGCCCAGATCGTCAAGGCCCGCCAGGCCGACGCGGAGGCCGCTGCGGCCGCCGCGGCCGGTGGCGGCGAGGAGCCGACCAGCGGTGGCGGCAACTACTCGTCGGCTTCGAGCGACGAGCAGGACAGCGGCTCGCTGGCCAGCGACGCGCAGCTGGCGGCGCTGCGGGAGAAGCTCTCCGGCGGTGCGTGAGCCTGACGCCTAGCGGCTGAGGCAACACCACGGCCCCGCACCTTCCGAGGTGCGGGGCCGTGAGTCTTTTCCGGAACCCGCAGCGGCGCAGCGTCCGCCACTCCCCGGCGTCGTGGAGGTGAACGGCCTGTTCGTCTCGTCTATCGAGGTGAACGGACCGTTCACTTCACACCGTCGGTCCGCGCGGCCCGGTCGGCTGGCAAGATGGGTTTCGTGTTGCGGGTGGGACTGAGCGGTGGAATCGGGTCCGGCAAGTCGACGGTGGCCCGGCGGTTGGTGGAGCGCGGCGCCGTGCTCATCGACGCCGACGCGCTGGCCCGCGAGGTGGTGCAGCCCGGCACGCCCGGGCTGGCCGAACTCGTCGAGCGGTTCGGTGAAGACATCCTGGACGCCGACGGGGCGCTGAACCGCCCGGCGTTGGCGGGCAAGGTCTTCGGCGACGACGAAGCGCGCGCGGACCTCAACGCGATCACGCACCCCAAGATCCGCGACCTGACGGCCGAGCGGATGGCGCAGGCGCCCGCCGACGCGGTCGTGGTGCACGACGTGCCGCTGCTCGTCGAGGTCGGCTACGCGCCGAACTACCACCTGGTGGTCATCGTCGATGCGCCGGAGCCCGACCGGGTGCGGCGGTTGATCGACCGCGGCTTGTCGGAGGACGACGCCCGCGCCCGCATCGCCGCGCAGGCCACCACCGAGCAGCGGCGCGAGGTCGCGGACGTGTGGCTGGACAACAGCGGTTCGGTCGATGCCGTGCACGCCCAGGTCGATGCGCTGTGGCAGGGCCGGTTGGTGCCGTTCGAGGAGAACGTGCGGCTGCGCCGCCGCCCGCCGAAGCGGGCGCCCGAGCTGGTCGATCCGGATCCGGAGTGGCCGCGGCAGGCGCGGCGGCTGATCGCCCGGATCGAGCGCGCGGCGGGCGACAAGGCCGTGCGGGTCGACCACATCGGCTCCACCTCGGTGCCCGGCCTGCCCGCGAAGGACATCATCGACCTGCAGCTGACGGTCCGGTCGCTGGCCGATGCGGACGCGCTCGCCGGGCCGCTGGGCGAGGCGGGTTTCCCGGTGGTGCCGCACATCCTCGGCGACACCCCGCACACCTTCGCGCCCGATCCGGCGCTCTGGGAGAAGCGGATCCACGCGTCGGCCGACCCGGGCCGCTACGCGAACTTGCACGTCCGGGTCGACGGCACGCCGGGTCAGCGCGTCGCCCTGCTGTTCCCGGCGTGGCTGCGCACCGACGAAGCCGCCCGCGACGAATACCTCGCGCTCAAGCGGAAGGTGGCGGCGGAGCACGCCGCCGACCCGGACCACGGGGCCTACGCGGATGCCAAGGAACCCTGGTTCGCGGAGGCGCTCCCCAGGGCCTGGCAGTGGGCCGAGCACACCGGCTGGGCCGGCTGAGCTCGGCTCAGGTCGCCGAGCGGAGGATCTCGGCGATCTTGGCGTAGCCGTGGTTCTCGGCGTGCCGGAGCGCCGTGACGCCGTCGTGGTCGGGGATGTTCGCGTCCGCTCCCGCGTCGAGGAGGATCTGCACGATCTCCTGGTACGGGCGGCTTCCGTCGCCGAGGATCACCGCTTCGAGCAGCGCCGTCCAGCCGAGCCGGTTGACGTGGTCGACGTTCAGTCCGGCGCGGGCCGCTGCCCGCACGTAGTCGACGTGGCCGCGCTCGCTGGCCGGGATGATCGCGGTTCCGCCGAAGCGGTTGGTCAGCGTGAAGTCGGGGTTGGCGGGCAGCAGCGCTTTGAGCATGGCGACGCTGCCGGTCACGCCGGTGACCAGGAAGGCGCTGTCGCGGCGGTCGTCCTGCGCGTCGGGGTCGGCACCGGCTTTGACCAGTTCGCGGGCGACGTCGACGTGATCGGCGAGCGCGGCCAGCAGCAGCGGGGTGCGCTCGCGCTCGTCGCGGGCTTCGACGTTCGCGCCCGCGGCGAGCGCGGCGCGGGCCGCGTCGACGTCGCCGGTGCGGGCCGCCTGCAGGAGCTGTTGATCCGCCATCGGTATCGGGATCCTTTCCGGGCTGAGCTGCGGTGCCACCGGCGACGGGGGAATTTGCGCCGGGGCACGGGCGGCGAGCCATCGCTCGCCAGGCACCGCACCGGTGCGTGCGATACCCATCGGATCATCCTCCGCCACCGGTGACCGAACCTGCCGGGCCCGGCAGGTTCGTGAGCGTTCGTTCCGGTTCTTGCCGGAACGAACGCTCACGAGAGGTGGAGAGCATCATTGCCCGCCACCCGGAGCGGTGGGGCATTTTCGGGGGCCCGCCCCACCGCGATCAGGACGCCGAGCGGAGAATCTCGGCGATCTTGGTGTAGCCGTTGCGTTCGGCGTGCTGCAGCGCCGTCAGCCCGTTGCTGTCGCGGATGTTCACGTCGGCGCCCGCGTCCACGAGCAGCTGCGTGACCTGCTGGTAGCGCTCGCTCCCGTCGCCGAGCACCACGGTTTCCAGCAGCGCGGTCCAGCCGGGGTCGTTCACGTGGTTGATGTCGATGCCGGTCTTCACCGCCGCGCGCACGTATTCGACGTGCCCGTGCTCACCGGCCGGGATCAGCGCGGTTCCGCCGAAGCGGTTGGTCAGCGTGAAGTCGGGGTTGGCGGGCAGCAGCGCTTTGAGCATGGCGACGCTGCCGGTCACGCCGGTGACCAGGAAGGCGCTGTCGCGGCGGTCGTCCTGCGCGTCGGGGTCGGCACCGGCTTTGACCAGTTCGCGGGCGACGTCGACGTGATCGGCGAGCGCGGCCAGCAGCAGCGGGGTGCGCTCGCGCTCGTCGCGGGCTTCGACGTTCGCGCCCGCGGCGAGCGCGGCACGCACCTGCTCGAGATCGCCGTCGTCGGCGGCGCTCAGCAGCTGTTGATCCGCCGCGGGGTTGGGCGGGTGCTGCTCGGGGGCGGGCTGTTGTTGTGCCGCGGGCGGCGGCGGGGGAGTCGCTGGCGCCGTCGGCGGCTCGGCCGGGGCGCAGGCGGCGAGCGCGATCGCGGCGAACATCCCGACCGCCACTCGCCGACCGATCGCGCCGGTGTGCGCGGTCCTCATCGGATCCTCCTGCTCGGGTGATGGCCGGTCCCCGGCGACACCGGGGACCGGCCGGGGGGTGTTACCGCAGCTCGGCCTGGATGGCCTGCAGCCCGGCGCGGGCGAACTCCTCGTCCAGGTCGCCGCTGGGCGCACCGGCCACGCCGATGCCCGCGATCGGCGAACCCGCGGTCACCGGGACGCCGCCGCCGAGGAACAGCGTGCCCGGGATGTCGCGCAGCGTGGCGCCGTCGCCGGTGGCCTGCTTGCCCAGCTCGGAGGTCGCGCGTCCCCAGGCGACCGCGGTGAACGCCTTGCGCTTCGCCGACTCGCCGCTCTGCGGGCCCGCGCCGTCGCCGGTCAGGCGCACCCGCTCGTTGCCCGCGCGGTCCACGATGGACACGGTGACGCGCTGGCCCTTGGCCTCGGCGGCGTCGAGCGCGGCCTGCGCGGCCTTGGTGGCGGCGTCGATGCTCAGCACCGGCTGCTGCAGGACGGCGGCCGGCGGGCGCTGCGGCGCCTGCTGCTGGGCCGGGTCGGCCTGCGCGACGGTCAGGCCGGTGGCGCCACCGAGGATGCCGAGGCCGACCAGGGTGCCGACGATGGCGCGGTTGCGGGTGGTGGACTGCATCGGGATTCGCTCCTAGGTCCGATTGGCTTGTGCTTCAAGCTTCCGTCGCAGGCGGGCTCCGGACGTCGTCGGAAAGGATCGTTCGACGACCGTGCCCGGTGGATCCCGGATCAACCGATCCATTGATGCGGGCTCGGGGCGCGCCGTCTAGGTTCGTGTCTTCGACGCGACGAGAGGACCGCATTGACCGACGACATCCGGCCGGGAGGCTGGCTGTACCGCGCGATGCACGTGGGCTTCTTCGTGCTGCTCGCGTCTTCGGCTTCGCGCTACGTCGCCGCGCACGGCCTGGCGGGCGTGACCCCGCTGCTGCTGGGCCTTTCCGGGGCGCTGGTCGTGGTCTACGTGCTCGGTGTCGTCTTCTGGGGGCAGAGCAAGCGCGTGCGGCAGTTGTGGCTGGCCGCAGTGGTCGCCCTCTGGTGCGCGCTGGTGCTGGTGGCGCCGAGCTTCAGCTGGTGCGCGGTGCCGCTGTTCTTCGTCTGCTTGCGACTGCTGCGGCCCAAGCCGCTGATCATCGCCGTGGTGCTGCTGACCGCGACGGTGATCTTCGGGCAGCTGCGGCTGGCGCCGAGGTTCGAGGTCGTCGACGTGCTGGTGCCGCTGGCCGTCGCGACGATGGCCACCGCGGTGTTCCTGGAGCTGCGCTGGGAGAGCGAACGCCGCAAGGCGCTGATCGACCAGCTCGTGCGCACGCGCGGTGAACTGGCCGAAGTCCAGCGCGAGGCGGGCATCAGCTGGGAGCGCGAGCGGCTGGCCCGCGAGATCCACGACACGATCGCCCAGGGCCTGTCCAGCATCCGCATGCTGCTGCAGGCGGCGGAGCGCGGCGGCGACACCAACGAGCACGTGCGGCGCGCGGGCGAGGTCGCCGAGGACAACCTCGCCGAGGCCCGCCGGTTCGTGCGCGGGCTCGCGCCGGCCGCGCTCGAACGGCAGTCGCTGCCGGAGGCGCTGCGCGAGCTGGCCGACCGGACCGCGGCGGAGTCGGGGGTGGAGGTCCGCTTCGAGGTGGTGGGCGAGCCGCTGCCGACCAGGGCGGCCGACGACGCGGTGCTGCTGCGGGTCGCCCAGGGCGCGCTGGCCAACGTCCGCGAGCACAGCGCGGCGAGCATCGCCGGGGTGACGTTGTCCTATTTGGACGATGAGGTCACGTTGGACGTGCGCGACGACGGCACCGGTTTCGACCCCGCCGCCCCGAGCCCCGGCACCGGGCGGGGCTACGGGTTGTCCGGGATGCGGGCGCGGGTGGAGCAGTCGGGCGGCACGCTGGCGGTGGAGAGCCGGCCCGGTGAGGGCACGGCGGTGGCGGCGACGTTGCCGGTGGGAGGGATCTCGTGACGGACGCGGTGCGGGTGCTGGTGGTCGACGACCACCCGGTGGTGCGGGCCGGGCTGCAGGCGCTGCTCGCCGGGGATGCGGGCATCGAGGTCGTCGGCGAGGCCGCGACCGCGGTGGAGGCCGTGCGGCAGGCGGACGCCTTCCGGCCCGATGTGGTGCTGATGGACCTCCAGCTCGGCGACGGCGTCGAGGGCGTGGAGGCGACCCGGCGGCTGCTGGCGCTGGACACCCCGCCGCGGGTGCTGGTGCTGACCACCTACGACGCCGACACCGACATCACCCGCGCCATCGACGCGGGCGCCACCGGTTACCTGCTCAAGGCGGGCCCGCCGGAGGAGCTGTTCCAGGCGATCCGGGCGGCCGCGCAGGGCAAGACCATGCTCTCGCCGGAGATCGCATCCCGGCTGCTGCAGCGCAGCCGCGCGCCGGAGCAGTCGCTGAGCGCCCGGGAGGTGGAGATCCTGGAGCTGCTGGCGCAGGGCCTGGGCAACAAGGAGCTGGCGAGGAAGCTGTTCATCAGCGAGGCGACGGTGAAGACGCACCTGGTGCACATCTACTCGAAGCTCGGGGTGGACAGCCGGATGGCGGCGGTGAGCGCGGCGGTCGAGCGCCGCCTCATCCGCCTCGACGGCGGCCCGCCCCGCTGACCGCCGGGAGCGGGCGGGTGTCGCGGACACGCCCGGGTGTGTTGTGCGCCGTTTTCGCGCGAAACCGGCGCTCGCCACGCGTGCCGGGTGGCGGTTTTTCGCGAAAAAAATGACCCGGTGCCCCCGGACTGCGTGTGTCCGGGTCTGGGTCCCAGAGTCGAAAACGCCCCCCTTGGTCAA